>NZ_RAIN01000005.1:0-516214 GCF_003610155.1 Rhizobium sp. WW_1
CACCAGGCCAAAGCGGCTTAAATCAACCCGCAAACTGAGCCGGAAACTCCATTCTTCCAGAGCCCAAAAAGTCTCAAATCATTCGACGACGGACACCTGCCGCCGCCCATACAAAAGCTCGATGTGGCGGTTTACTCCTTCCCAGATCTGACGGGGCAGAACAAGCCCAATGAAAATTTTGCCGAATATTCCCGCGCCCTGACGCAAGGTGGCGCACAGCTATTGACTGACGTGCTGACCAGGGCGGGTAACGGCAACTGGTTCAATGTCGTCGAACGCACCGACCTGCAATCGCTGTTGCAGGAGCGGCAGATCATTCAGAACACCCGGTCGGCAGTCTACGGCGCAAAGGCCGGCGGTATCCCGCCACTTCGGTTTGCCGGCGTGCTGCTCGATGGCGGCATCATCGGCTATGACTCCAATGAAACGACGGGCGGTATCGGCGCCAACTATCTCGGGATAGGCGGAAATACGCAATATCGCAAGGATATCGTGACTGTATCCTTGCGAGCCGTCAGCGTCAGCACCGGGCGCGTATTGGCTTCGGTCAGCACGACCAAGACAATCTATTCCGTGCAACTGCAGGGATCGGCATTCCGCTTCGTCGGCGTCGATCAGCTGCTCCAGATCGAGGGTGGCATCACGCGAAATGCCCCCACGACCTTGGGAGTCCAGGAAGGTATCCAGCTAGCCGTCTATTCGCTGATCTTCGAAGGCGTGAAGAATGGACTGTGGCAGTTCAGGGATGCCGCGGCCGGCGCGGCGTTCATGCGATATCTGGACGAGCATCAACGGGCGATGACGTATAAGCTCGATGCCAACGGCCGGCCGCTCGGCCCGGCGGTAACCGTTCCTGCTGTCATCGCGCCGCCGCCTGCCGTGGAAACGGCGTCCAAGCCTATCCTCATCCAGAACAAGCCGAAGACCTCATGACCGTCACTGACGAGGCGTCATTTTTTCCGGCAGAATTCCGATTGCGCATTGTCGGGTCCGCAGGTGGCTGCACCGTTCTGGGCATTTGCGTTTGGATTGGGTTTGGCTGCCGTCTTGCTGCCGGGCCCCTTCTCCAGATTGCCATTCTTCCGGACTGGAACACGGCCTTTCACCTGAGGAATCTGCGTTTCTGAAAATCCGGAACGCTGGATGATGGGCTGGCTATCGGCAAGAGCATCTGCAGAGCCGAACGTGCCGGCAAAAAGCGTGATAGCCGTAACCGCGGTGATTGTATTGGGATGCATCATGTCGATACTGCTCCTCAATCGTAATCTCGAACCGATATCGGGTTATCGGCTCCAAACATGCTGTCTTCGACGTTTCAATCGGCCAGAGGCCTTTCAGTTCCAAATTTGCCGGCGCTTTCGCCGTTGCCGGCAACTGGAGCGTCTTCAGTGGCCTACAGCGCCGGGCCCAACCGTGGGCAGGCGATTATCCGTCGGCGCGGGTGCTGCCCGCTCGGTAACACCACTGCCTACGCTCGGAAAGACGCTGTTTGCCAATTGGATTTGCGTCCGCGTTCGCGATACCTGCTTCGGCCTATGTGATGCAGTTCGGCGAATAGCCGGCGGCCGAGATGCGGGCATGACGACTGTCTCCGGCAGTTGCTCGACAAAGGCAGGATTTGTCTCTGCGGAGGGAGCCTGTTGTAGATAGCTTTCCCCAGACACGGCGCCGCCGGTTAGCGTAAGCATAGCGATCAGGGAGTATCCGGCAATTAACTTTGATGTCATCTGCATTGGTTCCCTTGCGCGTTATAAAATATTAAAATTTCAGTATTTCATATAAAACAATGTATCATAAATATTAACATATTTAAATATGTTCAAAGCTTGATATCGTATTTGCGTGTTACGCATTATTACAAAATTATTCTGTAGTTGCAACTTAAATCTGGGAGGAGCGCGTGAATCTATATTATAGAATGTTCGTGATTTGTGTGGCCTTCTTGCTTTGGGAGGCCGGCGCGTTCTCGGTGCTGGCTGCCGATAATGATCCGGCAACACCGCAGCCGAGGCCCCAAGACGCGGCGCCAGATGCCGGCAAGAGCGCACCATCCGCTGCCGCATCCTCAAGCCGGCCCGCGCCCGCCGCCTCGCAGGTGACGGAACAGAAGTTCGACGCGTGGACGCTGCAGTGCACGACGGACAAAGCGATGAAGCCGCCGTGCCAGATCGTCTATCGCCTGACCTCGCCCGATCAAAAGCAGGTATTTCTCGTTATCAGCATGGCGCGGTCGGCTGACAACAAGGTTGGCATGCAGATGGCGCTTCCGCTCGGTTTCGCCGTCCAGGGCGGCGTGAAGATCGCGTTCGGCGCAAAATATTCGACGATGGCGAAAGTGTCGCGCTGTACGACGCAAGGATGTCTGGTGGAGGGCCAGTGCCCGCCGGACATGCTCTCGGTCTTGGCCAAGGAAAAATCCGGGAAAGTGTCGATCCGGATGATGCAGGGAAATGTGGCGGAACTTCCGATCTCTCTGAGCGGATTCAACTCTGCCTTCCAGGCAATGCAAGCAAACGGCGGATGAGAATTGAAGCGGCATTACCTGGTCTGAATTGGCCGTATTCGAGGCGATAGAGGGTCATCTTGCGATATCGCCGATGATGAAGGCTGGGACCTTGCTACATATGCAGGATTGCTCCTGACTTGCTGCGGTGTTGGTGGGGCCGGTGTCTTCAGGGGTGGCGAAGGAAGTCGCTTGCGCGATCTCCTTCGCCGATCTTCCTGTCAGTGGAGGCTATCTTCCGTTGAGCGCGAGCATATCGGTAACATCGATGCCGTGCGTATCAAACCACCATTGCGCCGTCATGTCGGGATACTTCTCGCGCAGGCGAAGATACTTAGAACGCAGCCGTTCCTGACGCTCGACTTCCTGCTCGAAATAAGGATGATCCAGCGTTCCGCCCATCACATGGATTCGACGAAGAAGCTTGCGCAGGACATAACTCTGCTCCTTGTTTCCCGGCTTATAGCCGCATTCCACGATGGTCATGACCGTGTCGCACAGCGTACTAAGGGCGTCGGCAGGTGGCGTTCCGTTCACGATCATATCAAGCCGTTCGGCCCCGAAGCCGACGTCGATACAGGTCCCGAGCGGATTGACGATGTTGCCGATCTCGATGCCGTCCTTGTAGAACTCTGTGCAATATCCGGTGATATTGCCGTCGCTCCAGGTACATTCATCATCTGTGACGATGGGGATGTGGCCGCGATAGAGCGGTGCCCATTCCTCCAGGCGATCCGGATGGATGGTGACATGATCTGGCAAGAGGCCGAGGGTTGCAAGAAACTCAAGCCAGAAGTCGATGGCGTCGCCGACAGTCATCTCCCGGAAGGAGAAAAGCCCGAGCATCGTGAATTGGAGGAAATGCGTTCCGTCTCCGATTTCGTCGAGATCGCCCATGCGCAGGCAAGCCTGGCTATTGGCGACGGTTCCAATGTGGGAGAGATCGAGGAAGAGAGGTTTGTACTGCTGCATTCCGGCGCTGCAAAAGAGCGTGGTATGATCGTGCGGCCGTACGGAGTCTATGCGTGTAAATTTGATGCCTCTGAAGAGGCAGAAGTCCTGGTATTGCTGGATCAGGCGTCCCGCGATGACATAGGCAACCTCCTTTGCTGTTCGTGTGCCTCCACAAAACATAGCGACGGAACGCGGGATGTGCAATGCAAGGGCTCTCATTCTCTACCGGAAGTTTGGAAAGTGGCTGCTGTCTCAAGCCATCGATCTCCTCAACCGCTGCTACATGCCTGTCGTGTTCATGCTGTAGATCTGGTTTGATGCATTGATAGTTATTTTGAACGGGAGCTGCGAGATTGCTTCATCGGCTAGTTTGGTGTAGGGCGTTAATTCAGAATGATCGTGGACGATCTTTTCACTGCTGTCGTCGCTCTCGGGAAATACCAACTTCTCATCAGTGCTAATTTATCCAACCACTGCGCTCCGTCGCTGAGTACCTATCGAAACATCATGGTTAAACAGACAAAGCCTTTTATCATCGAAGTCAAAACCACCCGCCGAATGAAATCAAAGCCAGCTGAAACAGCAAGATCGATCTGGGGTGACCTTGCCGTCAACCTCAAGCAGACGCTGGCAATGGAAGAGGAAGCGCCCGCCGCTTCGCCGGTGCAGCCCGATTGCGCAGAGCAACCGGGTGGTAGCTCCCCAACGGTTGCGGATCACGGTGAGGCGACGGCTGTACAGCCCGAATCTCAGTTCTTCGAAAAGTGGATTTCAAGGAAGGCGGAAAGGCCGAAGGTCGGTTCGCAGGGTGAGGTCGCGACATTCCTTGCACGGCTCGAGCAGCAGAAGGTCCTGCTCGCGGAATTTCAATCCGACCCCGATGGCTTCAAACGTTGGCGCTCGGCATGGTTTCGCAAGGTGCCCGATGGCTTTGGCGTGAGCGTCAGCCATGACCGCATCGATGCCGGCGATGGTCTGCGATATGTCGTTGTCGATACGCTCGATGACGTCTCCCGGTTTCTCGATGACCTTCGTCACCACGCGCAAACAGACCCGGATTTTCAGCAGGCGTTGAAAGCAAGCCGCATGCGCCGAGCAGCTCGCCTGGCCGGTGGCAAAGCGAGGTAATGGAGTTTCGCAATAGCGGTATCTGCGAAATCGGAGATTGAAGATGCGCGACGCGAACCGCATGGATCACGTCGTGCTTCAGGTTCCTTATTTGAGAACGCGCACGACAACGCGCTGTCCGATCGCCAGTGGCGCGTCGCGCGCGACAGTAATGATGCAGTTTGCTGTCCGCATATCGCTGCGTTCTCCGGAGTTTTCCGTCGATTTGACGTGCGTCAACACTTTGGAAACTCGGCTGATGCGTCCTGAAACCGTTTGCGCCGCGCGACCCTCGGGAACGATCTCGACGCTCATACCGGGGCCGACAAGGTCGAGATACTCTTCCGGAATGTCCGCACGCACGATCTTCGCTCCATCGGGCAGCAGGACAAACATCTCGCTCATCATCTGAGTGGAGACAGCCTCACCCGCCTTGACCGCCTGGCGCACTACGACGCCGTCGGCCGGCGCCCTGATCTCGCGCAGGCTGATCTCGCGCTTTGCCATTTCGAGACGTTCCTGCGCTATCGTTACGGTCGTAGCTGCGGAATTGGTTTCGATGGCCTGTGTCTCATAGGCGTCGCGCGCATCTTCGAGCGCCTGATCCGACACGGCCTTGCCGGCGGCTGCTCGCCGCATTCTTTCGTAGGTCTTGGAAAGGTTCCTTCCCTTGAGTTCCAGGAGTTTATGCCGGTCCTCGGCCTGGGAAAGCTCCTGTTCGGCAATGCGAACCGTGGATTCCTCCTGCCGTCTGTCGAGAACGGCAAGAAGATCTCCCTTGCGGACATAGGCCCCTTCGATCGCTCGTACTTCGGCGACGATGCCGTCGCGCACGGCGGTTATGCGATAGAGCCCTCCCTCTACATCCACGGTCCCGCGCGCGGCAGCTGCGATGGCCGGAGCGGCGCGTTCGGTGGAGTTCGAGTTTTCATCCGCCCTCGGGGTGCCGACGGCCATCCATAGAGGACCCAATATGAGTGACGAGCCCAGCAGGCCGGTCGCCCAAAGACGGCGGGAGCGCTTAAATTGATCCATGCCAGTACTCTCGTGTGTCGATGTTTCGTCCGGAGATGGTCTGCTCGTCGGTTAGCAGGCGCCCATCCTCCATGCGCAGGAGGCGGTCAGCTTTCGAAAACAGGCGCGTATCGTGCGAGACGCATAGAACAGCCGTTCCTAATTGCCGTGCCGTGTCGCGCAGGATCTCGACGATCCGCTGCCCATTGCTGCTGTCGAGCGCGCTCGTCGGTTCGTCGGCAAACAGGATCGCCGGTTGCTTGACGATCGCTCGCGCGATGGCGACGCGTTGCTTTTCTCCGCCCGACAGATGCGAAGGCCGCAGGTGCTGGCGGCGCAGCAGGCCAACGCGCTCCAATGCTTCAAGGGCCCTGGCGCGCGCTTCGGCCTCCGGAATTCCCAGATAGTCGAGCGGGATTTGAACTTGTTCGAGCGCTGAAAGCGCGGGAAACAGATTGAAGCCCTGAAAGATGAAGCCGCAGTTTTTCAAGCGAAATGCGTCTCGCTCAGCATCCGTCGATGACGACAGATCGGTCGCACCGGCACGCAGGCGCCCGCTGTCCGGTCTGGTCATGCCGCCGAGTGTTGCCAGAAGCGTGCTCTTGCCGCAGCCGGAAGGGCCGCTGAGTACGGTGAATTCGCCGCCATGGATTTCGACGGAGATATCGACGAGCGCGTTCGTACGCGCGCCCTGAACAGTGAAGGATTTATGGAGGTTGAAGGCCGAGATAGCGGATCGCACGACATCACCTCAAAAGGGACGCAGGATCGGCCTGGCGCAACCGGTGGATTGACAGAAGACAGGCAAGCACGGCCACGACCAGAACGACAAGCGAGGCAAGAGAGACGACAATACCGTCAAGCACGAAAGGGACCTTGTAAGCCCGTGCAATAAGCGCGATGAAAAGGCTCAGAGCGACGTTTATGACAAGACCCGAAACGCCGACCCAGGTGGCCTGTTCGACAACGATGGTTCTCAAACTGCCGAAGGGCACGCCGAGGGCGCGGAGCGTGGCGTATTGCGGTAGCGCTCCTGCGACCGCCGCCATCAGGGTTTGGCTGGTTATGAGTGCTCCGATACTGGCGGCAATCAGCGTCGCGAAGATGAATGCGATGCCGGCACCGGAATCGAAGAGCATATAACTGGTCGACATGCTCGCCAGCTGACCGGCGGGCCAGATCTCGAAGCGTTCGACGGAAGCGCGCCGATCAAGGTGCTTGATCACGTCCGAAGGATTGTCGCCGGCCTTGATATTGAACAGGAAATAGGTCGCAGCTCCATCGGCCGGCAGCGTCTGGTCGAGCATGCGTGCAGTATCCAACGAACTTACCACATTCACCCCGCCGAGACCGCGAAGCCCGTCAATGAGGCCGACCACGCGCACGGCACGGCCGTTTATCTCGGCAAGATCGCCGGGTTTGGCGGAAAGCTTGTCGCTGTCCGACGCATCGACGACGACAGCGCCGGGCTCGCGCAGCTGATTGCGCAGGCTGGCTGGCACGACCCGTGCCAGTCCGAGGCTATCGGTTTGCGTATCGATGCCCACAACTGTGATGCTGACACCTCCGTTGCCACCCGTCGCGCGCCAGTCGCCGGACCCAAGGAGCAGTGGTTCGATGTCGGAGACGAGCGGCTCTGAATAGAGGCTCGTCAATACGCTTGCTTTGACGGTCCGTCCGAGTTCGACACTTTGAGTGCCGGGATAACCAACCCAGTATTCGGCATTCGATTGGGATACGTAAAGCGAATTGGCGCTGACAATGCCAAGGAGAAGCGCTCCCTGGGCGGTCATTAATAGGCCGGAGAAGGCAACGGCAGCAACAGCCGGCAGAAAGCGCCGCCATTCGTAGAGAAGCGTCTTTCGGGCGATCGGAACTGCCACGGCTACTTCAGCCTTTCCGATGCGCGAGGCCGAGCGGCCTGCTCCGCAGCGCCCGTTGCCTTGTAGAAGGCGATGAAGGCCCGGGCCTCATCTTCGATGCTGTCGGTGAGCGACGCGCGCAATTCCAGCACATCGAGCGCCCCCCTTATGGATTTCGATCTGTCCTCAAGGCCTTCCCGGACGAGAATGTCAGCGCCATTGCGCACCGTGGTCACTCGTTTCAGTTTTGATTTCAGCTGCGCGGTTTTCCGTTGTGCAGCGTTGAACTCGCGCAGCGCCCTTGAAGCCTCCTCATAGGCGACGAGGACCGTCTGCCTGTATGCAAAGCCAGCCTCGCGAAATTTCGCCTCACTTGCGGTGACGACGTCCTTGCGCTTGCCGAGATCAAATATCGGTATTTGCAGCGACGGGCCGCCGGAGGCGCCGAACAGCGAACTGTCGATAGGAGCTCCGATCCCGATCGTTCCCGAAAGCCGCAATTTCGGATAGAGCTCGCTTCTGGCAAGACCCACTTGTGCACCGGCTTGCGCGACCGCGAGCTCCGCACGGCGGACATCGGGGCGTGAGCGCAAGAGATCGGCGGGGCGGCCACTCATGAGGCGTGCCGGCGCAATCGGTTGCGGTTGGGGTTTGAGAAGGCTTGCGGCGGGGGTGGCTGAGCCTTGGAGGGTCGCGATTTGCTGCGCCGAGGTGTTTATCTCGTTTTCCAGGTCAGCGAGCCTCGATTTGGCAGTCTCGATGCCTGATTTCTGCGGTTCCGTTTCAATTGCGGTGGAAAGGCCGACCCGTTCCCTGACGTCAGCGAGTTCAGAGTTTTTCTGGAGCAGTGCGATCGTCTCGACCGTGTCGGCATGACGTTGCTGAAGCGCGCGAAGATGAACGTAGCTGGCGGCGATTTCCGCCGCCACGGCCAATCTGGCCGCCGCCAGATCCTCGCTCGCCATCTCCGTGGTCAGATCGGCGGATCTTTGGGTTTGCTTGTCCTGTCCGAAGAGCGCGGCTTCCCAACCGACTTCAAGATTCAATTGAAGCGGGCGCCGCGTAAAGTCGTTGTTCACGCGGGAGCCGGTCGATGCATTCGCAAGCGCAACTGTTCCCACCTCGGGGCGATAGCCGGCAATTGCCGAATGTCCCAAGGCGCGGGCGGCGAGGAGATTCTGCTCGGCTTGCGCAATAGTCAGGTTGCTGCTACCGGCGCGAGAGACGAGTGATGACAGCGTCTTGTCATGGAAACCCTCCCACCACGTGGTTCCGTTGAATGTAGCCTCGGGGCTTCTTTGTGATAGTCCCGCATAGGCAACGGGCAGCTGGGGGGCAGAAACGGGTGGTGACAAGTCCATCGACTGGCAGGCCGATAGCAGAAAAACTGTAGTTGTCATCGAGAGGACGATATGACGCCACCCGGGTTTACTCTTCGATATATCACAATTGCTCGTTCGACATAGGCTGCGCAACCGCAACGCAATACTGTAAGACCGATCGATCATCGCTTTGTCACTGAGAAATCCATTTCACAATCCACGCTGGCTCATAGGTATTTGCTTGCCGAGCATGTCTGATGTCTGCTTTGATACGACTGAGTATCGGTCATGATGTCAGTTGATGGTTCGCCAGTTCCCTATCTCGTCATAGAAGTACAATTGCGAGTAGTTCTGCGACCAATAGGTGTCGATATCGAACGAAACGACGGCGATAGCAGGCTTTTCTGCAACGTGAACATAGGTTGAAATTGGCATTCTTTGGCGATGATATTCTATGTCGACGTCGCCCGAAGGTATCCATCCCCTTCGCCCGCAGACCCTGACATCGCACCATCTAATTTGCTTGGTGCATCCGTACATATGGACGCGGGAGCCCGCCAGCACCGTGCCGACGGCCGGAAACAGGGCACTTGGTCCCGATCGCAACACCACGTCGGTCTTCGCATATTCCGTTGCTGCTGCCTGACCGACGATCGGGCCCGCGGTCGCCAGGGCGCCGGCAAGCAGCGTCAACTGGATCTTGGTGCGGAACTTCATGTTTCGACGACATCCTTCTCGACCAAATCGACGACCGATCCCCTGCGAGGGCCGATGCGCAATGGCTGTCGACGACATAGTCCGCTTCTGTGCAGATCGTGTGGAGATTGCGCATAGAACCGGTGAAGGAAATGGATTTTATGAGGAAGGTGCGTTCTTCCTGCGGGCGCCCTCGATGCGACGTTCCCATAGGACCAGCAGGAAACTCGAGGCGATGATGAGGAGGGCGCCGACGAAGACATTTGTCGCGGGGATCTCGGCCCAGATCACATAGCCATACACGAAAGCCCAAACGAGACCGCTGTATTCGATGGGAGCCAGCGTTGACGCGGGGGCGTATCGGAAACCTTCATAGAGCAGAAACTGTCCGATGGTCGAGATCACTCCGAGCGTCAGCATCAACGCCCAGCCGCTTGCATCGGGGGTCTTCCATGTCCATGGAAAGGACAGGGCGCAGGCAAGGCCGAATATCAGGCTCGTGGCATACATCTGCGTGAGCGTGGTTTCGCTTCGGCTGACCAGCCGGACGAGGATCGTGCTCCATGCCCAGCAGAATCCTGCAACGATGCACATGGCGGCGGGCAAGAGATTGGGCGACTGGCTGGGATTTGCCGCGATCGTTACGCCGATGAAGCCGCCTATGCAGGCAATCCAGCGGCCGGCATGGATCTTCTCCTTGAGAACGAGGATCGACAGAACCATGACGATGATCGGCGCCGAGAAATACAGCGTCGTCAATTCGGCGAGCCCGAGATGGCGAGCCGCGTTGTAGAACAGCAGCCAGGCAATCAGCATCAGCGCGGCACGCAGGATGACCGTGCCGCGATAGGGGCTTTTGAAGATCGACGGATGGCGTCGATAGCGGACGAGTGCGCCTGCGACCAGCACGATGACGAGGCTGCGCATGAACAGGATTTCCGGGACTTCATAGCTGGCGACCAGCCACTTCACCATCGCATCCTGAAGGGAAAAACAGGCGTATCCGGCGCAGGCGAGTGCAATCCCGGCAATGGGTCCCTTCTCGCTGGTTCCGGAAATCATATGGCCTCGCAGGATATTTCGAATCGATACAGTCACTTCCCGTTGCAGGAAGCGATTCGCGGCGCAGCGGCACACGACGGTCTTCTGGCTAAGCAATTTCCTTTGAGCTGACAAGGGCAGGAGAGGGCATCATGCTACTTCTGTGATGTGTTTGGCGAGCGGTTTCTTTCCTTCAGGCGCATCACGAAGTCGTGTCATTCGAAATGGCGGCGATTGGGGCCTGATACGGCCGCTCAAAGCGGAACATTCCCGAGCAATGGGGGTGTCAGCCCCTTATCGGGCAGGGGATGAAGACGATGCCGACCCACCCAAGCCGTGATGGAACGCGGAATTAGGTGGTTGGCCTTCGAATGACATGATCGATATCGTGATTTCGAAGTTCCGCTCCTTGTGAACAGGACTGCGCATGGGAATGGAGCAGGCTTGCGAATTCTTCTGGCAGACGTTGCCGCCCATAAATGAAAATTATCCGAGGCGGCGGTCCTTGGCGTGTGTTTGTGCCTCGGCTTCGCTTGCGTCATCTTCGGAAGAGTGTGTCGCATTGGTTTTTCGAAATCTTGCCAATACTTCTTCGCCGTCGGCGGATGCGCGCGTTCTCTCCATGATCTCGCGTTCCCTGGCGGCCTGCTCCCAGTGATGCTGGCTGCGTCCCCAGGGGCGACCGGCAGCTTCCCAGATTGCGTAGGCGCGTTTGCTGATCCATTCGAACCTCTCATCCGTCATCTTTTCCTCCTTGGTTGGCGCTGCGAACAACTGCAAATGAATGCGAATGTTCCCTATGGGGAACAATAATGACTCTGATGTGTTCCACCTTAGGTTCAGAACTTCACAGGCTCGTGAATCCAAAACAGAAACAGGAGGATCTGATGGCTTTGACTTTGATCAGCAAGGCCTTTGCTGAAGACGCGCCGATACCGGGCAAACACGCGCTCGACGGGGAAAACATATTCCCGCCGCTGGCCTGGGGCGGCGCTCCTAAGAGAACTCAAAGCTTCGCGCTGATCGTCGAAGACCCGGATGCGCCTGGCGGAACATTCCGTCATTGCGGCATTGCCAATATTCCGGCGCAGTGGGGCGGTCTTGCGGAAAACGTGGATGCGATGCAGGAGCAGGCTCTGCGTTTCTACAAGAACGATTTCGGCAATGCCCGTTATGACGGCCCGAAGCCGCCTAGCGGCGATCCTCCTCATCGATATGTTTTCCGGCTCGCAGCCCTCGACGTGCCGAGGATGACGCTTCCTGAAGCTGCAGGGGCGGAGGTCATGTGGAGGAAGGTGAGGAAACACATGCTTGCAGAAGCAAGCCTTACCGGCATCTATCAGTCGTAAATCACGATCTGCAAGCAGACACGATCGGCGGGCTTGCCGTCGCCGTTCTCGTGATCTTGCTGGTGCGGTTTGCAGAATAGGCGAGCGGTGCTCGGAAGAGTTGATCGCAGTTGCGAGGATAAGATTGCAATCGGTCGCCGCCCGTGCGGCGACCATTCATGGGATTAAGGCAAGGTGCGGACTACCCTTATCGCTTCCACCGCCAGTTGCTGACCTCAGGCATATCCTCTCCGTAATACCGGACATAATCGTGATGCCTGATGAGCTTTGCCTTCAGGGCATCGATGACCTCGGGCACTTTTTCCGCCAGGCCCGGCACGCGGTCGATCGCCTCAAGCGCGAGATGATAGCGATCCAGCTCATTCAGAACGGTCATGTCGAATGGCGTGGTCGTCGTGCCTTCTTCGATAAAGCCGCGAACGTGAATGTTGTCGTGATTAGTCCGCCGGTAGGTCAGCCGGTGGATCAGGTAGGGATAGCCGTGATAGGCGAAGATGACAGGCTTGTCCGTGGTGAAGATCTGGTCGAAGGCCTGATGCTCGAGGCCGTGCGGATGCTGCTTCGGGTCCTGCAGGGCCAGAAGATCGACCACATTGACCGTGCGGATCTTCAGATCGGGAATTGCTTCATGCAGCAACATGACGGCTGCGAGCGTCTCCATGGTCGGGACATCGCCCGCGCAAGCCATCACGACGTCGGGGGCGATGGTATCGTGCTCGTAGCTTGCCCAGTCCCATATGCCGACGCCGGCCTTGCAGTGGGCGGTCGCTTCATCGATGCTGAGCCATTGCGATTCCGGCTGCTTGCCGGCGACGATGACATTGATCCGATCATAGGTCCTCAGGCAATGATCGCCGACCCATAGCAGCGTATTGGCGTCCGGAGGCAGATAGATGCGGACGATATCGGCCTTCTTGTTGGCGACGAGATCGACGAAACCAGGGTCCTGGTGGGAAAAGCCGTTGTGATCCTGCCGCCAGACATGCGACGTCAGCAGATAGTTCAGCGACGAGATCGGCTTGCGCCACGGCAATTCGCGCGACACCTTCAGCCATTTGGCATGCTGGTTGAACATGGAATCGACGATGTGGATGAAGGCCTCGTAGCACGAGAAGAGCCCGTGCCTGCCGGTGAGTAGATAGCCCTCCAGCCAGCCCTGGCACAGATGCTCGCTCAGGACCTCCATCACCCGCCCGTCCGGGGCCAGATGGACGTCATAATCTTCGATCGCCTCCATCCAGACCCGGTCCGTGACTTCGAAGACGCTGCCGAGCCGGTTGGATTCCGTCTCGTCTGGGCCGAAGATACGGAAATTCTGCTCGGGAGTATTGAGCTTCAGCGTGTCGCGAAGATAATGGCCAAGGATCTCGGTGGATTGCATCTGTTGGCTGCCGCGCTCGCCGATTTCGACGGCGTAGTCCGCGATCGAGGGGACGATAAGCTCCCTGCGAAGCAGGCCGCCATTGGCGTGAGGATTGGCGCCCATGCGCCTTTCGCCTCGCGGCGCGAGCGCCTGTAATTCGGCCTTGAGCCGCCCTTCATGATCGAAGAGGTCGTCGGGATCATAGCTGCGCATCCAATCTTCCAAGATTTTGCGATGGCCCTCGTCGCCGCGGCAATTGGCGACCGGTACCTGATGCGCCCGCCAGAAGCCCTCGACCTTCTTGCCATCGACTTCCTTTGGACCCGTCCAGCCTTTTGGGCTTCGCAGCACGATCATCGGCCAGCGCGGCATCCCCCTGGAGGCTTCATTTGCGCGCGCGTTCTTCTGTATGTCTCGGATTCGGTCGAATACCTGGTCGAACGTGCCGGCCATCGCCTGATGCATGGCGTGCGGCTCGTGCCCTTCGACAAAGAAGGGTTCATAGCCGTAACCAGAAAACAGCTTGCGAAGATCGTCGTCGCTTTCCCGGCCGAGGATCGTGGGATTGGCAATCTTGTAGCCGTTCAGGTGGAGGATGGGCAGCACGGCGCCATCGCGCGCCGGATTGAGAAACTTGTTGGAATGCCAGCTTGCGGCGAGTGGCCCGGTTTCGGCCTCGCCATCGCCGACCACACAGGCAACGATGAGGTCCGGATTGTCGAAGGCAGCACCATAGGCGTGAACGAGGGCATAGCCGAGTTCACCGCCTTCGTGGATGGAGCCCGGGGTTTCGGGGGCTGCATGGCTTGGAATGCCGCCCGGAAAGGAAAACTGCTTGAAGAGCTTCTGCATCCCTTCCATCGTCTCGGAGATATCCGGATAGATTTCGCTGTAGATGCCCTCGAGATAGGTGTTGGCGACCATACCGGGACCGCCATGGCCGGGGCCGCACATATAGATGACGTCGAGATCACGCGCCTTGATGACGCGGTTCAGGTGAGCGTAGATGAAGTTCAGCCCCGGCGTCGTACCCCAATGGCCGAGCAGTCTCGGCTTGATATGCTCCGGCTTTAGCGGTTCGCGCAGCAGCGGATTGTCCATCAGATAGATCTGGCCGACCGACAGGTAATTTGCAGCTTTCCAGTAACGGTCGATCAAAGAGAGGTCTTCAGGCGAAAGCGGTGTGGTAACGGCATTCATGTGCGTCTCCTCGTTTTCGTCATGCGATGAGTGCAAGGGCCTCGTCGGCGATCACCTGTTCCTCATCGGTCGGGATCACGAATAACGTCACGCGGCTGGACGCCGCATTGATGGCGATTGCGTTGCGCTTGTTCGCGTCTTCATCGATCTCAATACCCAACCATTGCAACCTCTGTGCAACGCGTGCCCGGATCTGCGGCTGGTTTTCGCCGATGCCGGCCGTAAAGACGATGGTATCAACGCCGCCGATCGTCGCGCATAAGCGTCCGATTTCGCCTGATATGCGCAGGCAGAACAGATCCACGGCTTCCGCCGCCTCCGGGCTGTCGTCGTCAAGCAGAACCCGTGTGTCGCCGCTGATGCCGGAAACCCCGAGCAGGCCGCATTCATGGTAGAGGAAGTCCTCGATCCGTTCCGGTTGCCGCATTCCGGTTCTCATAAGGTAGAGCAGGGCACCGGGATCGAGCCAGCCAGGGCGCGTCGCCATCGGAATTCCATCCAGCGCCGAAAACCCCATGCTGGTGTCACGACTGACGCCGTTTTCCATAGCACACAGGCTGGCACCGCTGCCGAGATGGCAGGCGATAGCCTTGCCCTTGGCGGCTTCCGGATCGATCTTTCGAAGCTGCGAGGCGATATATTTGTAGGAAAGTCCATGAAAGCCATAGCGACGTACGCCATCGTCATGCATGCCGCGCGGGATTGCCAGCCGCCGCACGACATCGACCTGTGACGAATGAAAGGCCGTGTCGAAGGAGGCGACTTGCAAAACGTCCGGCCGCAACGTTTCTATCGAACGGATGGCACGCAGGGCCTGCGGCTGATGCAGGGGCGCAAGGGGAATAAGCTTTTCGATCCCCTCGATGGCGTTGTCATCAAGCAGGGTCGCCCCCTTAAACGTCATGCCGCCATGGACGATGCGATGAGCAACTGCCCGCAGCCGGCCGGGGAGATGGGCGAGCATATGATCCAGCGTTTCGGATATGACGGATGTGAATTGCGCACCATTGTCGCCGTTGATTGGCTTCTCGTATCTATCCGCGCCGATGGAATAGTGGAGCATCAACGGATTCCGATCGAAATCGATCTTGCCGCGGCCGACATTTCTCGGCTGTTTCGCCGTCAGCTCGAATATCCCGATCTTCAGGGTCGAGGAGCCGGCATTGAACGTCAGCAAGACATCGTCGGTCATGTCAGCCTCGAGTGAAGGGTGTCGACTACCGCAAGTTAGTGCATTCCATTGCCGAGGCAACCGCTGAGCCGGTCGCATGCGGCGCTTTACCGCCAGGCGGAGCTGTCATTCTTGTACAAGCCGATGAAATGCGCGCCGATTCTTGTCGAAAGCCTTGGCGCGGCTGTGCCGCCTTGGTGCTGATTACCCTCAACCAGCCCGCCGCGATCAGACTTCCATCACGTCTTCGAATGCTTCGGGGAAGCTTTCTCGGGCCACTTTCTCGTTGATGATGAGCATGGCTTCATAGGAAAGGGGATCGAAATCCTTGTCGGCTGGCAGGACTTCGCGCTCAAAGAGGAGGTTTAGGCGCGCGGCGTCCAGATTGCCGCGTTCGAAGGGTTCTGCACCGAAATAGTGCCAGAGCGCATGCAGGAATGCCGCGTCGATCCGGTGTTCCTGCGTTCCCGGCCGTGCGCGCCGCGGCAGCTTCTTGATCGGCGTTACGCCTTTCGGATTTGCACGGCGAATGGTGAACTGGACGCCGGTTCCCGGCATGCCGGAAGGAAAGCCGCGATGTTTCGTCATGTCGGGAAGCTTGCCCATGGCTGCTGCTCCTCTCTTGTTAAGCAATCGGATGGTGCCTTTTCCGGTGTCAGGCAAGCCGATGCGATGGAGAAGGTCGTGGAGACGCACCTTGTCGCGATTTCTTTCCCGCAGTCAATCGCGCAGCGGGAAGGAAAACGGACCGTAGCGACAAAACCACGATCGATGAGCGCTGGGCGCTTTACAATGGTGAGCCTTGGACGGACAGGCTCAGTTCCACATCAAGCAGTTGGTACAAGAGTGCGGCGAAGGCGATGAAAAATGCCGTGCCGAGAATGAAACGAAAGACTATCGGCCACAGATAGACAGTGATGATCGGCATGAGGCGTGCGAGCATCGAAAGCCAATCGGCGAGCGTGGGCGTCTTCTGTTTGCACATGACATTTCCTCTGCCAGATCCGGCAGTGTCGTTGGTGATACGCCGGCCTCCTCGAAAATCCATGAATGCTGAAGCCCTTTTCCGCGGCGACAGATGGCCGCCAATGCCGGAAAGCAATATGAAAATGGTGCAGGTTTCGTGGAGATCGGATGCAGGCATGGTGGATGTCGGTGTCCCCCGATCTATTGATCTGCCGCAAGGACAGTTTCGATAGATCGGCGATTCCATTGGATTGCGTCCTTCCAGTCGCCGTGATTGCAGGCGCGAGACGTAGTTTCCTGGACGTCGGTGGGAGGAGGCTGATGCTTTCGCGGTGTCAGCATGGATAGGGCAAGCATTTACTTTTACGTAAGCTTCATTAGACTTCTGGCGAATTCGCTGGAGGGATCGAATGGGTAGTCATGCGGATGTCGTCATCGTCGGAACGGGACTGTCGGGCCTTGTTGCTGCCTGCGAGCTGATCGAGCGCGGCAGGCGAGTGATCCTTGTCGATCAGGAGCCGCGAGCAAGCCTTGGCGGCCAGGCTTTCTGGTCTCTCGGCGGACTGTTCATGGTCGATACGCCGGAACAGCGGCGGATGCGAATTCGCGATAGCCTCGATCTCGCCCGTCAGGATTGGCTGGGTGCTGCAGGTTTCGACCGGGCCGAGGACTTCTGGCCCCGTGCCTGGGCGGACGCTTATCTTGATTTTGCCGCCGGAGAAATGCGCAGCTGGCTGCATGGGCTCGGCATGCGCTGGTTTCCCGTTGTCGGTTGGGCGGAACGCGGCGGAGGCCTTGCCACCGGGCACGGCAATTCCGTGCCGCGCTTTCATCTTACCTGGGGTACGGGCCGTGGCGTTCTCGATCCATTTGTAAAACAGATTCTGGCGGCGGAGAAGGAAGGGAAGGTCGAGCTCTTGTTTCGTCGGCGGGTAACCCGGCTGATCGGCGATGACAAAGGCGTTTTCGGCTTAGAAGGAGAGATCCTGGCGGAGGACAATATCCGTCGCGGCCAGCAGTCGAACCGTGATGTCGTCGGTGATTTCCGCATCGAGGGTGCGGTGATCGTCGCAAGCGGCGGCATTGGTGGCAATCCGGAGCTGGTTCGGCGCGCCTGGCCGGTCGAGCGTCTCGGTTCACCTCCTGAACGGATGCTGAGCGGCGTGCCCCATCATGTGGACGGGCTGATGATCGGTCATGCCGAGGCCGTCGGGGCACGGCCGATCAATGGCGACAGGATGTGGCACTATACCGAAGGCATTGCCAATTGGGACCCGATCTGGCCGAATCATGGCATTCGCATCCTGCCGGGACCGTCGTCACTCTGGTTCGACGCCGATGGTAATCGCATGCCGGCACCCTGCCTGCCGGGTTTCGATAGTCTTGCGACGCTGCAGCATATCTGCAAGCTTGGCCATAGCTACAGCTGGTTCGTGACGACGCAGAAAATCGTCAAGAAGGAATTTGCCCTTTCGGGCTCGGAACAGAACCCAGATCTTACGGGGCGCGATATCGCGCTGCTCCTGCGTAGTAGGCTTGGCCGATCGGCTCCCCCGCCGGTGGAAGCCTTCAAGTCGAAGGGAAGGGATTTCGTCGTTGCCGAAACGCTGGAAGAGCTGGTTGCCGGCATGAACCGCATTGGCGACCGCCCGATCGATCCCGCCCATCTGCGCGTCCAGATCGAGGCCCGCGACCGCGAGTTGGACAATCCCTTCGCCAAGGATGCGCAGATTGTCGCTCTGAGGCAGGCTCGCGGGTATCTCGGCGACCGGTTCATGCGCACGGCCCCGCCGCATCGCATATTGGACGCAAGAGCCGGCCCGTTGATCGCCGTGCGCCTTAATATCCTCACCCGCAAGTCGCTAGGCGGACTGGAAACAGATCTGAACAGCCAGGCGCTTGCACGCAGCGGCGCGCTCATACCGGGATTGTACGCCTGCGGCGAGGCGGCCGGTTTCGGCGGTGGCGGATACCACGGCTACAATGCGTTGGAGGGTACGTTTCTGGGAGGATGTATTTTTTCCGGACGCAAGGCGGGGCGGGCGGCATGAAGCCGTCGGAATGGCGCTCTTTTGGCGAGGGTGTCCGACGACACTGCGAGGGCATGCAGTCTCGCCGGACGCTGCAATTGCCGGCTCGGGGGTGGCATCCGAACCGGTAGTGGAAGTCATAGCATCTACCAGAGGTTTATTTAACCTGCCCGAATGGATGGCTTGCAGCCCCACACGCTACACGAGGGTGGCGAGATCTCCTGTCCCAAGGGGGTATGAGGAACGCGGACGCGCGATCTGGTCGAGCAATGTCATGAAGATTGCGCTCTAAGGTTGTAAATCGGGAGTTGAATGCGGACGTGAGCGCCAGCCGAAGGACCGCTGGCGATCGCGATGCTGCCTCCGTGCAGGTGCGCGATCTGCCGAGCAAGGTTGAGACCAAGGCCGGCACCGCGGGAATGCGGATGCAGCCGGTAGAACGGCTCGAATACGTTATCGCGTTCCTCGGGGGGAATACCCGGACCTTCATCGCGCACTTCCAGGCCCCCAGCCCGGTCGACCGCGACCGTGATGGTTCCCCGGCGGCCGCCATGTTCGATGGCATTTCGAATAATGTTGGCAAGTGCCTGTTCGATCTGTAGCGCATTCACCTCGACCTCAACCTTGCCGTTTGGGGGGGCGAAGGCGAGATCATAGCCGGCCTCGATCGCAAGCGGCGCGAAGTCGGCCCCGACGCGACCGGCGAGCTCGACCAGGTCGACGAACTCGCGTTGATCCGCAGGGCGATCCAGCAACTGGCGGTCCAGCAATTGCTGGGCCAGATGGGAGAGGCGGTCGATATCCTGCCGCAACCGCAGACTTTCCGGTTCCTCCTTCAACAGTTCAGCTCGCGTGCGCAGGATGGCAATCGGAGTGCGCAACTCGTGTGCCGCATCCGTGAGGAAACGATTGTGGCGATCAAAGCCTTGGGTGAGGCGTGCGAGGGCCTGGTTGAAGGCATTGACCAGGGGAACGACCTCCCGCGGGACATTCTTCACTGGCAATTGCATGGCGCGCGTTCCGAAGTCGATGCGCGCGGCCTGATCGGCGGTACCGATCAGGCCCGACAAGGCGCGACGAACCACGAACGGCGTCGTCACAAGCGTCGCCATGCCCATGGCGAGAATGATCGGCAGAAGAACGATCGCAACCGAGAAGAGCAAACCCGGCAGCACCCGTGGCCAGTCGGCGCTGCCATCGGGTGTGCGGGCCATATCGACGGTGGCCGAGATGCTGATGCCGAAGCTTTCCGCGTCGGCTCGCGAATAGAACGTCGAGGTAACGACCTGGACAGGCCCCGCCTTGGTGTCGACCCGCTGAACGAGGGCCTCAGGGCGCATTTCCTGCCCATCACGCTTGCCGGCAAAGCCGATGCTTGCATGATCGACCGCTGTAAGGAGGTTTCCGAGATCGCGGTCGTAATCGGGCGGAACGACGCCGACGCGCAGGCTCTGACCCGTCATGTCGTGAATGATGTACCAAACCTTGGGATGCTCCGCGCGAAACCGCGCAAGCTCGCTGCTATCGTCGATGATCAGCCTGCCGTCCTTGTCGCGATCGATCGCACCTGCGATTGCGGCCGCGGCGGCTTCGTTGTCGACTGTGAGCGTCGGCTGGATCACGGACAACACCACAATCGACAGGATGATGAAGAAGACGAGCATGGCCGCCTGGAGCAGAACCAGCCGCCGCACGAGAATCCATTGCAGGGAGCGGGCGCGCGCCAGCGTCATGGAATCGCCCGCAGCAGATAGCCGAGATTGCGCACGGCACGGATCTCGACGCCGGCTGAAAGATCGTCCAACTTGCGGCGCAGGCGTGAAATATGAGCGTCGAGGGCATTGGAGCCGATCTCGTCGTCGAGAGCATAGACGGCTTCCTCCAGCATCCCTCGCATCACGGTGCGCCCAGGCCTGCGGATCAGGGTCTCGAGCACCAGACGTTCGCGACGCGGCAGGTCCAGGGCTTGACTGTCGATCAGCGCCTCGCGGTGGCGAAAGTCATAAGTGAGGCGACCGACCACGGTCTGGTCGGCCCGCATGATGTAGGGACGTCTGTGGAGGGCCTTCAGCCGGGCGACCAACTCCTCGGTGGCGAACGGTTTGCCCATATAGTCGTCGGCGCCGGCGTCGAGCCCGGCAATGCGTTCGCGCAGGTCGCTCATGGCGGTCAGGGCAATCACCGGGGCCTCGACGTTGAGCGCCCGCAACCGCGGAATCAGCGTCAGTCCCTCGCCATCGGGAAGACGTCTGTCGAGGACGATGGCGTCATAGGCGCCGAACCGCACCATGGCTTCTGCATCGGCGAGATTAGCGGCATGGTCGACCACGACATCCTGACGTCTCAATGCGGTCTTGAGCACCGATGCCATTTCCAGTTCGTCCTCGACCAAAAGAATGCGCATATACTTCTCTACTCCTCGGTTCTCGCCACACCAGTAAGAGCGGCGGGATCGCTCATGTTCCGTGCTCGGCTTGCGGAGTCTCGTGATGAGCCAATTTTCGCCAATGGCGCGAACGCAGAAGGAATAAAAGCATCCGGGCGCGTTCGAAATAGCCCGGCGTCGGGCGCGCGTCGCCATCATCATCGGATGGAGCTCTACGAACCTCGCTGCCGGAAGCGGCCGATACGGCATTGCTGGCAACCCTGTGCCACGTGGCCGCCTGCCGTTCGGACATGAGGTGAAGCATGCCGGAAAGCGGCCCGTGATTTGACGCGCCCATCTCATTCGGGCGGGCTTTATGGTTTTCGACGATGATGAAAGCCCACCCCGTAAGCGCCAAGGCGCCGATAAAAACAAGCACGGGAACAGAGTAGCGGAGCAACATTTGGGAATCCAGATTGTTGCAAAGCCACTAGAAGTCGAAGATTGCGTCGGCATTACAAATGCTCGACCAGGTCGAACTATGCCGGCAAGGGGAATCGCTGCCTGATCATTCGAAGATATCGGCTGCGATCCCGGATCGATGCCTGACAGATGTCAGGTGTTGTCATTTTTGCCAAACCAGAAGTCAAGCTCGCGTATGCGGCGCTTGTCATAGGGCTGGTCCGGCGATTTGATCTGCCAGCTGTCGTCGTTGGCAAGCCCCGTCCACTTCGGCGCGCCACCCTGCTTTTGAACTGATTGTCGCCAGCGATACTGGGCATAGATTTCCATGATTTTGCCGGCATATTGGCTGGCAAGATCGCCATTGCCGGTGATGATCACCAGGTTCTCGTCGTTCACGCCGCTCGCCTTCGGCCCCATATTGTGGGAGCCGGTCATGACGACGGGATTGGGGCCGAACGGATCGACGATGACCACCTTGCTGTGAACCATGGCGTGGGCGGTCGGCAGCTTCAGAACTTCCTTCTGCCAATAGGCAAAACGGCCGGGGATTGCGGCTGGCAGGACGACATCGGCGTTGGCGTCGATACGCTCGCCTCTGTTGAACAGCACGACCGGATTCTTTGTTGTGCCGGGGTTCTGGTTGACGACGCCCTGGATGTAGAGATCGGGTTTGAACGACGGGCTAGACGGAGACGCAAGCTCGATGATGTCGTTGAGAAGCGTGCCGCGCGGGCCGGGATTGAACATGGCAAACAGAATGCCCTGCTGGGCGCTGCGGATCAGCTCACCCGCCTGTTCGAGATCGAGCCCCTCATGCATGGGCGTGAACCAGACCGTCGTATTCGGAGCCTTGGGCGTCGTTCTGGGTTCGGCATTGCTTTGGTAGAGAGCGGGTGGAGAATCATTGCCATCGGAGGCCAGCGTCTTCCACTGGTCGAGGTAGAATTCGGCCACCGCCGGATTGTCGATCAGAAGCGCATTATTGGCCTGGGTGCAAAGACCGGTCATCGTCCAATTCGTGCTGCCGGTCCACACCGCCTGGGGTGATTTGTCCGCGTCGCAGATGACCAGGAATTTATTGTGCGCCAGTGCCCGCGGCGCGCTCATGCGATCCTTGACATCGCAGCCTGAAAGCTCGGATCGCGCTTCCTCGTTTTCGTCCTCGCCCTTTTTCTTCACGCTGCCATTGCCGAGCACGACATGGGCACGTTTCTTGAAGCCCTGCAGCAGAGGGATCAGTTCCGGGTCATCCAGCTCGAACAGGGCGGCATAGATATGGCCGCCATTCGACTGTGCGGCGCCCAGGAGCGATACCAGCTTGTCGCGGATCGGTCCCGCAAGAAATCGGCGGATCGGGTCTTCCGGGTTGGCGATCGCTTTCTTGAGCTTGGTGGTGGGAGCTTCTTCAGGCAGTGCGCGCGCAAGCCATTGGCTGGCGACGATGCCTCGGTTGAAATAGCAGCTGACATGGCCGCTGGTCTCTGCCCCGATCTGCATGGCATCGCTCCAGTCCGAGGCGTGGTCGGCCGATTCCTGCAGTGCCGTCTCAGGCCCGACCATGGCGGAGACCCGGTAGGCGACGACATCACCCGGATTGACGGCGAAATCGGACCAGAGATATTTCTGGATCGGCCATTCCGTCGTCGGCTTGCGCGTGCCTTCCTCGACGGCCGGCCCATCGGCGAAGCCGACCCAGCTGGCGACGATCTCCTCATGAAAGCCATCGGCATCGACATCGGAGACCGTGTTCGGGCTTTGCGGGCTTCCAGCTGCGCGCTTGATCTTTCGCCGCAAGGCAAAACCGCGGCATTGGTCGATGAAGTCGCTGCGCCAGGCAATAAGGGCACTATCGACACCGGGATGCACGATCAGGCTTATGTTCATTGGACCTCTCCCTGGATGATTGCTTCTCTTCCCATAATTGCTGTCGAATGTAGGCGCTGTGGCTGTACTCCGAAGCGCCGCGGGCTTCGGCCCTTGGTGCGCGTCAGTTCAGTGGAGCACCGGTCTGATCGTCGGTCTTCAGCGCCTGAACGCTGAAGCGCACGAACAAGGCTATGGTCTCCCCGCCGGCAAATCGGATGAACAGCCCGCCATCGCCATGGACGCGGTTGTCGTCGGCAAAACTGCCGGAATTGCCCTGCATGAAGTGAGTGTCGTGGACGCCGCGTTCTGGGCTGAACTGGAAGGTTTCGTCGCTTCCCTGATCCTGAAAATATTCACCGAAGGCGACGATGGCGGCGCTTGCATCGGCCTTCGCACGCTCGATCTGCCCATCCAGCATGTTGGCGAGCGACAATTGTGTCCCGTCTGCGGGAATGGCCTCCATGTCGGCAATCGGGAAGAGCGTATCGCGAATATAGTCGAGACCCTCGCCATCCGGTCCCGTCTGCAGCGCCTTGAAGCCCGACGGACCTTGCGCAAGGCTGGCAATATCGTGGCCGCTATTGTCCTTGAAGTCGGGGTCGTAGTGTACGAGCACTTCGCTGCCATCGACGGACTGGACGTTGACGGCAATCCGGAAGTCCGCATCGCCTGCCTTGACCCAGATCTCATAATGCGGCGAGGAGCCTGACGGTTTCATGGTTCCATCGGCGACCTTACCGACGAGGACTCCGTAGGTGCGCTTGGCGTCTTTGGGCTTGCGACGTTCACGTGTCATGAGAAGGAACCTTTGATTGGGGGCTAGAAAATGCTGGCCTGGTCACCTGCCAGCAGCTGCTGCGGCACTTGAACAAGACGCCAGGCGCGATCTGCGGTGAGTATGAAAATCATGTCGAACCGATCGTCAGGCCAGCCGGGCACCTCGATCGCACTTTGCGTCATGGCCGTGACGATCTCATGAATTGCATTGTGCTCCCAGGCGATGAGCACGACGCCGTCCTGATGCAGGACTGCTTCGGCGAGCGCCGCCTCTTCGCCGCGCGCATGATCGATATTGACGGTGAGGCCGGCAAGGTCGGCCAGCGGCTGAAGGGTCGATCGGGTACGATGGCTGTGATGCTTGTCGTCGGGATGGGCTGCAAAGAGGGACGTTGGCTGTTCGATGGGACTTTGTTTGCCGGCGCCCGCAAGCGGGCAGAATAGCCGAACCAGGGCTCCGGCCCGCTGCCATCCCCTGACGGTCAGAGAGTTAGCGCTTGGCGAACCATCCGGCCGGACGCCTTGATCCTTGCCGCCGTCCATCGGACGTTCGGCGTGACGAATAATCATGATCTTACGTGGCGTCATGGGAAGGTCCTCAAAAAAGTTGGATTTCGATGAGCTTAAACAAGCCTGGACGCTTCGTTGTCGATCGTTGCTGCAGCTTTTTGAAGGCTAAATTTCGCGGCTTCGTCATGGGTATGTACAAAACAAAATGCCGTCGCATATGGAACTGTGGTTTAAATATCGCGGGGAAAGCTCGGCAAGCGCCTGAGCTTTAGTTTCCATTGCCGGTTGATCCTGCGACATTTCGCTTGTTGTTGTCTGCGTCCATTTTTGAGACCGAATTTCGCCAAGTTGCAGACAGATGCTTGCGTGCCACTTTGCCTTCATGTTCACGGTTGTCTCTGAAAATATCCCCGAAACAGGGATGTGAACTTGCGTCTTGAAGCAAGTAAGGCAAGAGTTTGGAACCCTCGGCGCGGGCATGGCGCGACAAGTTTCGGCAGACCGTATGAAAGCACCAAAGAGAATCGGCATTCTGGAAGTCGCCCGACTGGCTGGCGTGTCCGCGACCACGGTTTCGCGCGTCCTGAACGGCCAGGCCGACAGCCGCATCAGCCTGGAGACACAGGAGCGCGTCAGGGCAACGGCAAGCAGCGTCGGCTATGTCGTCAACCGTCTGGCAACATCGCTGAGGACGCACAGGACCGGTGTTTTCGGAGCGATCGTCAACAGCCTGTCCGGCCACTATCAGCCGCATTTGACAAGCCGCCTCCAGGCCGCAGCACAGCGCCGGGACGTTGAGTTGCTGGTGGCGCAGGCCAAGTCGGAGGCCGGCGAAATCGCAGGGCAACTGCAGCTGTTCCAGCAGGATTTCTTCGACGGCGTGATTATGGTCAGCGATCTCCCGGGTCAGCAGGCGCTCTGCGATCACCTTGACCGCATGGGCAAGGCGCATGTGACGCTCGGCGCCGGGTTGATGGGACCGCTTCCGGCGGTGCTGACGGATGATCGCCGTGGCATGGATCTTCTCTTTGAGCACCTGAAGGGGCTCGGGCATCGCCGCATCTCCTTCGTCTATCGCATCAGCCGCAGTGCGCTTCGCGATCGGCTGTCGATCTTTGAAGAGGTGGTTGGAAGGAGCGGTGGCTCCATCGCCGGCGGCGTCATCTCTTTCGAGAAGGACGGGCATGACCGCGAGCTCTTTAAAAATCTGCTAGCGTCGCCCGGGCGCCCAACGGCGCTCATCTGCGGCAGCGATGGGCTTGCGATCGAGGTCGTTGCATTCCTGCGCGATCTCGGCCTGCAGATCCCCGGCGACATTTCCGTCGTCGGCTATGACAATGTGCCGGACACTGCCTATTGGGCACCGCCGTTGACGACCATTGCCCAGCCAACGGATGCGCTTTGCGAGGCTTCGCTCGACCTCCTGGTTGAACTTTCGAATCTCCCTATGGACGCTCGCGTTGCAATGCGTCCGGTGCGTTTCGTCCACCCCGAACTTGTCATACGTGCGTCATCGAGCTCGCCTAGCTTGCGGCCACTCTCCCTTGCGTAAGAAATGATAGTTCTGAGCGCAAGTGGTCATATTTTGCTTGCGCAAACGTTTGTGCAAAAGCTCTAACAGGAAAGTTTGCCGATGTCCGAATATCTGCTCAGCGGCTTCAACAGCCCAGTTACCCGCCGCACGACCCTTCTCATGGGAGCGGCAGCCGGCCTCTCCGCCTTTGTCCCGGCGTTGTCCGCAGCCGCCGATGACAATGGCGACAAGAGGCCGGAGCTTCGCATCGCGGTGCAGCAGAATCCGGTCTCGCAGGAACCTGTCGACGCCGCCAGCAACGTCGCCTTCCGCAACAACTATTCCATCCACGAGACGGTGCTTGCGCTCGACATGCGCGGCGACTTCTCGGTGAAGCCCAATCTCGCCACCTCGTGGACATGGATTTCGCCGACCGTGCTCGAAATGAAGCTGCGCCCTGGCGTGATCTTCCACGACGGCCGCGAGATGACGGCCGAGGACGTCGCTTTCTCCTTCGGGCCGGAGCGGCTCCTGAACAAGGATGCGCCGGGCTACCCTACCTATCGCACCAACTTCACCAGCCTCGACCACGTCGAAGTAGTCGATCCGATGACGGTCCGGTTCGTCACCAAGTTTCAGGATCCGATCTTCCTGCAGCGCCTCGCATCCTACGCGGCCGTCGTCATCAGCAAGGATGCCTGGCAGAAGAACGGCGGCAACTGGACGACCTGGCGTCAGAAGCCGGTCGGCGCCGGTCCTTATAAGGTTGAAAGCTATACGGCCAACGAGAGCGTGGTTCTGGCCGCCCACGATCAGGCCTATCGCGGCAAGCCGGCCGCCAAACGGGTAACCCTGCGCATCGTACCCGAGGTTTCCTCGCGGATTGCAGGCCTCTTGGCCGGCGACTACGATATTGCAACGGACCTGCCGCCGGATCAGCTTTCCGTCGTCAGTGCCAGCACGGATCATGCGATTGTCGGCGGGCCGGTCCCGAACAACCGCATTCTGTTCTTCGACAAGAACAATCCGGCGCTCAAGGACCCGCGCGTCCGCCAGGCGCTGATCCTCGCCATCGATCGCCAGGCGATCGTCGATACGATCTGGAACGGTCGCACGAGAGTGCCGAACGGGCTGCAGTTCGAGCTCTACGGCCCCATTTATCTCAAGGATTACCCGGCTTATCAATATGATCCCGATCGGGCGACGCAACTCCTGAAGGATGCCGGCTATAATGGCGAGGAGATCGAAGTCCGCTCGCAGAACAATTATTACACGGCGGAAAACCCGGTCACGCAGGCCGTCGTAGCCATGTGGCAGGCGATCGGCGTCAACGCCAAGATGAAGTTCGTCGAAGCTGGCAAGCTGTTCGACAACTCGCCAACCCGCGCGACCGGAAACTGGTCGAGCACCGGGCAGATCCCTGATCCTTACATTTCCTTCTTCACGCAGTTCAGTGCGGCCGGCTCGCTCACCTCGTTCAAGATCTGGCAGAATGCCGATTTCGATGCGCTCGGCGCCAAGATGGAGAAGGCCGTCGATCCGGCCGATCGCGCCAAGATTTTCCGCGACATGCTGCATCTGATCGAATGGGAAGATCCGGGCGAGACGGTCCTGCATCAGAACGCCGTCTTCTTCGGTATTCGCAAAGGCATCAAGTGGCAGCCTCTGCCGGCTTTCCAGATGGATCTCGGTGCCGGCAGCCTCGCCTTCGAAGAGCAGAAGAGCTAAGCGGTCGGTCATGGCGACGCCCGTTCTTTCGGTCGACAATCTGAGTGTCTCGTTCGGAACGGGCGCCAGCCGGTTTCACCCGGTCAATAACGTCTCCTTCGATCTTGCCGAGGGTGAAATCCTCGGCATCGTCGGTGAGAGCGGATCAGGCAAGAGCCTAACCTGCTTGGCGCTTGCGGGTCTTCTGGGGTCGACCGCCAGCGCGACGGGCTATATTTCCTTCCAGGACGCCATGTATGACGCGGCCGAGCTCGGTCCGCGGTCGCGGATAAAGATGCCACCGATCGGGTTGATCTTTCAGGAGCCGGTCTCCTGTCTCGACCCGGTGCGCACGATCGGCTCCCAGATCGCAGAGGCGGCGGTCAGCGCCGGCATGTCGGCAAAGGAAGCCAGGACAGAAGCGCTTCGGCTCCTGACGGAAGTCGCCATTTCGCAACCAGAGACACGCTACAATGCCTATCCCGCGCAATTTTCCGGCGGCATGTGCCAGCGCGTGATGATCGCGACAGCGCTTGCCATGCAGCCGCGATTGATCATCGCCGACGAACCCACGACGGCGCTTGACGTGACGGTGCAGGCACAGGTCGTCGCTCTCCTGGTCAAGGCGGTACGTGAGCGCGGCATTCCGATGATCTTCATCAGCCACGATCTCGATCTCGTCTCGGAAGTCTGCGACCGTATCGCGGTGATGTATGCGGGGTCGCTGGTCGAGATCAATCGCACGGACAACCTCTACGACAACCCGCGCCATCCCTATACAAGGCTGCTGCTGGAGGCGATGCCTGGGAGGGGCAGGCCGCTTCAGAGGCTTGCGGATATTCCCGGCGAACTGAAATTCCACCACGATCTGCCGCGGGCCTGCGCTTTTGCGCCCCGCTGCCCGCGCGCGGAGCCGGCTTGCGCAACGATGGTTCCGCCGCTGATTGCCGGCGCGGCAGCCCTTGCCTGCTTCAATCCATGGAGTTCTCATGACGCCTGAGAAGCAAACGCCAGCCGAGATGCAGAAGGCGGAGGCAGCCCTTGCTGCCCGTGATCTGCAATTTTCCTATGCGCCAGGCTTTTCGCTCTGGCCGGGACGGGCGAGGGGATTTCACGCGATCAAGGATGTAAGCCTAGAACTGAAGCCCGGCGAAACCTTGGGTCTTGTCGGCGAGTCCGGTTGCGGCAAATCCACCCTTGCCTCGTTGCTCTGCGGCGATCGCACGCCGACATCAGGCGAAATCACCCTCTTCGGACAGCCCTTCAACAGTCTGATGAAGCCGAACCGGCGCGGCTTGGCGAAGCATCTGCAGGTCATCTCACAAGATACGATGGGCGCGCTCGATCCGCGGCGGAGCGTCGGCCACCAGATCGTGGAGACGTTGGCAATTCACGGCATCGGCTATCCGGCAAGCAGGCTCGATCGCGCGGCGGAGACATTCAAGGCTGTGAGCCTGCCGGTCTCCGCCCTGCGGAAGTTTCCGCATCAGCTCTCAGGTGGTCAGCGTCAGCGCGTCGCGATCGCCCGTGCTCTCGTGGTCGAGCCGCAAATTTTGCTTTGCGACGAGCCGGTCTCGGCGCTCGACGTCTCGGTGCAGGCGCAGGTGCTCAATCTCCTGCTTGAATTGCAGCGCGCACGCGGCCTGTCGCTGCTTTTCATCAGCCATGACGTGCGGGTGGTCCGTCACGTGTCGCATCGCGTGGCGATCATGGAGGCGGGCTCGATTGTCGAAACCGGTCCGACGGAGGATGTCTTCGCAAATCCGGCCCACCCCTATACCGCCAAGCTTTTGTCCGCCGTTCCCCGCGGGCGGCGTGGCAGGGTGCGACAGGTAGCCGCCATGCTCGAAACGCTTTGAGGGAACGGCAATGCTTCAATCCATCCTGCGCGCGTTTCTAAGAGCACTCGTGACGCTGTTCCTGGCGATGACCTTCACCTTCGTCATCCTACGGGTCAGCGGTGACCCGCTGCATTCCTTGCTGCCCATTGAGACGCCGCCGGAAGTGGTGGCGCTGATGCGACAGCAATGGGGTCTCGATCAGCCGCTCTATATCCAGTATTTCGCTTATCTCGGCCATCTTCTGCGTGGCGATTTCGGTACGTCGCTCCTCAATGGTCAGGACGCGCTGGCACTGGTTCTATCGAAAGTTCCCGCAACGCTGGAGCTGATGGGCGCTGCCCTGATATTGGCCTTTGGCGCCGGCGTGCCGCTCGGCATTCTGGCGGCGCGTAACCGCGGCGGCCTGATCGACCGCTTCGTCATGGCACTGGCGGTATTGATGCATTCGCTCCCGAATTTCCTGATCGCCATCCTTCTTATCCAGCTTTTCGCCGTCACCTTGCGGATCTTGCCAAGCGGCGGGGGAGCGACGATGGCACATCTCGTCATGCCCGTTCTGGTGATCGGCCTCTATAATGCCGGCATCATCGCCCGTTTCGTCCGGTCCAGCGTGTTGGAGGTGCTGGGTCAGCGTTATATCCTGGCAGCGCGCGCCAAGCGCATCGGCGAGAGCGCCCTTCTCTGGCGGCATATCATGCCGAATGCGGCCCTGCCGCTCCTGACCATGCTCGGCTTTCTGGTCGGCGGTATGATTGGCGGCGCGGCCGTGGTCGAAAGCGTCTATGCCTGGCCAGGTGTCGGCCGTTTTCTCGTCTCCTCCGTCGCGCAGCGCGATCTGAACGTGGTGCAGACCATCGTCTTGCTGATCACGGCAACAATGGTGGCCGCCAATCTCATGATCGACTGCCTCTACATTCTCGCCGATCCGCGCCTGCGGCATCGCACAACGGCTTGATCGGCCGTCTCGAAAGGTAACAGCCATGGCCAATGCAGCGACCGGCGCCGACGTTTCCCCGAAGACCGGGTCAAAGAGAGCCTTCCGGCTCGGCCGGCGCTTCGATCTGATGACGGCCATTTGCGCCATCATCCTCGTGACCTTCATCATGGTTGCGATCTTCGCCAATGTGCTTGCGCCTCATGGCTTCGCGCAGATTGACCTCCACGCCCGCAAGGCGCCGCCGATCTTATTCGGCGGCTCGTTCAAGCATATTCTCGGCACCGACGAGCTTGGTCGCGATATTCTGAGCCGCATCTTCTATGGTTTACGCACCAGCCTGTTGATCGCGCTCGGCGCATCGGCAATCAGCCTGACTCTCGGCACGGTGCTCGGACTGCTTGCCGCCTTTGGTCGCGGATTTGCCGACATGCTGATCCGCATTGCGGTGGATTTTCAGGCATCGATGCCATTCTTGATCATCGCGCTCGCCGTTCTCGCCTTCTTCGGCGATAACCTATGGCTTTTCATGGCGTTGCTCGGCCTTTACGGCTGGGAGCGTTATGCGCGGCTGGTGCGCACGATGGCCGGGCTGGAACTGGAGCGTGGCTATGTCGCCGCCTTGAGGCGCAATGGCGCCGGGACAGGGCGTATCGCCTTCCTGCATGTGCTGCCCAACATCCTCTCCGTCGTCCTCGTCAACCTGACGATCGTCTTGCCTGAGATCCTTTTGCAGGAATCGGCGCTGAGCTTTCTCGGCCTCGGCATCCAGCCGCCGCTCGTCAGCCTCGGCAGCATGGTCGGCGCGGGTCGCGACTATGTGATGACCGAATGGTGGATCGCGATCCTGCCGGGCATGGTGATCTTCTTCCTGTCGCTGTCGATCAGCCTGATAGGCGACTATCTGCGCGACGTTCTCGATCCGACCCTTCGCTAGATTGCCCTTAAAGAACTGATTTCCAAGGAGAGTTGCATTGCCCTTGCCCCTTCACGCCGCCCGCCATGGTTCGCTGCGCATCGCCGCTCATCGCGGTTTCAGCCGACGGTTCCCGGAAAACACCGTTTTCGCCTTCCAAAAGGCCGTGGATGCAGGCGCCAACGAGTGCGAAATCGACCTCATGCTGACGCGTGACGACCAGATCGTTGTGATCCACGACAGAACGCTGGATCGCACGACCAATGGCTTCGGCTTTGTCGCCGATCAGGATCTCGAGCACATTCTTTCGCTCGATGCCGGCGCGAAATTCGACCCGCGCTTTACCGGGACCCGCGTGCCGACACTTGCCGATACGCTGTTATGGGCCAAGCAGACTGATACGCGCCTTGCAATCGAAATGAAGGAGCCTGAACGCGCCGATCGTCTTATCGATCTCATGATCGGCACGTTGAAGGAGCTCGACGCTTTCGACCATGTTGCCATATCCTCCTTCGACCATATCGACCTGTTGCGCGTAAAGGAGATCGAGCCACGTCTACAAACGGAAGCGATCATTCACCATCGTCCCGTGGACATTGTTGCCTCGATGCGCGCAGGTAGCATTGACGGCGTCTCGCTGGAACTGAACCGCTTTCACCGGGCTGACGCCGAGGCGCTGCAGGAGGCCGGCATTGCCGTGCGTCTGAGCCTGCCGCTGCCGGAAAAGCTTGCCATCTTCTGGCAGGGCGGCCGCGACCCGCTTCCTATGATTCGAAGCTGTGTCCAGGACCGGCTGGTCGACGCGCTAATCGGCGACGATGTGGATTTCCTGCGGACGCTGGGCGTGAGCGCCTGAAAATCTCAGCGACCGGTCGGCACTTGACTCATTCATAGCTCACCAGCTATTGGTCTAATCAATAGCCAAAGAGTTATGAATTGTCATGACCAATGCCCATGATCCTATCTTCCGAGCGCTCGCCGATCCGACGCGGCGGGCGATCTTCGAGCGTTTGTGCCGTGCCGGCGATCAGACCGTCGTCGCGCTCACGACCTATGCCAGGGTCTCCCAGCCGGGTGTCTCGAAGCATCTGGCCGTTTTGAAACAGGCGGGGCTGGTGTGTGACCGGCACGAGGGACGCCAGACGCACTATAGCGTTAAGCGCAATGCGCTTGCCCCATTGCTCGACTGGACGAGCGAGATGGTCGGCTTCTGGGAGGGCAAGTTCGACGATCTGGAAGACTTGCTCGATAGGATGGATCAATGACTGAGGCGCCAGATGCAGTGCGCACTGTCACGGTCGAGCGCGACATTGCGCATCCGCCGGAAAAGGTCTGGCGCGCGCTGACCCAGCCGCATCTGATCACCGAGTGGCTGATGAAGAACGACTTTGCTCCTATCCTTGGCCACCGCTTTACCTTTCGTAGCGACTGGGGAGGTGTCTTGGATTGCGAAGTGCTCGTCGTCGAGCCGAACAGCAAGCTGTCTTACCGATGGAATTTCGCGCACGATGATCCTTCTTTCGATCTGAAGAGCGTCGTGACGTTTACGCTCGTGCAGACGGAAAGGGGAACGCATCTGCGCATGGAGCAGGTCGGCTTCCGGCCGGGTCAGAAGCAGGCCTATGGAGGCGCCAGAGCCGGATGGCGGCAGTTTCTTGAAAGACTGGACGAGGTCCTGCGGGAGTAAGTGGGACCAGCGCGGATAAAGTCCCGGATGCAATCATGCGAGCATATTGCGGTCGCTTGCTTGCATCAGTTTTTCGGTTCCGTGCGGGCACGTCAACCAGCAGAATTATGAAGTGGGCAAGGACATGATCACCGATATCGAGGACTTCTTTACCAAGGGATGCGGACGCTGCGAACGCTTTGCGACGGCCGACTGTTCGACAAGACTGTGGATTGATGGCTTGAACGAATTGCGCCGGATCTGTCTGGAAGTGGGTCTCGTCGAGACGCTGAAATGGGCTCATCCGTGCTACATGCATGCGGGGCGAAACATCGTCATCATCGGTGCCTTTCGCGGCGATTTTCGCGCCAGCTTTTTTAATGCGGCATTGATGAAGGACCCTGAGGGCGTGCTCGAAAAGCAAGGGCAGAATACCCAGCACGCCGATATGATCCGCTTTGTGAGCAATGCCGCCGTCGCGCAGATGGAGCCCATCATTCGATCCTATCTGAAGGAGGCAATGGTCTATGCTGAGGCCGGCATTAAGCCAAAGAAGGAAGTGGTGGAAGTCGAATTGCCGGACGAGTTGATCGAGGCCCTGGATTCCGATCCAGAGCTTGCGGAGGCTTTCCATGATCTGACGCCGGGACGAAAGAAGAGCTATGTGATCAATCTCAACTCGGTGAAGAAGTCTGAAACGCGAAGCGCGCGGATTGTGAAGTTCCGCAATCATATTCTCGCCGGAAAGGGTGCGCTGGAGCGCTGACCGGCCGCATGGCCGGCTGCTGCGGGGCGTCGACATCTCCTTGGTCGGCATTGTGAAATACTTATATCGCGCCACAGCCAGTCCAATCGAAAACCTATGCCGTAGTCGATACCGTTAAATGGCGCGGTCGAACTCTCGACCGCTCGCGTCGAATGGTGGCTCTTTCGGAGGGATTGGCGATGTATGGTCGTTGGTGGGCATATTATATTGTGGAGCGTGCACGCCCGGCACATCCTTCGTCGGCGATCCCTGTTGCTGCGACATCCAACTTAGACGACACGGGCGATCTGTGGATGTTTGCCCGGCTCATTATCGTATTGGCGATTGTCTTCGCAGCGCTGACATGCGTGCTCCTAGCCGTGCATTGAATGCCTCATACGTCCAAGCGATACAGTGAGTATCCAAGAATTGAAGCCCGTTGAATTGGATCAGATATCGAAGGCGACGATCAGCAGATTCATATGGAAATGCAATATCGCATTCGCGATTTCCCTGTTTTCAAAATCCAGCCATCTGCTGTCGGCTTCGAGATGTCTCGTGCTATATGCATTTCTTATGATTGTGGTTGCCGCCCTTACCCGCCAGCGCTTTTATGCGGAGAGCTTCAATCACTGGAGCGAAGCCCTTTGGCTGGGATTTGTCGCCGCAGGTCTCAACTTGCTTGCTTGAGCTTGCAGCAGCTAGCGCTGGAACTGCTCGACGGTTTCTCCCCCTGGCATGCGCAAACAACCGCGCTTTCGCGGGCTATTGCGGCTTCGGATCATACCACGCATATCCGAAATGGTAGCGATCGGGATCTTTCCCATAGTAATAGGGAAGAGCGATATCCTGTTGCGATGGCAGCTGTGCCGTCTCGCCGAATTTCGACGTGAACCATCGCTTCAAGGCATCCGGCATGCCTGACTGACGTCCGTCCCGCTCGTTCCAGACCAGGAGGACCGGGCCGTCTCCTATGAACTCCCGGCTTAGATCCGATTGAGGATACTCGGTGGAGATCACACGCGTATACGGCATGTTGACGCGGATATTGCCCGCCTTGAGCCAGGTCGTGGTCACGACTGCCGTCGGTTGCTTTCCTTCAGCTTCAATGACCTTGTCCACGAAGGTTCCATAAGGCGTGTTCAAATGCTCATAGGAATGAAAAAATCGCGCAAAAAGGACGCCGCCCGCTATTATCAGGGGTAGCGCCACGATCATGGCGGCAGGCACATAAAGGAACTTCTTTATGTCGGCTTGGCTTTGTTTTCCGGCGGCATCGAGCTTCAGACAAAAATAAAGCGGCAGCAGAAACAGGAACGGAAGCAGCCAGCGGTCACGAAACTCGGTGAGGGTTATCGCCAGTATCAACCCCAACAGGATAACGAGAGTGCTGACAAGTATCCGTCCTACGAAATCGCTCCACTCGCTTTTGGCGCGCAGCGACCGCAGGAATGACTGGCGAAAGATCAATAGAAAGATCACCGTCGTCGGGATCACGATCGCGACGCCCGTCTTGAGCAGTTCGACAAGCCCGACGCCGATATCGGAAAGCTTGTTGCCAGCGTCTTGGGCCGACATCGTGTGGACGGTCGTTGTCAGGACGCGGTCCATGTTGGACACCATCCACACCGCATGCGGCAGGAACATCAAGACGGCGATGGAAAGCGTCAGCAGGAGCCGCTTGTCCAGGAGCCTTTTTCGCCCCTCCGGATGAAAGAACGTGGCAACCAGCACGCTGATGACAACGAGAGCGAAATTGTACTTGGTGAGCATTCCAAGCCCGGCCCACAGACCGATCATCGCATAGGAGGCGACCGTCGGTCGCCGGATCGTGACCACAACGAAGTGGATAACCATGATCACCGCAAGCAGGGTGGCGACGGTATGTGTCAGGTCTCTCTGCGCCTGCCAGAACATCTGTGGCATCGTCAGGAGCGATAGTGCCCCGACCGCCGCCAGCCTCTTGTCGACCAGAAGCAATCTCAGGAGCCTGTAATAGGCGAAATAGACGAGAAAGAGCAGAATGTTCTTGAATATGACGAGCGATGCCACGCTCGTGCCGAACACTTCGAAGATGCCGTACTGAATCCAATTGTACAGCGGCGGCTGGGCGTCATATCCCCAAGCAAGCCATTGGCTCACCAGAAATTGCTGTGCTTCGTCAATCCGCAGCGAATTGGAGATGGCGATGCGGATGGCGGTCTGCGCCGCAAAATATATGGCCAGGATCGCAGGCACCCACCAATAGTCGGAGAAAGATCGACTGCTGTCGGCTGGCGCCAGCTGGTGGGTCGCATCCGCAAAACTGGCCTTTTCCACAGGGTTCATCCCATTCTCCGCGCGATTGCCGATATCGTCGTCCGCGACATGTCACAGATGTCGAGGGCCCACAATCGCTTTCAACTCAATTTCAGGGGCCGGCATCTTGAGGCAAGCCTGATGTGCCGGACCTCACAGCCTTCGGCAGCCGGGTTGTCGAAACATGCTTCTCGATCGTGGCGTTTAGCATCCCCGTGCCGCACTCGCCAGATCTCCTCGCTGAGATAATTGCTTAAGGCTGCGGGAATATGAATGCCTCGCCAATTGCCAACAACAATTTTTCCCGTCGACGACTTAATCCGCATCAAGCTTGTTGTCAAACATACCGAATGTATGTATATAGAGGTCAAGCATAGGTAAGAATTCGGATGAGGGGCGTTCTCCGGTCCCGAATCCGCTGATATCCGGCACCAAATCGTGTCGGTACAGCAGCCCGTCGTTTCCAATCCGATGAGGCTGCCCACCCCCGATCGGTTGACCTCCGATCAAGACGAGAAGGATTCGGCATTCCCTCCGAATCCTTCTCTTTTCATCGGCGTTGCGAGCTCTCAACAATAGTGAAGTGTGGTCGGCAGAGTTCCACAGGGGCAGTCGTGTGCGCGTCGTCTCTATACCGAGAGAGATCGGTCGCCGGCTATTGACTTGATTTGCCGGGAGTAGGTTCGGCCGACACGGATTTCGCTACCATCGGAAAGCAGCGCGACAAGAGCGGCAAAAGGAGCTTGCCGAAAGCCGACAATACATTCCCGCCGGACGATCGAACTGCGGTGCAGCCGAAGAAATTCCTTGGCATCGAGGCGCTGTTCGAGCGAAGCGAGGCTTTCATGATGTAGGTATGTCCTGCCTTCCGTATGGATGCGGACATAGTCGCGTTCCGCCTGGAAGCGCACGACTCGGTCGAGGCTTATCCGGATGAATTCTCCCCTCGACTTGATCCAGAGATCGGCGGACTGCGCTTCATGTCTTCGCAGTGCCTGCCGCAATGATCGCACGGTTTCGTTCAGTTCCGCGATGCGCTCGGCGCTTGTCCGCGCGGCGATTGTCGTGCGGGCTTTATCGATTGCCGCCTGCAGGCGGCTTGGTTCGATTGGCTTGGTCAGATAGTCGATGGCGGCAGCTTTGAAGGCGCGAAGGGCGTAGTGATCGAAAGCGGTCACGAAGATGAATGCTGAGGTATTGCCGTCAACACGTTCAATAATGTCGAAGCCGGTACCGCCCGGCATCTGGATATCGAGCAGCACCACATCCGGGGCGAGATCGGTAATCAGGCTTCTAGCTTGCTGAACATTGCCCGCCTCGCCGATCACTTTGGCATCGGCCATTGCTGCGAGGAGACGAAGCAACCGGCGCCTAGCCAGGGGTTCGTCATCGACAACAAGGATCGTTAGGGGCTTCATTTGTCCGTGGCTCATGCCAGCCTCAGCGGCATCGTGATTGCCGCCCTGAAGCGGTAGGGTGAAACCAGGCCGGCAACCAGAGCGCCGACGCCCGGAAAGCGCGCAGCGACGCGGTCTGCGACGTTTCGCAAGCCGACACCCGTGCCGGGGGAGGGGTGGCGGGAGCCCTCTGTCTCAGCCGCAGTGTCGTTCTCGACTGAAATCTCGAGTGCGTGGCCGATCTTTGACGCGCTGATGACGATCTCGACCTTGTGTGGAGAACGGCCGACGCCGTGCTTCACCGCATTCTCGATCAGCGGCTGCAGGATCAGGCTCGGCACCAAAGCCTCTTCGAGGCCATTTGCGATCTCAATCCGCAACGTCATGCGGTCGGAATAGCGTTCACCCTCGATGCGCAGATATCCGACCTGGAGCGCGAGTTCGTCGGCAAGTCTGACATCCTGCAGTGGGTCGAGCTCCAGCGTGGTACGCAAGAAATTGGAAAGAGACATCACCATGCGCCCAGCCGCGACACTCGATCCCTCCTCGATGAGGCCCGCAATGGAGTTCAGCGTGTTGAACAGGAAATGCGGATTGACTTGATATCGCAGGGCACGCATCTGCGCCGAAAGGGCTTCCTCGCGGCTGATGGCCAGGCGCCGCTCGCGCTCGCGCAGCTCGAAACTGTAAATCAACGCCACGAAAAAGAACGACCAGCCGAGAAAGGCGGCCATGCCGTAGATCAGCGTGTAGCCGACATTCGTCCAGTCGACGGTAATCGGATCGGGGCGGACGAAATAAAGATAAATCAGGAAATCGATCGCTGCATTGGCAGCGGCGGCGAGAAGGGCGGTGGAGAAGCCGACGATAATCTTGGCTGCGATATGCCAGTGCCGGACCCGAAACAACGCCGCTGAAATGCCACAGGAAAGAACGATGCTTGAGGACATTAGCAGCAATTTTCCCGGTGCGGACATGATGGGGTCGGTCCCCAAGATCCCCCACATTATGCTGCTGACGACGAACTCCACGAACCAATAGAGGAAGACGAGCCAGAGCGTGGCGCGCCGCACGCCGGCGAAATAGGCATCCTCATCCAATGATTCCGTTGCGTCCTTGGGTTTCATGCTGCTTTTATCCTTCACCTGGCAGCAGTTGTCGATTGCCGTTGGTCGGCTAAATCAAGCAGTTCGCAGAAAGTCGCAGCCCTTCGCAGCTGCAATCTGCCGTTGGTAGAAAGCCGAATTCTCCCCGTTATCAGGCTTGCTATAGCGCCCCATGACCTGCGTGTTCCCGGTCGGCAGTCGCCGGGACCGTGTGCTGATGATTGCAAATGAAAAAGGGGCAGACATTGAGTATTTCCAACCACGCGAACGGTTTGCGGATCAACCTCCTGAGCTCGACCATGCTCGCCCGCGTCGGCGTCCTCTCCCTGATCCTCGCCGGTGCGGCCACCGTTCCACAGGCGGCGCAGGCGGCGGGATTGCTGGTCAATTCCGACACCACCTGGGATCAGGATCATACGATCAACGACCTGCTTGTCGTGCGCGGCGGGGCCGGGGGCGCGACCTTGACAATCAAGGACGGGGCTGCCGTTAAGAGCACCTCGGGCTATATCGCCGACAGCCGAAATTCGGTCGGTGCCGTCATTGTCTCCGGTCCCGGCTCAAGCTGGGATATCGTCAACCCCGATCCGAGGGGCGCGCGCGAGCTGTTCATCGGCGGTTTCGGCAATGGTATCTACGGGGGCAAGGCGACCCTGACGATCGAGAATGGCGGTAGGGTCTCGGGCAAAGATGTCTATGTCGGCGCTCTGATGGAGGGCGATGGCAAGCTTTTCGTGCGTGGCGCCGGGTCTACGCTGACAGCCGACTATCTCGGGGTCGCCGTCGGAGCTCTTACGAACAACAACGGTGAGGTCGTTATCGAAGATGGCGGCTTGATCAGTTCGAACAGAGCCGATTTTGAGAATGGCAAGGTATTGCTGAGTGGCCAGAACTCGCGTTGGATCAACACGGGCGAATTCATGATCGGCGACAGTTTCACGATCGAGAAGGGTGCTGTGGTCTCCACCGGCACCGCGACCCTGCAGGAGCAGGAGAGCGTCGATCTCATCACCATGTATGTCGATGGTGCCGGCAGCGAGTTCAAGATCAACGACAGACTGACGATCGGCGAGGAGGGAAGTGTCAATCTTTCCGTCGCCAACGGCGCCAGGCTGTCTGCCGGCAGCATCGTCATCTCCGGTTCCGGCAATTTCATCCAAGAAGGTATGGGAAGCCTGACGATCGGCGGCAAGGTCGAACATTCGCGTGTCGGCGGCGTGACCGCGCTGGAGGCCCAGATGGCAGGGATCGTCGATCCATCGGCCGCCATCACGTTCGGTGCGGGCGACGGCCACCTCAATTTCAATCATACCAATGCCGGCTATGACTTTGCCAACACGATCGGCGGTAAGGGGACCATCAACAGTCTGGCCGGTGAAACGATCCTCAGCGGCGACCTGACGAAATTCAACGGCAACGTCAACGTCGACGGCGGTAAGCTCGTCCTGAAGGGCAATCTCGACACGACCGACAATGACGGCAACGTAAACGACGCGCTGCGCTACAGCACCACCAAGTTCGACGTGAAGGATGGTACGCTGATCGTCGACGGTGAGGCGGGGCGCATTCAGACAAACGCGTTTGGCGGCAAGACCTACACCAACTCCGTCATCGTCTGGGGCGAAAACCTGAACCGCATGGGCAATCAGACGTCGGCAGCCTTTGGCAGGCTCGGTGGTTCCGGCACGGTTGGCGATACGTTTATCGACACGAAGGCCGTTATTGCCCCCGGCAACAATTCGACGGGCGTCCTCACGATCGCAGGTGAACTGGAGATGGCAGGCGGCTCCATCTACGAAGCCGATATCGCCGGCAATGGCAGCGCCGACAGGATCGATGTCAAGATTGTCGATGGCGGCGTGGCGCGCAGCGGCACGGCAACGATCCGCAGCGGCGTCGATGTCCACGTGACCGCGCTCGACGCCGCCACCAGCTACCAGAACGGGCAAACCTACACGATCCTGACCGCCGAGCGCGGCATCGAAGGGCAGTTCGCCCAAGCGGTCTCGAAATCCGCCTTCCTTGATGTGGCGCTCGACCAGAAGGAAAAGCAGGTCGACCTCAAGATTGCGGTGAAGAGCACGGGCCCTAATCCCAACGAACCCAGGCCGAACGAGCCCAAGCCGAACGAACCGGAACCGAACGAGCCCAATCCGGGCACGGGCGAGAACCCCAATGCAGGCAAACCGGCACCTCAGGTCTTCAATGGCGTGGCCGTGACGGGCAATCAGCGCGATGTTGCCCTGGCGCTCAACACGCTTAGCCAGAACGGCCCAGCGCTCGGGCTTTACAATGCTCTTCTGCCGTTGGATGCCGACGAGGCACGCGGCGCCTTCAACCTGCTGTCCGGTGAGATCCATTCGGCTGCGCAGACCGCACTCGTCAATGACAGCGGCTTGCTGCGCAACGCCGTCAACGACCGTATCCGTGCCGCTTTCGATGATGTCGGTGCGCCAAAGGTTCCAGTTCTCGCCTATGGGCCGGAGGACAAGCCGGCGACGGCGGCAGTCGGTGCAATTGCCGCGGCCACCATCGAACCGCAGCCGGTCGTTGCCTGGGGGCAGGCATTCGGCTCGTGGAGCAGCATCGATGGCAACCGCAATTCCGGTCGCCTCGATCAATCCGCCGGCGGCTTTGTCACCGGTTTCGATGCCGCCGTCGCAGAGAGTGTGCGCGTCGGCATCCTGGCCGGCTACAGCCGGTCCAGTTTCGATGTGGATAGTCGCTTGTCACATGGAAGCAGTGACAATTACCATCTCGGAATTTACGGTGGCGGCCGCTGGGGTGACCTCGCAGTGCGCTCGGGCGTTGCCTATACATGGCATTCCATCGACACGAGCAGAACGGTGGCATTTCCCGGTTTCCGAGACCGGTTGAAGGCCGATTACGATGCCGGCACCTTCCAGGCATTCGGCGAGCTCGGTTACCGCATCGATATGGCGCCCGTTGCCATCGAGCCGTTCGCAAACCTTGCCTATGTGAGCCTTCATACCGACAGCTTCGTCGAACACGGGGCCGCGGCGGCGCTGTCGGGCCGCAGCGATACGAGCGACACGACGTTTACCACACTCGGTCTGCGTGCCTCGACGGCACTGACCCTTGGCGGGGTCGATACGAAGATGCGCGGCATGGTCGGCTGGCAGCATGCCTACGGCGATGCCACGCCTAATTCCACGCTTGGCTTTTCGACCGGCAACGCATTTTCTGTTGCAGGCACGCCGATTGCCGAGAATGCGGCTGTCGTCGAAGCCGGCCTCGACTTTGCCCTCAGCAGGAACGCCAATCTCGGCTTTACCTATACGGGACAGTTCGGTTCCGGTTCCCGGCAGAACGGCATTGATGCCAAGCTCAATGTCCGGTTCTGATGCGTAGGGTTGGCTTCATTTGCTGGGTACCGATGGCGAGCCTTCTCGCCATCGGATCGCTTCACGCACAAGATGCTGACAATGGTGCGACTACCGCACCATCGTCGCTTTCGGAAACCTACGAAGATTGGAGTGTCGCCTGTGCCGGCATCGGGAATGAAAGACGCTGCATGTTATCGCAACGGCAGTTCCATAAGAGCGGGCAGAATATCTTGACTGTCGAATTGCGGCCGTCGGAGGCAGGCGGCGTGCAGGGCAATGTCGCCTTGCCCTTCGGCCTCTATCTGGACAAGGGCATCAGCTTTGGCGTCGATGATGCCAAAGGTGCCAAGCCCTCGCGTTTTCGCACCTGCCTGCCTGCGGGCTGCATTGTCCAACTGTCTTTCACGGAACCGACGGTCAAGTCGTTGCGCGGCGGCAAAATGTTAAAGCTCGTTGCTTTTGCGAGCGATAGCGAGAATGAAGTGGCGTTTTCGGTATCCCTGAAAGGCTTTGCCGCCGCATTGGACAGAACGATCGCGCTTTCATCGAAGAAGTAAGCTGTTTGCTGCGTCTGTCGCAGGCTCGATGACAGGGGCCGTAGTCATTGGGCCCGTCAAACGATATGATATCTTTGCCAACAGACGAGGCTGGTGGCCATGAAAGCTGTAGTCGCCACAATTATCATCCTGGCTCTCCTGTCCGGCTCCGCTAACGCCGAAGACAGCCAGCGTGCCGGAGGGCCGCAGCGCACGATCGAGGATTTCAGCAGGGCCATCCGCCTCGACCCCCACAATGCCATCGCTTACAATGAGCGCGGCAATATTTATCAATTGGACGGCAAATTCAAAGAAGCGATCGACGATTTTACGACTGTCATCAGATTGCTGCCCCACAGCGCGACGGCCTATCAAAATCGCGGTCTGACCTATGTCAAATCGGGCGATTTCGCACGCGGCCTGGCCGACCTCAACGAGGCGCTGAAGCGGGGCGCCTCCAGTATGCAGGTCTATCAAGGGCGCGGCGTAGCCTATGTGGAAACCGGCGATTTTGAAAAGGGGATTGCCGATTTCACCGAAGCAATTGCACGCGGTCCCACGGCGATTTCATACAATTCACGAGGCTCGGCCTATGCGATGCAAGGCAAGTTCGAGCGTGCCATCGCCGACTACGATGCTGCCTTGCGCCTTGAGCCGGAGAATGCCGGAGTTTATCGGAACCGTGGTTCGGCACGTGTAAACAATGGCGATATCGAGCAAGGGATTGCCGATATCAATGAGGCGATCAGGCTGGACGGTAAGAACGCCCAGTCGTTCAACCTGAGAGGCGGTGCCTACATGAGAGGCGGCGCTTATGGTTTGAAACGTGATTTTGAGAGGGCGATAGCCGACTTCAACCGAGCTATCGAACTTAATCCGAACGGCGCCGAGTCTTATCGCAACCTTGGTGTTGCTCAATCGGAGAGCGGCAAGGTCGAGGTGGCGATCGCCAGTTTCGACAAGGCACTTGCGCTCAATCCGCGTGACGACGTGGCCCTCGGCGGACGTGGCTTCACGCGCTATCGGCTTGGAGATTTCAATGGAGCGTTTGAAGACCTGAACGCGGCTCTTGAGCTCAACCCGAACAATGCCGACAACTATAACAATCGTGGCGAGCTCTACCGCCGGGACGGCCAACTGGATAGGGCCGTGGCAGACTTTGATCGTGCCTTGAAACTGAATCCCAGGCAAAGGTCGGCCCGACATAATCGCGGCTTGGTCCTCCTGCTGATGAGGAAATATGGTGAGGCTATCTCCGACTTCGACCAAGCCATTGAAATGAACCTCGCTGACGAGGAGACGTATTACGGCCGTGCGGTCGCTTTCCAGAAAGCAGGTCGAACCGATGACGCGCTTGCAGACCTGGACCAAGCGCTGCTGATCAACCCAAGATTCTACAAGGCGCTGGACCTGCGCGCTGCGATAAAGGACGGCAAGCCGATCATTCCAAGGTAAGTGCTTGCGATCATGCCGGCTGTCGCATCAATTCCTCGATCTGCCCGCGCAGCCAGCGATGCGCTGCGTCCCGGTCGCGACGGCGATGCCAGGTCTGGACGAAGGGAAAGCCAGGCAAAGCGAAAGGTACCTCAAGACATAGAAGATCCCGGCCCGACAACTGGTCTATGCTGCGTCGTGCCGCGGTCAATATGAGGTCTGTGCCACGCACGAGGTCGGGCGCGGTCGACCAATGCGGAATCTGAACGGCAATCCGGCGCTTGTGGCCTAGCCGCAAGAGCGCCGTGTCGATCTCGCTGTTGTCCTGCAGCGCGACGGAAACCTGAACATGCGGCCGAGACAGATAGGCGGCAAGATCCAGAGGTCCATGTGCGGACTTGTCATCGATGAGACAGGCGAAGCTCTCTTCGAACAGCAGCGTGCTGTTGAGATCGCGATGGCTTGGCTGCTTCAATGTCGGATAGACGCCGACGGCAAGGTCGATCTCGCCATCCGACAGGGCGGCAAGAGCCCTGTCCCTGCCATAGGAGACGACGATGATGTCGACGAGAGGGGCGTTTTGCCTCAACCGGGAGACGAGGGCCGGCAAGAGGATGGCGGCGCCGTAATCGGAGAGCGACAAGCGGAAAAGGCGCTCGGTCTGCCTGACATCGAATAGCGGCTGCTCCACCATGGAGCGCACGAGCGCAAGGGCTTCCGACAGCGGCTGGGCAAGCTGAAGTGCGCGGGCGGTCGGCTGCATCCCATCATTGCCTCTGACCAACAACGGATCGTTGAAGATATCTCTCAGCCTCGCCAGAGCGTGGCTGACGGCCGGTTGCGAGCGGTTGAGCCGCAGGGCGGCGCGTGAGACATGGCGTTCCTCCAACAATGCCTCCAGAACAAGCAGAAGATTGAGGTCCGAGGCGGCAATATTATTCATTTTGTGCATGAGAGAGATACCGTTATCCGATTTCCATTCTTATTATCGATGATCCACAGTGAAAGGGAAAGGAGAATTGATCATGAGCCAATCGGCAAACAAAGATCTGGGATTATCGCATGTCGCGCTTCTGGTGCGCGATCTCGACACGAGCATTGCCTTTTATGAGGAATTTGCCGGTCTTCACGTTATCCACCGAAGAGAGGCAAAGGAGCCGCTGGACGCTGTCGCATGGATGGCGGACGGTCTGCGTCCTTTTGCACTTGTTCTTGTCGCTTCGCGCAGCCTAAAGGATACGCCGCTTGGCCCCTTCGGCCATATCGGCATTGCCTGCTCAACGCGCGATGAAGTGCTGCGCCAGGCGGATGAAGCCGAACGGCGGGGCATATTGAGGTCCAAGCCGCGCGACGACGGGCCTCCGGTGGGTTGCTGGACCTATATCGCCGATCCCGACGGCAATACGCTCGAATTGTCCTTCGGCCAGGAAATTGCGTTCACGACGGAGACGATGGCGGCGCGGGCCTAGGCCCCGCTACTCCAAACGCGTGGGAACCTTTTGCCGCCCAGCGCTTTCCATTTGACGATTTCAGAAACAATGTGGTTGTCACTTGTCGCGCGCTTCTCCCATGGACCAACAGCAAGCTCGAGCTCTCGTTCCACTTGGATTTTTGAATTTCTTCATGGCCGATGTTCAGGCTGGCATCGGACCGTTCCTCGGTGTTTTTCTCGTTGCCCATGGCTGGCAAAGCGGATCAATCGGCTCCGTCATGACGATCGGCGGGATCGCGGGAATGGTGATGATGGCACCGGCCGGAGCTTTCATCGATGAGACGACGCACAAGCGCATATGCGTGATCGTGTTGGGTATCTGCACCGTTCTGGCATCCATGATCATATTGCTGTCGCAGCTCTTCTGGGTCGTGGCTCTGTCGCAGGTTGCGACCTCTATTGCCGGCGCTGCAATCGGGCCGGCTCTTAATGGTATCACTCTCGGCATTGTCCGGCAGGCGGGGTTCAATCGGCAGAATGGCTACAATCAGGCGTTCAATCACGCCGGCAACCTGGTCGGTGCCGGACTGTCGGGATGGCTCGGCTGGATGTTCGGGCTTACTGCCGTATTCTGGCTGTCGGCCGTCTTTGGCGTGCTTACCATTATCTCCGTGCTGATGATCCCGGCCGACGCGATCGACGATGACGAAGCGCGTGGCGCGACCCTTGCCGCCGTCGGTCCGCAAGGAGGGGTGGAGCCCGCAATGCACCGGAAGCCAAGCGGCTTCAAGGTGCTTGCAGAATCGAAGCCGCTGCTCGTCCTGGCGGGTGCGCTTGCATTGTTTCATCTCGGCAACGGCGCGATGCTACCGCTGTTCGGGCTGGCGGTCGTCTCCGCCGGTCATGCCGATCCCGCGAGCTTCGTCGCCCTGACAGTGGTGGTGGCGCAAGGCACGATGATCATCACCTCGTTGATCGCGATGCACATGGCGGAAAGGAGAGGGCAATGGCTCGTGCTGCTGATCTCGTTCGTCTCCCTGCCGATCCGCGGTTTTGTGGCGGCGCATCTCATTACGTCCTGGGGCGTCTATCCGGTGCAGGTTCTCGATGGTATCGGCGCGGGCCTGCAAAGCGTGGCCGTTCCGGCGCTCGTTGCCCGCATCCTGAACGGAACCGGCCGCATCAACGTCGGCCAGGGCGTCGTGATGACCATGCAAGGGATCGGCGCATCCCTGAGCCCGGCGATCGGCGGCTGGCTGGCACAGGAGATCGGCTACGGCACGATGTTCACCATCCTCGGCAGCTTCGCGTTCGGATCGGTCGCGCTTTGGATCGGGTTCCACGGCTTGCTGCGGGCAGCCGCTTCAGTATCCAGTCCGCCTCAGGGTATCGTAGCTTCCGGCGATTGATGGCTTTGCTTGTTTCCCATGTCAGACGAGATGTCCCTTCAGTCGGCTTTTCTTGCGGCGCCTCGATCAATCCAATTTCACGGTTGCCCGGCCGCTCGTGAGATCCAGGACGTTGTCAACGACCTGCTCGACCATCGACGCGTTTATGCTCACGCCGAGCGTTGCGCCGCACTCGGTGAAGCGCTCTTCCAGAATCTGAACGCCTGCCTCGGCGAGAAGCTTCGCTTTCACCAGAGCGAGATGGGAAAACTGCACATCGATCGTTGCAGCGACGGTCGGTAGGATTTCTCTTTTCTCCGCGCCTTGAAGACATGTTGCGGCGGTGCCCCCATAGGCACGGATCAATCCGCCGGCACCCAGGAGAGTACCGCCGAACCAGCGCGTGACGACGACGGCGACCATGTCCAATTCGAAGCCGTCGACAGCCTGCAGGATCGGCTTGCCGGCCGTACCGCTCGGCTCGCCATCGTCGCTGAAGCGATAGTTCTGCCCAATACGCCAGGCCCAACAATTGTGATTGGCATCCATGACCGAGTGCTTTGCGACAAACGCCTTTGCGGCCTCAATATCAGTGACCGGAGCGGCCGTCGCAACGAACCGGCTTTTCTTGATTTCCTGACTGGCGGTGACGATCGATACGAGCTCAAACATGGGGCTTAATAGCCAATTTTGTCGGGCATGCGAAGAGGCTCCAGTCACTCATGAACGATGAGTTGAGGGCACGCTCGAAAGCTCATTTATCCGGCAATTCGTCTTCTTGCGCGCGACAGGGAAAGGCGAAGGTGTCCTCATTGCCTGAGGGGGCTTCGAAACAATGTAGTGTAGGCAATTGCATGAGATTGTCTTTCCTGAGAAAAGCAATGACTTGTGATGTTCGGGTCGAAATATGTCACGGAGCAAGAAATCTGCTGCTGGAAAGCATGCTTTAGGTGCCAAGACGGGATCGCTGATCGGCAGCCCTCCGACCTATGAGCATATCATTACCAAAGCGGACGAGACTTTCTTGTGGCGATTGGACGATTATCCGTGGGAACGCAACGTATGGAACTACCACCCCGAGATCGAGATACATCTGCTTCGCAAGGCAAGCGGCATGGCATTCGTCGGCGATCATATTGGCGAATTCCATCCAGGCTATCTGACGATTGTCGGGTCGAACCTGCCACACGATTGGGTAACGCCGACCGAGCCCGGAGAAATAATTCGCGGGCGTGATGTCATTATCCAATTTGACCCGGAACGGGTGCTGTCGATCAGCGCGATGCTGCCGGAAGTCGCGCAGCTGACCAGCTTCTTTGCCCGCTCGGAACGAGGGCTCGTCTTTCACGGCAAGAGCAAGCGGATGGCGACGGAGGTCATCGATGCAATGGAAACAGCCAAGGGTTTCTCGCGGCTATCGCTGTTCATCCAGCTTCTCGACATACTTTCCTCCTCGCAGGAGTTCGAAATCCTATCGTCGACCGAATTTTCTCCCAAGCTCGATGCGGAGACGCTCGATGTTCTTCAGCGCTCGCTTACCTATATATTCGAGCAGTTGGCGACTGATATTCACCTGCGCGAGGTGGCCGAACTGGCCGGTATGAGCGAAAGCGCCTTTTCGCGTTTCTTCAAGAAGAACACTGGCAACAGCTTCACGGATCATGTCAACAAGCTGCGGGTCTGGCAGGCATGCAAGCTGCTTGCCGAGACAGATATGCCGATTACCGACATTTGCTTCGAAGTCGGATATCTCAACATATCCAACTTCAACCGAACCTTCCTTCGTCAGCACAGGATGACGCCATCGGCATATCGCAGGCTGACGGGTCAAAGGCGGCCCGTTCGGGCGGTCGAGAGCTGATCGATTTTGCGCATTAAAGTATAGATTCTCTGCATGGCGCGCGCTAGCACCGCGCATCGATACCCGTACTATTTGCAACTGCGATCAACGTCGCTTGGGAGGGCAGGCGCAGGCACATTCGCCTGTCTGCACCGTCTATTTACAGGGGAGGAATTACATGAGAGCCGTAAAGACGCTCGTTTCGAGCATCGCTATCGCATGCGCTTTTTTTGGCACTGCACCATCTTTTGCATCTGCAGCACAATGCTCCGGCACCATCCGCGTGCTGGCGCAGCCGCGTGACGGTTTGACCTTGCTGGAGCAATACAAGGGTGAATTCAGCAAGCTGAGCGGAGGCGCAAGCTTCCAAATCGACTATCTCAACGAGAATGACAGGCGGGCGAAAACCAAGGCCGACGCCTCCACGATTGGCAAGTACAATGTGTACTATATTGACGAAGCCAACGTTGCGCTCTTCGCCTCGTCGGGCTGGGTCGTGCCGCTGCTGGACTACTACCCCAAGGAATATGACTACGCCGATTTCGACCCTGGTCGTCAGAAGATTGCGACCTATGACGGCAAGGTCTGGTTCGCGCCGGTGACCGGTGGTGGCGACTTGATGATCTACCGCAAGGATCTGCTCGACGCGGCAGGCATCCAGCCGCCGAAGACGCTTGACGAATACATTGCCGCGGTAAAAAAGCTCAATCAGCCGGACAAGGGCATCTACGGCACCGCATTGCGCGGTCAACGCGGTTCGGGTGCCAATGTCTGGCGTTGGATGCCCTTCTTCAAGGGCTTCGGCGGTCAATGGTTTGACGGCAAGACGCCGACCTTCGATAGCGATGCTGCTGTGAAGGCGACACAGACCTATCTGGAGCTTTTCAAGTATTCGGCGCCTGGCAGCCAGACAGGAAGTTGGGATGAGGCCGTGGGCGCCTTTACCTCCGGACAAGTCGCGATCCTGATCGAGTCGACGCCGCTGGTCGGCATGGCGCTCGACAAGAAGTCCTCTCAGGTCGCCGACAAGATCGGGTATCTGCCGCCGCCGACGCCGCTGACGGGCGGTGGCTATGGCCATGGCCTTGCCATCGGCACGAAGGCCAACAAGGACGAGGCTTCGAAGCAGTGTGCAGGCCTCTTTATCGCCTGGGCGACGTCGAAGGAGAACGAGGAACGCCGTCTCGATGCCGGCCAGTTCAGCGAGCTCAACCGCACGAGCATCATGACGAGCAAGAAGTTCGCCGACACTTACGGACCGGCGCTCGGGCAGGCCCTTGCTGACACAGGCAAGGTGACTGCCGTCAACTTCTGGCAGAGCCCGCAATGGCCTGACCTTGGCGATCGCTGGGGTATTATCCTCGAAGAGCTGATCACCGGCACGCGCACGGATATCAAGGGTGGCCTCGACGAACTCAACGATTTCGCCAAGGACCTGGTCGCTCGCAGCCAGTAGGCACGGAGCATCCTCCCAAGGCCCGGCGGTCATTGCGGCCGCCGGGTTCTTCGTTCATCGGCGAACAGGTTGCCGGAAGGTAAGTCATGACAAACAAACGCATTCTGCTACCGGCGGTCTTCCTGACGCCAGCCATGATCGTTCTGGCCGTTTTGGCACTTGTGCCGACGGTCTACGCGATCGTGATCTCGTTCGAGGATCGTGAGCTCAGCCGGCCCGATGGACGGTTCGTCGGCTTTGCCAATTATCTATCGCTGTTTTCGGATCGCCGCTTTCTCAATGCTATCCGGGTGTCGCTCACATGGGAGGTGCTGACCGTCGCGTTGACCCTCATCATCGCAATCGGCCTTGGCATTCTCCTGTTTGAGTGCGCTACTGCGAAGGCACGCAACCTGCTGTCGCTGCTTTTCCTGATGCCGGTCATTCTTCCACGCGTGTCGGCAGCCTTCGTGTGGAAGTTCGCCTTCCATCCGCTTTATGGCATCATCACCTATCCCTATAAGGCGATTACCGGCCAACCGCTCGATCTGCTTTCCAATCCGGTGACTGCACTCGGCACGGTCGCCCTGGTCGATGTCTGGCAATGGGGCTTGTTCTTCTCCGTCATCGTCTTGAAGCTGCTGGAAACGCTCCCGCCTCAGCCCTTTGAGGCGGCCAGGCTCGATCATGCCCGGACATGGGAAGTCTATGCCTATGTCGCGTTGCCGATGCTGAAGGCGCCGCTGATCTCGCTTGCCTTCGTCAAGATGATCGAGTCGTTGCGCGCATTCGACCTGATCTATGTGATGACACGTGGCGGGCCGGGGATTTCGACGGAAACGCTCGACATGTATGCCTTCTCGCAAGGCTTCATCGAGTCCGGTCGCATTTCCTATGCGTCGAGCATGGCCGTGCTGATGATGATTGCAACATCCGTGGCGTTTACCTTCATCTGGAAGAGGGCCAGGATATGAGCAGTCGTCGCGCAGGCCGTTTGGTCGGCAGGGTCATTCTTGCAATAGCCGCATTCTCAGCTGTTTTCCCGGTCTTCTGGACAACGCTCAACGCCTTCAAGAACCGAGTCGACATCGTCACGCCGACGCCGCTCTTTTTCTTTACCCCGACATTGGATAATTTCGCCTATGTCCTCGGCCGCGACAGCGTGTTTGCCGGTCTCGTCAACTCCGTGCTGATTTCGGGTATCGCTGTGTTTATCGGGACATTCCTTGGGCTGCCCGCAGCTTATGCGATTGCCCGCTATCCAAATCGCTGGTCGAAGGACATTCAGTTCTTTGTCCTGTCGCTCCGCTTCCTACCGCCGGTTGCCGTCGCCATTCCGCTCATGGTGATTTGGCTGAACTTCGGTCTTTACGACACCCGCCTGTCGATGATCGTGACCTACACGCTCCTGACGCTGGCAACTATCGTCTGGCTCAGCATTCCGGCCTTCGCCCGAGTGCCCAAGGATGTCGAAGAGGCGGCGCGTGTCGACGGTTACGGGCCTTTCGCAATCTTCTTTCTCATTGCGCTGCCGATTGCGTCGCGGTCATTGATCGGTGCCGTGGCCTTCGCATTCGTGCTGGTGTGGAACGAGTTCCTGATTGCACTCATGCTGACCACGTCCGATGCCAAGACGCTTCCGATCGTCGCGTCCGAATTGACCCAGCTCGGCCGCGACGTTCCCTGGGGCATTCTCAATGCCTCGGTGGTGCTTCTTTCCATTCCCCCGCTGCTCTTCATCGGCGTTCTGAGCGGGCTGCTAAACAATGCGTTCAAACGCAAGTCATCATAAAAGGATCATCGAAATGGAAGCTCTCGTTCTCGAGCAAAAAGGCGTGCTCTCGTTGCGGGACATCGACCTGCCGCTCGAACTTGGCCCGAACGACGTCAAGATTAGGATCCACACGGTCGGCGTGTGTGGCAGCGATGTGCACTACTACACGCATGGCGCCATCGGGTCCTTCGTCCTGCGCGAACCCATGGTTCTCGGCCATGAGGCTGCGGGTACCGTTGTTGAAGTCGGCGGCAAGGTCGACAATCTCCGGCCGGGAGACCGCGTCTGCATGGAACCCGGCATCCCGGACCTTTCCTCGCGCGCGTCGAAGCTCGGCATCTACAATGTCGATCCCAGCGTGCGGTTTTGGGCGACGCCGCCCATTCACGGCGTGCTGACGCCCTTCGTGGTTCATCCGGCCGCCTTTACCTACAAGCTGCCCGACAATGTCAGTTTTGCCGAAGGCGCCATGGTCGAGCCTTTCGCGATCGGCATGCAGGCCGCGGCTCGGGCACGGATCGTGCCCGGCGATGTCGCAGCCGTGATCGGTTGCGGCCCGATTGGCATCATGGTCGCACTCGCAGCGCTCGCCGGCGGCTGCAGCCGGGTCTATGTCTCCGACTTCAGCCGTGAAAAGCTCGCGATTGCCGGTGGCTATCACGGCATCGTTCCGGTCAATCTCAACGAAAGATCGCTGCACGAGGTCATTCAATCCGAGACCGAAGGCTGGGGTGTGGATGTCGTTTTCGAGGCGAGCGGCAGTCCCAAGGCCTATAATGGCATTTTCGACCTCGTCCGACCCGGCGGCGCTATCGTCATGGTGGGCTTGCCTGTCGAACCCGTCAATTTCGATGTTCCGGGAGCAATTGCAAAGGAAGTCCGCATAGAGACGGTTTTCCGCTACGCGAACATCTTCGATCGCGCCCTGCAACTCATCGCCTCGGGCAAGGTCGACCTCAACCCGCTCATCACCGAGACCTTCAAGTTCGGCGACAGCATTAAGGCGTTCGAGCGTGCGGCATCGGGAAGACCGACCGACGTCAAGCTGCAAATTGCAATGGAAGGCGGGGGGAACTGAGATGTCGAACATCGTCTGCGCCAATGTCGACAAGAGCTATGGCGCCATCAATGTCATCAAGGGCTTTAATCTTGACGTTTCGGATCGCGAATTCATCGTCTTCCTCGGGCCGTCGGGATGCGGCAAATCCACGCTGCTTCGCATGATTGCCGGGCTTGAAGATATCTCGGGCGGCACCGTGTCGATCGGCGGCAGGCCGGTCAACGATCTCGAGCCGAGGGACAGGGGTGTGGCGATGGTCTTCCAGAATTATGCGCTTTACCCCCATATGACGATCTACGACAATATCGCCTTCGGCCTCAAGCGCATGAAGGTGCCGAAGGATCAGATCGACGAACGCATCAAGGCAGTCTCGGCAACGCTCGGGTTGGAGCCCTATCTTTCCCGTAAGCCGACCGAACTGTCCGGCGGGCAGCAGCAGCGTGTGGCGATCGCACGCGCCATGATCAAGACGCCGAAAGTCTTTCTCTTCGACGAACCGCTCTCCAATCTCGATGCGAAACTCAGGCACCATATGCGGGTGGAGATCGCAAGGCTTCATCAGAAGCTGCAGACCACCACCATCTATGTCACTCACGACCAGCTCGAGGCGATGACGCTTGCAGATAGAATTGTCCTGATGAAGGGTGGCGCGATCGAGCAGGTGGGTTCTCCCGCTGAAATCTATGAGCGGCCGAAATCACTATTCGTCGCAGGCTTTATCGGAACACCCAACATCAACTTCATCGACGTGTTGGTCGTCGAACGCGAGGGTGGGTGGATATTGAGGGCCGAAGACATGGACATCCCGATTTCCGGCAAGGGGTTCGACCTGAAACCAGGCCAGACGGCCGTACTCGGGATCCGTCCGCCCGATCTGCTGCCGGTGGATGCCGGGCATGGTTCGCTTAACGGCGTTGCCGATCTCATCGAATTCCACGGGAATGACGCACTCGTGACGTTCCGGTTTGCCGGCAAGGAAATAGGGGCGCTGGTCAAGACGTCCTCATGTCCGAAGACGGGTGATCGCGTGACCTTCGGCTTTGACGAAGCGCGCATTCATCTCTTCGACGCGGAGACGGGATTGTCCTTGAGGGCAGGCATGTAAGCCGCCGCTGCCGGTACATTGCTTCCGCAGGCGAAGCCGAGAGCGTCCAACCTCAAGGCTAACAAGGGTCTATGGCCTGTCGGGGAGCTCTGCCTCATGGGGATGAGGCAGAGCAGAGAGCCTTATGGGCGCCTCGTGCGAAACTTTGTTGGGGGCGTCAGTATTCGCACGAGGCAAGATTACAACGGCTGGCTGAAACGTAGCTGAGGGACAGCTAAGAAGCGGCACCAGCGCGACAGCCTACGCTCGATGTCTGCTGTCGCGACGAACTCCAGGAACAGGCTTTGCGCCGCCATGGGCAGCCAATTTGCGCGCAACGTCAGGCCGATTGGTCTTGCCGTATGCCGCAAGTCCAGTGGTGGCAGGGTATTTCCATGATCCATCCACCCCTAGCCACGGTCAGTCAATGTCAGCGGCGGGTTCGCCCGAAGAGCTTTAAACCGGCATCGGACTTGGACTTGACTGGTGCCAACGTTTCGTATGGAAGCGCAATTGAAGAAAATTCAATTTCGGGTCGGCATGGTCAAATATTCCTTCATTTGATCGGCAATTACCTCCGCGAAGCGGCTGCGCACTGTCAAATTAGATTCCAATTTCTTTGACGCATCTCCATTCGCTTCTTAGCATTTGAAGCGTTTCAATAAATGGGGATGCTATGAAGAAGGGACGCCCGACGATCGCCGATGTTGCGCAGGCCGCCGGGGTTTCGGTTGGCACGGTCTCGAATTTCCTGAACGGCACGGTTCCAGTCAAGTCCCATACAGCCGAGCGTATCCAGGAGGCGATCCAGAAGCTGGCCTATCGGCCAAGCGTATTTGCCCGTTCGCTCCCCATGCTGTCGGCAAAGACGGTGCAGGCGAAGGAGGGCAATCCCCGCCTGCTCGTCGTTGGCCACATCTGCCTCGACTATCTCTGCCGCGTGCCGGTTCTTCCGCATCGCGACGACCGCGTCGCGGCTGAACATATCAACAAGGCGCTCGGGGGGCCGGCCGCTAACTTGGCCGTCGCCGCAGCCGGCATGGGTGCGCCATACGAGCTCCAGATCGATCTTGCGACCGCGATCGGGGACGATGGCGACAGCGAATGGGCCCTGGCGGAGCTGCTTGCGCGCAACGTCAACGTCCTTCCGATCCGCCGCCCGGCAAAGAACCGCCTGCCGCGGGCGATCGTCATCATCGAGGCCAATGGCAGCCGCACGATCATCCACGAGACGTTCGAATTGAGCGAGATCGATCTGACCGAGAACATGGATATCGAACCGGCCGATGTTCGCTCCTGCGTCCACATTGAAGGATTTCACTACGAGCGGATGATCCCCTCGATCGCCCGGTTTCACGCGGCCGGCTGGAAGGTGAGCCTGCATACGGCCGGTCTGCCCGACGCTTCACGCACGCCCGCAGCCTTTGCAACGCTCGTCGGCCAGGTTGATCTGACCTTCATCAACGATGAGATATTCCGGGAGATCTTCGACATTCGCACGCCGCTTGCCTCGATGATCGACGAGGCTGACCGCATCCTGAAGCATATCAAGATCCGAGGCGATGTCGTCCTGACATTGGGCGAGTTCGGGGCTGTCGTCTTCAGGAAAAGCGGAGGCGCGCCGATCGAGGTGCCGGCACTGCCGGTGACGCGGGTCGATGCAACGGGGGCGGGGGATGCTTTTGCCGGGATATTTCTCAGCCTCTGGCTGCATGAAAAGTCGCTCGCCGTTGCCGCCCGGCACGCCGCGATCGGCGCCAGCTTGACGACGACGGTGGAAGGCGCGCAGGGGCGGCTCGCCAGCGCCCGGGAGATCGAGGCACTGCTGCCGTCGGTCGAAGTGAAAACCGCGGTCTAGCTCGGCCGCATCATCGAAACGACATCGCGCAAGGAGATAGAAATGACGATCAAGGTTCTGTTGGTGGGGGAAAGTTGGGTCAGTTCGGCCACCCATTACAAAGGTTTCGACCAGTTCGGCAGCGTCACCTTCCATCTGGGTGCCGAACCGCTGGTCGCCGCCCTTCAGGGCGACGAATTCGACATCACCTACATGACTGCGCATGACAGCGTCGAGAAATTCCCGTTTTCGCTGGAAGAGCTGTTGGCCTATCAGGTCATCATTCTCTCTGATATCGGCGCCAATTCGCTTCTCCTGCCGCCAGCGGTATGGCTGCACGGAAAGCCTGTCGTAAACCGCTTGAAGATTATCCGGGACTGGACGGCTGCCGGTGGCGGCCTGGTGATGGCCGGCGGCTATTTCAGCTTTCAGGGGATCGACGGCAAGGCACGCTGGCGTCGTACGCCCGTCGAGGAGGCGCTGCCGGTCGCCTGCCTTCCCTATGACGACCGGCTGGAAATTCCGGAAGGTTTCCGCGCCGTCGTCAGAAGGGATCATGAAATTCTCGCAGGGGTCGGCGGCGACTGGCCACTGCTGCTGGGTGCCAACGAAGTGGTGGCGAAAGATCAGCCTGATGTGGAGGTGATCGCGACGCTGCCTGACAGCGAAGGCGGCCATCCGCTGCTGGTGACGGGCAAATACGGGAATGGCCGAACCGTCGCATGGACCTCCGATATCGGGCCGCATTGGCTGCCGAACGAGTTCGTCGCCTGGCCCGGCTATGCCACGCTTTGGAAGAACATTCTGCGATGGGTCAATCGTGCCGCATAGGAAGCGTGACGCAGGGGAACAAAAAAATGACATATCCTTTCTTACGGGCGAACGGCATCAGCAAGCGCTTCGGCGCGCTTGCCGCATTGACCGGCGTCGACCTCGACATCAACAGCGGCGAAGTCCTTGCCCTGCTCGGCGACAACGGAGCCGGCAAATCCACCTTCGTGAAAATCCTGGCGGGCGCCCATGCCCAGAGTGACGGCGAATTGCTGGTCGAAGGAAAGCCGGTGACCTTCTCGTCGCCAAAGGATGCCGCAGGCTCGGGCATCGCCACGATCTTTCAGGAACTGGCGCTATCGGAGAACCTCTCCATCGCCGAGAATGTCTTTCTCGGTCGGGAACTGAAGCATTCCGTTCTTGGCATCCCGTTCCTGCGGCGCACCGAAATGCGCGACCGGGTCGATGCGTTGCTGCACGAACTCGACGCGCATATCTCGGACCCGGAGGCGCCGGTCGGCAGTTTGTCGGGCGGTCAACGCCAGGCGGTCGCGATCTGCCGCGCGCTCAATCTGAACGCCAGGCTTGTCATCATGGACGAGCCGACCGCAGCCCTTGCCGTTGCCGAGACGCGCAAGGTCCTGTCGCTGACGCGTCGCCTTGCCGAGCGCGGCTGCGCCGTCGTGCTGATCAGCCACAATATCGCCGATGTCTTCGAAGTCGCAGATCGCATGGTCGTCTTCCGCCGTGGCCGTAAGGTCGCAGAAAGACGGCGGCAGGACACGACGCCGGAAGAGATCGTATCCCTCATAACAGGCGCTCACCCCGACGTGCGAGCGCTTGAAAACAAACAATAAGAAGCGCGTCCAATCTCCAGAGAGGCTCTTATGTTCCACCATCTCAAGAAAGCATTCATTGCATCATCTCTCACACTGGTCATCGCATCGGCCGCCCTTGCGCAGGACAAGCCGAAAGTCGCCTTTGTGCCGCAGCTGATCGGCATTCCCTATTTCAACGCCATGGAAGAAGGCGGCAAACGTGCCGCAAGCGAACTGGGCGTCGATTTCATCTATACCGGCCCGGTCGATACCAACCCGGTCGACCAGTTGCAGATTGTGCAGAACCTGATCGACCAGGGTGTCAACGCCGTGTCCGTTAGCGTGCTTGACGCTTCCTCCATCGCCCCCGTCGTCGAAGCGGCAAAGGCGAAGGGTATCAAGCTGTTCACCAGCGATAGCGATGCGCCCGACAGTGGGCGAGCCGTCTATGTCGCCCAGGCGACCGACGAAGGTCTCGGCGGCGCTGTCATCGACGAGCTCGTGAAGCGCGTCGGCGACAATGCGAAGATTGGCATCGTCTCCGGCGAGGCGACAGCCTCGAACCTGAATGCCTGGATCGGCTTCATGAAGAAAAGAGCGGCCGAAAAATATCCGAAGCTGCAGCTCCTGGAACCGCAATATGCCGGCGGCACGGCACAACGCGCCGCACAGATCGCAGGCGACCTCATGACCGCCAATCCCGATCTGAAGGCGATCGTCGCGGTCGCATCCTCCACATGCCCGGGCGTCGCGCAGGCGATCGAGACGGCCGGCAAGATCGGCTCGGTCATCGGCACCGGCTATTGCAGCCCGAACACGGCCCGCGCTTACCTCAAGAGCGGCGCATTCGGCTTCACGGTTCTGTGGGACCCGGCTCAGCTTGGCTACCTGACGGTCTGGGCCGGCAAGCAGCTGATCGATGGCAAGCCTTTTGCGGTTGAGAATACCGTTCCGGGCTTTGCGGCGCCCGTCACCTACGACGCTTCGAAGGGGATACTGCTGCTCGGGCCGCCGGCTGTCTTCACCGCCGACAACGTCGACAAGTTCAATTTCTGAACCTGGATGACTGACGCGATGCGACCGTCGAAACCAGTCTTCTTCGCCATGGGCGGACGGGAATGGGCACTCCTTTGTGCCACCATTCTCGCCGCACTCCTCTTCACTGCCGCATCGCCCTTCTTTGCGACTATGGGCAACATCGACACGATCGTACGTAACAGCATCGAACTGATGCTGGTCGGCCTCGGCATGACCCTGCTGCTTGCCATGGGCGGCATCGATGTCTCGATCGGCATCGTCATGGGCCTTGCGGCGATCGGTGTCGCCAATACGCTGCTTGCGGGTTGGGGTGCACTGCCGGCCGCACTACTGGGCCCGGCGATGGGTGCCGTCCTCGGTCTTTTGACCGGCAGCGTCGTCGTTATCGGGCGCATTCCCGCGATCGTCGGCACGCTCGGTCTTTTCGGCGTCTATCGGACGGGCGTTTTCGCCCTGCTCGGCGGCCAGTGGCTGTCGGGCTTGCCGACGAACCTCACCGGGCTTTTGGGCGCAACCGTGTTTGGTGTGCCCATGGCGGGGATCGCCATTGCCGCTGCCTATCTTGCCGTCTGGACCGCGCTCAGGCGGACCCCCTATGGTCCGCATCTCCTGTCCATCGGCAATTCCGAGGAAAAGGCACGCCTGTCGGGCGTGCCTGTAATCAAGGTGCGGCTTGCGACCTTCGTGATCAGCGGCGCACTGACCGGACTGGCCGCGAGTTTCTACGTGGCCAATTATCGTAATGTCGAAATGGCGATCGGCTCGACCTTGGCGCTTGACGCGATCGCAGCCGTGGTGCTTGGCGGGACCAGCATCATGGGCGGCCGTTGTAGCCTCATTGGTACTGTCCTCGGTGTCGTGCTCCTGCGCATCCTGCAGAACGGCCTGCTGCTCATAGGTGTGCCCTCGCTTTGGCAGCCGGTGGTAACCGGAGCACTCCTGATCGGCGTACTGGCACTTGAGATGCCAGCAAAACGCCTTGGAGAACTGAAAATGAAGTGGATGCGGGGATGACGATGAGAATTCCAGCCGTTATCGGCTCGTCGCGCATCCTCATGCTGCTGGGCATCCTTTGGCTTGCCGTCGTTCTTCTGTTTGCGATGTTCAAGCCCGCGATGTTCAACGGGGCAACCGTGACGACCATCCTGCAGTTTTCGACCATCCTGGCATTGGTCGCACTGGGGCAAGGCTTGATTGTTCTGGCCGGTGGCGCCGGCATCGACCTTTCGGTCGGCGGGACGGTGTCGCTGTCTGCGACGCTTTGCATGCTCGCCGTCAAGTTCGGCATGCCGGTCTTCGCCATTCCAGTGTTCTGCCTCGTCATCGGCGCCGCACTCGGCGCATTGAACGGATTGCTCGTCACACGTCTCTCGATCCTGCCCTTGATCGCGACACTCGGGACGCTCTTCGTCTACTCGGGCTTAGCGGTCGCCTTGACCGGTGGGGCCGCCCAATCCGGCGTGCCAGCCTGGCTGCTGGCTTGGGGACGTGGGGTGTTTTTCGGCGTGCCCGTGCCATTCCTCACCACCGTCATACCGGTCTTCGTCTTCGGAGCCGTCACGCTATTGCGGACAGCCTGGGGCGCCTGGATCTTCGCGATGGGCTACAACGAGCGTTCCGCCCGGCTCGTGGGCATTCCGGTCGATCGCGTTCGACTGTTGATATACGCGCTGAGCGGCGCACTTGCCGGTCTTGCCGGGCTGATTTCCATCGCATGGCTCGGCAGTGCCCGACCGAACATCGGACAGAACCTCGAGCTTGAATCGCTGACGGCGGTGATGCTCGGCGGCATTGCCATTACCGGCGGCGTCGGCGGGGTGGGCGGCATCCTCGCCGCCGTGGTCCTGCTGATCACGCTCAAGACCGGCTTGCTGCAGCTGAATGTCAACACCGTCTGGCAGGTCGGTATCGTCGGCGCCCTGCTGATTGCCGTCCTCTTGATAGACCGCATCTCGAAACATTGGAGATAAGAATGCCATCCATCGAAACTTTGATTGCCGAACAGGTCGAGGCAGCGCATGAGCGTATCGTTTCGACCCTCAGTGATCTCGTCGCCTTTCCGTCGATCGTCAAATCCGACCCGAAGGAGGCAGGCCCCGGCGAGCGTGACTGCCAGCTCTACCTCCAGAAGCGGCTCGAACATCTCGGCTTTTCGACCGATCTTTGGGATCCGGACGGGCCAGCGCTCTATGCCAAGTATGAAGGGCGTCCCGGCGCGAACAAGGGCCGGACATTCGAAGGTCGGCCGAACCTCGGCGGCGTGCTGAAGGGCACGGGCGGCGGCCGATCCATTATGTTGACCGGCCATATCGATGTCGTACCGCCCGGCGCGCCTGAACATTGGACAACCGACCCCTTCGTGCCGGTGCTGAAGAACGGCTTCCTGCACGGCCGCGGCACCGTCGACATGAAGGGCGGCGTCGCCTGTATGCTGATGGCCGTCGAAATCCTGAAGGAGATGAATATTCCGCTGAAGGGCGATATCGTCTTTACGACCGTCGTCGACGAGGAGATTGGCGGCATGGGATCGCTTGCCATGGTCGATCGCGGCTTCCGGGCAGACGCCGGCATCATGACCGAGCCGACCGCAAATCGCATCGCTCCTCTTTGCCACGGCATTTTATGGGGCAAGATCATCATCGATGGCATTGGTGGACACGCCGAGTTGACGCCGAACGCCTGGTATACGAGCGGCCCGGTGGATGCCGTCCAGCTTTGCCGCCAGATGCTCGACGGCATCGATATCCTCAACCGGCGCTGGATGTTCGACCCGAAGAAGAACCATCCGCTGATGGATCTGCCGAACCAGATCATCGTCACTCAGGTCAAGGCCGGCGAGCACCCATCATCGATGGCGGGCAAGGCCGAGATCATCATCGATGCGCAATATCTGCCGAGCGAAAAGGACGAATTCGGTCTCGGTGGCCATGTGAAGCGCGAGATCGAGGAGCATGTGAAGAATGTCTGCCAGGCTGATCCCTATCTGCGCCAACATCCGGCGAGAGTAGAATGGATACTCGATGCGGATTGCGCGGAAGTTCCAGCCGATAATCCCTTCGTTCAGTTGTTGCAGGAGGCAGTGGAAGCCGCCGATCTGTCTTCGGCTCTATCCGGATTCGGCGCCCATAGTGACATCGGTCTCCCGACGTCGCTCGGCAACACGCCGACCATTAATTTCGGGCCGGGAGACCCGGCACAGGCTCATCAGCCGAACGAGCGCGTGTCTGTGCGCGATCTTATCGATTGTACCAAGGCGATTGCGCTCGCGGTGCAGAAGTGGTGCTCCTGATCGGCTGGCGTCGCAGGAGGAGGCCGAACGGCACGATGCCGGCGATCGAGCTTTGCAAAGGTGCCAGCCGTTCGCTTTGATGTTGGCAGATCGCAGATGAAACCGTGATACTGGCGTCGCAACTGCAGTGATGATGCCCCGATTTTGCGCGACCGATGAGCATTCGACATCGGTCGCGGTAAGCAGGGCCGGGGCGAGCTTGCCGATTACTTCGCCGCGGCCTTCGACACGCCGACTTGCAAATCCGCCTCGTCGGCAACGATGGAGGCGGCTTCGGTCTGCAGGATGTCCTTTGCGTTTTTGCGCGCTTTTTCGATGGCGATATCGGCGCTCAAGCTGCGTTCGTTTGCCTGCAGGCCATCATCTTCGCTGGTGTCGAGGCCATCATTGACCTGACCGCGCGCCTTGAGACGATTTGCCTGGGCGGTCAGTTCGTCGCGACGTTCGGTTTCGTTGAGGGAAATCACCTTCTTATCGCGCTGCTCCTTCAGCGTGGCGATGTCTTCCACGAAGCGCTGGTATTCCGAATCATTCTTCACGCGGGCATCGTGGCGGCTTTGCAATTGCGGCAGCACCGCCTGGATGTCACCCCAGGGCTTGTAATTCGCCGGCTTTACCTGCGTCCACGGCAGAGCATTGTCGTAGCTCGACTCGCCGAAGGTCTTGAGATCCGAAAGTCCCGGCAGGCTGATGTCGGGCGTCACGCCGCGCAACTGTGTCGTACCCCCGTTGACGCGGAAGAATTGAGCAACCGTCAGCTTCAGCTCACCGAATTTCGGCTTTGCGTTATGGGCGACCTGATCGAGATTGACCACGGTTTGCACCGTGCCCTTGCCGAAGCTCGGCTCGCCGATGATCACGCCGCGGCCGTAATCCTGGATCGCGGCCGCAAAGATTTCGGAAGCGGATGCGGAACCGCGATTGATCAGCACGCCGAGCGGGCCGGTCCAGGCCGGAGTGGCAAGATCGTCGCTCGAAACTTCGACTTCGCCGCCCGCATCCCGTTGCTGCACCACGGGGCCCTTGCCGACGAACAGACCCGTCAGGTCGATCGCCTCTGACAACGAGCCGCCGCCATTGTTGCGCAGGTCGATTAGCACGCCGTCAACCTTATCCTGCTTCAGTTCGGTGAGGAGTTTGGCGACGTCACGGCTGGCGCTGCGGTAATCCTTGTCGCCCTTTCGCCGAGCTTCGAAATCCTCATAGAAGGCTGGCAGGGTGATGACGCCGATCTTGCGGGTGGCATCGCCATCCTTCACCGACAGGATCGTTTGCTTGGCGGCCTGCTTGTCGAGGCTGATCTTGTCGCGCACCAGGCTGATGATGTGATGCTTGCTATCCGGGCCAGCGTCGGCCGGCAGGATGTCGAGCCGCACGACGGAGCCCTTGGCGCCGCGGATCATCTGCACGATTTCGTCGAGACGCGTGCCGACGACTTCCTTGATCGGGCCGTTCTCGCCCTGACCGACGCCGGTGATGCGGTCACCGACCGCAAGCTTGCCGGATAGTTGCGCCGGGCCGCCGGCCACGAGTTCGCGGATCGTCGTATAATCGTCTCTTTCCTGCAGGACGGCGCCGATGCCGACCAGCGAGAGCTTCATCGAAATATCGAATTCGGCTGAGGCAGTCGCGCCGAAGTAATCGGTATGCGGGTCGACGGACGTCGTGTAGGCATCCATGAACATCTGGAAAACATCGTCGCCCTTGTACTTGTAGGCACGCTCGAGCGAATTTTGATAGCGCTTGTCCAGCGTATCGCGAATGGAGGCATCGTCCTTCCCGGCAAGCTTCAGGCGCAGCCAGTCGTTCTTGACGCGCTTGCGCCAGAGATCGTTGCTTTCCGCTTCCGACTGCGGCCAGGGCTCGTTGTCGCGGACGAGCGGGTAGACTTCCTTGGTATTGAAATCAAACTTCTGATTGAGCAGGCTGCGCGCGTAGGTCATGCGATTGACGACCCGCTGCTCGTAGACGTTGAAAATGGAAAACGGGATATTCAGGTCTTCCTGATTGATGGCATCGTCGATCTTGGTGCTGCCGGCCATGAACTTGTCGATATCCGTCTGCAGGAAAAGGACCCGATCCGGATCGAGGGATTTGATGAAGCGGTTCATGATCCTGGCCGACAGAACGTCGTCCAAGGGAACAGGCTTGTAGTGGAAGCGCTGCAGAAACTGCGCTGTCAAATGCGCGGCTTGCGCCTGCTGCGGCAGCGGCGTCAGAACTGGCGGTGAACCGGCTTCCAGAGCATATGCCGACGAAGCAAATGCCAGGAACAGGCAGAGGAAACCATATTTCATACGCATCAAGTCTTGGCCCGATTCTCAACGTTAAATGTTCAATCTATAATCTAGGTGGAACAATTATGGTTTTTTGGCAACCAGACAGATGCTTTCCTTTGCGAAAGTTTTTCCAAACATTTGCGTGAAGCAAGTTTGACGGGCGGTGATTTTCTGCGCCGTACGGGTCCAAATTTATCGAGGAATCAAAATAGTAACGTCACGGGATGCGGTGGTGAGGCTGTCTGAATCCCACCAAAAAGGCTTGAACTGTCAGGCGAGAGCCCATGAGAACGAACCGCCGGTCGTCGGACGCGTCACTCCGCACCATATGAAGCGCCGCATCCTTTCCCGGAATCCCTAAGATGCTTACTCTAGGACAGGCGACCCTTGGCCAGATGGTAGAAGTACATGGCGCCGCGCTGAAGGATGTCGTCGTTAAAGTCGTAGGTCGTGGTATGCAGGCCGGCGCTGTCGCCGTTGCCGATAAGGACGTAGGCGCCTGGAACCTTTTCGAGCAGGAACGAGAAATCCTCGCTTCCCATCAAAGGGAGATCGAGGCCGACAAAGGCGCCCTGACCGAAGTGCTGAATGATAGTGGACTTTGCGGCTTCGACCGCATCCTTGTCGTTGATGGTTGCGGGATAGCCGACCTGCCAGTCGAATGAGATATCGGCGCCATAGCTCTTGGCCTGAAGCGTTGCGACTTGCTCCACGCGCTCGCGTATCTCCTCGCGCACATTCGGGTTCATCGCCCGCATGCTGATCTCCAGCACGGCGGTGTCAGGAATGATGTTGGATGCGGAGCCGGAGAGGAAGGCACCGACGGTGACGACCGCGGGTTGATGAGGGGAGATGTTTCTCGATGTCAATGTCTGAAGCGCCATGACGATGCTGGAGCCGACGACCACCGGATCGACGGTCAATTCCGGCTGTGCACCATGGCCGCCCTTTCCCTTGACGGTCACGGTCACCACGTCGATCGAGGCTGCGATCGGTCCGGCGCGGGTCGTGAAGGTGCCCGCCGAGATGCCGGGCCAGTTATGCAGCGCGAAAATCTCGTCGCAAGGAAAGCGCTCGAACAACCCGTCTTCCATCATCAGCTTGCCGCCGCCGAAATTTTCCTCGGCCGGCTGGAAGATGAAATGCACGGTGCCGGAAAAGCTCTTGTCCTTGGACAGCGCCCAGGCCGCACCGAGAAGCATGCTGGTGTGGCCGTCATGGCCGCAGGCATGCATGGCGCCCGGATGCTGGCTGGCATAGGGAAGATTGGTTTCCTCCTGCATCGGCAGTGCGTCGAAATCAGCGCGAAAGCCGATAGCGCGATTGCCGTTGCCGGCGCGAAGGGTTGCGACGATACCGGTCTTGCCGAGGCCGCGCGTAATCTCGAAACCCCATTTTTCGAGTTGTGCGGCAATGAAATTGGACGTTTTGAGCTCGGAAAGGCCGATTTCGGGAATTTGGTGCAACTGATGCCGGATCTCGATAAGGTCTGGCAGGAAGCTCTGGAAGTCGATGTCGCTCATGGTGGTCCTCATCCCATCCGCAGAAATTGGCGAAGCCGCTCGGATTGCGGATTCCGCATGACGTCGTCGGGAGCACCTCGCTCCTCGACCAGGCCCTTGTGCAGGAAGATCACTTCGCTCGAAATGTCGCGCGCCAGCGCCATTTCGTGGGTCACCATCACCATGGTGCGACCCTCTTCGGCGAGCTTCTTGATGACCTGCAACACTTCGTTGACGAGTTCCGGGTCGAGTGCCGACGTCGGCTCGTCGAACAGCATGACTTCCGGCTTCATGGCGAGCGCACGGGCAATCGCCGCGCGTTGCTGCTGACCGCCGGACAGTTGCGCCGGATACTGGTCGCGCTTCGGCGTAATGCCGACCTTTTCCATGAGGACTTCGGCTTCGGCGATCGCTTGACTGCACGAGGTGCCGAGGACATGGATTGGCCCCTCGATGATGTTTTCGAGGATCGTGCGGTGAGACCAGAGATTGAAGCTCTGGAAGACCATGCCGAGCCGTGTGCGAATGTGTTCCAGTTGCCTCGCGTCGGCGGCATGCATCTTGCCGCCTCGACCCGGCGCCGTGCGAATGGCCTCGCCGGCGACCGAGATTTCGCCCTGGTCCGGTGTTTCGAGATAGTTGATGCAGCGAAGCAGGGTGCTCTTGCCGGAGCCGCTGCTGCCGATCAGCGAGATCACGTCGCCCTTGCGGGCTTCGAAGGAGATACCCTTCAACACTTCGACGCTGCCGAAGCTCTTGTGGATGTCCTTTACCGAGAGTGCAGTCTCGACCATTTCAATTCCTCCCGAGGCTTTCAAGCTCACGCCCGAGCGGCGCGATAGCGCGTCATGCGGAACTCGACGACGTTCATGATCCGGGTCAGGATGAAGACCACGGCGAAATAGATGATGCCTGCAGCGATCAGCGGCTCGAAGATCAGCAGCGACTGGCGTTGCAACATTCGGGCCGTTCCCATCACTTCGAGAATGGTGATCGTCGAGGCGAGCGATGTCGTCTTCAAGAGGATGATGAGGTCGCTTGTCAGAACCGGCATGCAATGGCGGAACGCCTGCGGCAGTGTCACGCGGCGGAGGATCGTCCAGGGCCGCATGCCGACCGAAAGCGCCGCCTCGATCTGGCCGCGCGGGATCGCCTGGATCGCGCCGCGAATGACTTCGGCATTGTAGGACGCCTGGTTCAGGCTGAGTGCGGCGATCGCGTACCACAGCCCGTCACGCAGATAGGGCCAGAGGAAGCTGTGCCGGACCCAGGTCCCGGGCAGGATCTGACCGAAGCCGTAGTAGATCAGATAGATCTGCACTAGCAGCGGCGTGCCGCGAAAGGCGAAGGTAAAGGCAAAGGCCGGCCAGGCGAGCAGCCTGTATTTCGACAGGCGGGCAAGCGCCGTCAGCGTGCCGATGACGAGCCCGAAGATCCCTGCCGTTGCGGTCAACAGCAGCGTCAGCGGCGTTGCCTTGATAAGGGCGGGCAGGAAGGAAATGACGTTGGTGATCGTTTCCATCAGCGATGCCCCCGGTTCAGGTGGTTTTCGATGCGGCTGATGATGAAGACGGAAACCAGAGTGATCAGCAGGAAGAGCAGGGCGGTCAGACCATAGAAGAGAATGTACTGCTTGGTGCTGGCTGCGGCGCGGTAGCCCGTATAGAGCAGTTCGCTGAAGGAGCCTAGCACCGAGATGATGGCGCTTTCCTTGGTGATGGACAGCCAGAGATTGCCCATTCCGGGAACGGCGTGGCGCATCATTTGCGGAAGGACGACGCGGGTCAGGATCTTGCGCCGCCGCATGCCGATCGATACCGCCGCCTCGATCTGGCCGGGTGGCACTGCAAGATAGGCCGACCTTAGAACCTCTGTCATGAAGGCCCCGGAGACGAATGCGAGCGCGATGATCGCGGCCCAGAAGGGGCTGAACTGGAAGCTGGCGTCGACGAGGCCGGCATATTTCAGGAAGCGCTCGGCCCCGCTTGCAACGGAAAAATAGAGCAGGAGAATGACCAGCAGTTCCGGAAGCGAACGGACGACGGTTGTATAAAGTCCGGCGATAAAGCGAAGCGATCGATGGTGCGAAAGCTTGCCGGCGGCTCCCAGAAAGCCGAAAATCACGGCCACGATGTAGGAGATGAGCGAGACCTGGAGGGTCATCAGCAGGCCCCAGGCAAAATTTGCGCCCCAGCCTTGCGGCCCCCAGCCGAGCAATTGCCAATATGTGTCCATGCGTTCTACCTGCTCGATCCGGCGTTGCTAATCGCAGCCAGCCGGACGGCCTTTGGTGTTGCCGAAATGCGAGATCAGGCGCCGTCTGGCCTATAAAGCTGCGATGAAGCCGTGGAAGCGATTTTTCGACGGAATCAGCTGGGCAGGCTGGCGCAGCGCCCGGGCGCGGCCGAAGCCACGCCCGACGTCACGCAATTACTTCTTGTCGAAGATCCACTTGTCGACGAGCTTCTGCGTCGTGCCGTCCTTGTCGAGCTCGGCAAGGGCCGTGTTGATCTTGGTCAGCGTGTCGGCATCACCCTTGCGGATGGCATAGGCAACACCTTCGCCGAGCGTGGTGTTCTTCGGCACGGTCAGCTTGACCTCGTAGTCGGCGCCGGCAGCCGTCTTCAGGAACGTTTGGATGTAGAGGTCCGGGATCAGGACATAATCGACGCGGCCGGCAACGAGATCGGCGACGGAGTTGTCGGCGGTGTCGTAGCTCTTGGCTTCGGCGCCCTTCAGGTATTTCGCGACATAGGCTGCCTGGACGCTGGAGGTCTGTACGCCGATGATCTTGCCCGAGACGATCGACGGATCGACGATCTTGCCCGAACCATCGGGCGCGTCGACCGTGGTGATCTTGGTGCTATCGGACTTGGCACCGACGAACGACGTGCCTTCGGTGTAGTAGGGAGTGCTGAAATCCACGACCTTGCGGCGGTCATCGGTGATCGAGAAGGCGCCGATGATGAAATCGACTTTCTTCTCGTTCAGCGAAGGGATGAGGCCATCCCAGGCCATCTGCTTGATCTCGCATTTGACCGGCAGTTTTGCGCAGACGGCGCGGGAGAGGTCTGCTTCGAGGCCTTCCCATTCGCCCGATGCATTGACCTCGGTAAACGGCATATAGGGTTCGGGAGTCATGCCGAGGCGGATGGTGTCTTCGGCATGAGCGAGGCCGGCGGTCAACAGAAGTGCCGCGCCGGCAATGATTTTCGATTTGAAGCTATGCATGCTGTTCTCCCAGATTGTTTTTGAGGTTGCTTAGTGACCGTTGCGATACCAGCGCAGCGACATGCAGGACAGGCCCGCATCGATCTTGCCGATCTCGGTCGTCTTCATCGGCACGACCTTGTAGCCGAGCTTGTCGAGCATCTCGATGGTGCGCGGGAAGTCCGAGCCGACCATGACGACATCGTTGACACGCAGCGCGTTGGCGGCCGGCTCTTCGCCTTCCGGAATGATGATCTGCTTGAAATCCTTGAAGACGCCCGAGCGGGCGAGGCGGGCAGTCGACAGTACGCTTTCGTCGTCGAGCAACGAGCAATCGGTCTTGAAATGCAGAACGCCTTCAGGGGTAGCCACGATCTCTGCCTTGCGGCCGAGCTTGGCGATGCAGGCGACAAGAGCCTCGGCGCCAACCTTGTCGGTGCGGGCGGAAAGCCCGATCATGACGCTCTTCGGCGTCGTCAGCACGTCACCACCGTCGGCAAAGCCGGGGGTCGGAAGATCAAGCACCGTTTCGAACATGTCGCGCAGCGTCGGGGTGATTTCGGCAGTTTCGCCGACACGGCTGACCGCGCCGGGGCGAAGCAGGATCGCGCCTTCGGTGAAGACGAGCGCCGGGTCCTCGACGAAGATCGAGTCAGGGAAGGCTTCGAGTGCCGGAAGGATCGTCACATCCACGCCGGCATCGCGCATGGCAGCGATATAGGCGTCATGCTCGGCCTTTACGCCGTCATAGGTCGGGTTGCCCCGATCGTCGGCGCGAAGCCCGTTGACGACCGAACGCGAAGGCTCGCGCACGATGACCGAATTGAAGTGATAGACTGATCTTGCTTGCGACATTTCAAGTACCTTTATTTTTGTACGGGCTTCTCTATCCGGCTCAACCGGCGGCGTAAAGCAATTGTGTGGATGCCGGCTCGCGGCGCGAAAGATGGACGCCGGCGAGCATGCAGCGAACCGATCCGCCGGCAAGCTCTATGGTCGAGACATCGAAGGGAAGCAGTTTTGCGGACTGTTCGATCGTTTCGATCTGCTCCGCATCGAGTGCGGCATGAGCCCTGGCGGACAGCACGACGAGCCTGCCGTCGCGGCCATCAAGCTCGATCGCATTGCCGGCGAAGTTCTCGATCTGCTCGATCGAAAGATCGATCACCTTGCGGCCGGTCTCTTCGAGGCGCGCGATGATTTCCCGCCTGCGTGCCTCGTCAGGTATCATCTGTGATCCGAGAAGCGCGAAATCGGTTCCGATGCACATCAGGACATTCGTGTGGTAGATCGCCTTGCCATTGCGATCGACTGCATCGAACACCATCGGCTCGAAGTTGAAGTGGGTGCAGAAACGTTCCAATGCCACTTCGTTGGTGCGGTTGGAACGGACGGCATAGGCGACGCGGCCGATATGATCGAGCACCATGGCGCCGGTGCCCTCGAGATAGACGTGATCCTTTTCGAGGCCGGAATAGTCGATGACGTCCTGAACGCGATAGTCGCTCTTCAGCATTTCGATCACATCGCTGCGCCGCTCGGACTGGCGGCTTGCGGAATACATCGGATAGATGGCGACATGGCCGCCGGAATGGGTCGAGAACCAGTTGTTCGGAAAGACGGAGTCGGGTGTTGCAGCGCTCTTGTCTTCGAAGACGTGCACGGTCACACCGGCCGCAGCCAGACCTTCGGCCATCTGCGTCACCTCATCGAAGGCGGCAGTAGCGATTGCGGCTGCTGCGCGCTTCTCGTCATTCGACTGGAAGGCATTGTCGTTGGCGGTCATCGGATTCGGCGTGAAGTGATGTGGCCGGATCATCACGACGGACTTCGGCGCCTGTACGGAAAGCTTGCTCATCGCTCGAACTGCGCTCCGCAGCCGAAGCGATCTGCCTGACCGGGCAAGAGTGCCTCAATGCCGATATTCCCGACCCACCCAACGACGCTGTCGCCGCCTGCATATTCAATCACGTTTTCAGCTCCCCCAGGAAGTTCGATGAGGCAGCGTAGGAAGGCATAGCGTCAGTTGAAATTTGAGAACTGTAGAAATTTTTACAGGAAATATGGCATATTGCTCAAGCCATTTGTACAAGTTGTTCAATGTCACTTCATGCGTGCAGACGGGCATGCGATTTCCATTCACTGCGATATCAACGAGCCCAGCCGGCTTGTCTGGGAAAAATGGGGAAACCGAGCATTTCGAGGCGGCGGATGCAAAAAAGCGTCCTGATGCCGTCAGTGCGACGACATCAGGACGCGATGTTAGAGGCGACGGCAATCAGTGAGCTTCAGCAGGGACCAGTGGAACCTCGGCGCCGTTGGCGTCATAGAGCTTGCCGTCCAGAAAATAATCGCCGTCGTGGAGACTGGCGATGTCTTGATATCGGATCAGTCGCTCCGTTCCTGCGACGAAGACCGATTGCTGATCGGAGTTGCCCGTTTTCAGGTGGTTGAACAGCAGGTTCAGGGCGATCGCCATCAACGCTGCCGAACTGATGCCGGAGTGGAAGATGGTGATGACCCATGCGGGAAAATGCTCGTAGAAGCCTGGCGAGGCGATCGGGATCATACCGAAGCCGATCGACGTCGCCACGATGATGAGGTTCATGTTGTTCTCGTAATCGACCTTAGCGAGCGTGCGGATACCGCTCGCAGCGACCGTCCCGAACAGCACGAGGCCTGCACCTCCAAGGACCGAGCTCGGCACGGCTGCGACGATGCGGCCGACGATCGGCAGCAGTCCCAGCGCGACGAGGAAAAGGCCGCCGGTCGCCACGACAAACCGGCTCTTGATGCCGGTCACGGCCACGAGGCCCACATTCTGGGCAAAGGCGCTCTGCGTGAACGAGCCGAAGACGGGAGCCAGGATGCTGGAGAGCATGTCGGCACGCAGGCCATTGCCCAACCGGCGCGCATCGACTTTGGTTCCAACGATTTCGCCGACGGCAAGGATATCAGCGGATGTTTCGACCAGCGTCACCATGATGACGATGCACATGGAGATGATCGCCGCGGTGTCGAACACCGGATAGCCGAAATGGAAGATCTGCGGCAAGGCGACGAAGGGTCCGTTCATTACCCGCGAGAAATCGGCGATACCCACCGCGTAGGCTATACTCGTGCCGATGATGATGGCGAGCAGGATCGAGAGCCTGGATATGGCGGCGCTGCCGAGCTTGCTGAGCAGCAGGACAATGACCAGCGTCGCGGCCGCGAGCAGGATGTTGGCCTGGCTGCCGAAATCCGGCGCGCTCCTGTTGCCGCCCATAGCCCAGCCGGCCGCAACCGGCATGAGGGTGAGCCCGATCGTCGCAATGACGATGCCCGTGACGATCGGTGGAAAGAATCGCGTGATGCGCGAAAAGACGGGCGTTATGAGGAGCCCGATGAACGACGCCGCCATGACTGCACCAAGAATGGCCTGGATGCCTCCATGTCCGGTAATCGCAATCATCGTCGCGACGCCGGAAAACGATACGCCTTGCACGAGAGGCAGACGGCTGCCGAAAAATGGTATCCCCATCGTTTGCAGGATGGTCGCCAGACCGCCGGCAAACAGGGACGCCGTCACGAGCAGGCCGACATCTGCCGGCGTCAGGCCCGACGCCTGGCCGATGATCAGCGGGACGGCGACGATACCGCCATACATGGTCAGCACATGTTGCAGGCCGTAGGCCAGATTGGCGCCAAGGCTGAGCTTTTCATCTTCCGGGGATAGGCCTGCGGTATTTTCCTCTGCGGCTGCTGCCAAGGTAATCTCCTCCATACCTTTGCGTTTCTCGTTTCCTCCAAACGAGCGTCGCACGTTACGATCTGTGTCGTCAGATGACTTTATAAAAAAATGCGAAACACCTTACGGTAAGGCGCCACCCGCCCCACGGCCTTGATAAGGGTCACAATCTCGCATTGGACGAAGGTCGGCGACTGCCAAAACCCGCTCTGGTCGATCTGCGACGGACAACGCATGACAGCATAACCGGCAACGCAGTTGTTGCAACGACTTCAGTCTCGCGAAAGAATATATGTGCAGGAACATATAGTATATTTTCCGATTCGAGTATCGTTTAGAAGATTTGGGTGGGGGCATGAGCGAATATCAAAACAAGGCGGTGAAGCTGCTGGCATCGAGCGTCGGTACCGAGTCCCTGATGGACCTGAGTGATCGCCGAGAAGCGTTTTTATATCGAGCCCTGGCGCTTTATTTCGCCGCCGGCGGGATCGAAGATGCGATCCAGCCGATGATCGAGAGGGTATATTCGAAGAACAAGCCACGGGTGGATATCGCCGTCGGCGACGTGCTCTACAAATTGGCCGGCATCGGCCATGCGGCCGATATCGATATCATACAGGCCGCCTACAACAAGCTTGATGACGCAAAGCTGAAACTTGCCGACGAGAGCCAATATCGCCCGCGATAGGAGCGTCGATATCCGTTATGGGCGCCTACCGAGGCACGGGCGCCCCGCCTTCCTCCCCCTTGTTCTCTCCCGGCTTGAGACAGCCCATTCGCGTTCTCGATAGGGGTTTGGCGTGCGCTTGCAATGTCAGTTGCATACCGTCGAAAGATTCTAAGTCGGGGCGGCATGATTCGTGTGAAATTTGGGGTATTGTGCCAATAATCATGCGTCTAACGGGTCAATCTGTTTGAAAATTGCGCACCTCTTGCGCGTCTCTACTGATATTCTGAGCATCTATGATTTGGCCCGGCTGCTGCGCCGTGGGAGGGGAAATAGTCAAGATGCCCGAGACTGCGATCTATGTTTATCAGTCGATTGCGCGCGCTGTGTGCGATCATGATGTCGGTACGATGTTCGGTCTGATGGGCGATGCGAACCTGTTCATGATCGACCACTATGTGCGCGGGTGCGGCGGCCGGTTCGTGCCGGCGGCGCATGAGGGAAGCTCGGTTTTGATGGCGCTCGCCTATGCACATGTGTCGGGCAAGATCGGCGTGGCGAGTGTGACCCACGGTCCGGCATTGACCAATTGCGTCACCGCCCTCACGGAAGGCGCTCGCGGCTCTATCCCCATGGTGCTTCTCGCGGGCGACACTCCAGTCGCCAATCCGCATCACCTGCAAAGCATCGATCAGCGCGAGGTCGTCAAGGCAACAGGCGCCGGCTTCGAGCAGATGCGCTCGCCGGAGACCGCCACCTGGGACGTCGCGCGCGCATTCTATCGCGCCCGGGTCGAGCGGCGCCCGATCGTCTTGAACATGCCGGCCGATTTCATGTGGTGTGAGCAGGTTCACGAAAGGGCTGTTTTCGAAGTCTTCGATGCTCCAGGATATGTGCCCGAGGGGGACGCACTGGACAAGGCGATCGGCATGATCGCCTCGTCAAAACGCCCGCTCATCCTTGCAGGGGGTGGCGCTTGCGACGCGCGCGATCAACTTATCCGTCTGGCCGATCGGCTGGAAGCACCGCTTGCGACAACCTTGAAAGCAAAGGGACTGTTCGGCGGTCATCCCTACAATATGGATATTTTCGGCACGCTCAGCACGCCGGCTGCCTATGATCTCATCGCCAAGAGCGATTGCCTGATCTGCTTTGGAGCCGGGCTGCATGATTTTACCACCGACAGGGGGAAGCTCCTGAAGGGCAAGCGCGTCGTCCAGATCGATATGGACGCACGCGCCATTGGCAAGAATATCCATCCGGATGCGGCTCTGGTCGCCGATGCGGGCCTGACGGCAGACAATTTCGTCCATTGGCTGGACGAGGCGGAAATTCCGCCGAGCGGTTTTACGCGCGAGCTGGATATACCCTCGCTCACCACTCATCCCCGCGACCAGCGCGACAAGACGAATGCGGGATATGTGAACTATATCGCGGCGCTCGAGGAGTTGGAAAAGGCCTTGCCGAAAGACAGGGTGCTTGTGACGGACGGCGGGCGCTTCATGACGGAAGTCTGGTGCCGGATCTCGGTCAGCGATCCCCGCAGTTTCGTCGTGACGGCGAATTTCGGCTCGATCGGTCTTGGATTGCAGGAAGCGATCGGCGCAAGCGTTGCCGCTCCGGATCGGCCGGTTGCTCTCTTCACCGGAGATGGCGGTTTCATGATGAGCGGCGTCAACGAGTTCAACACCGCCGTCCGTCTCGGTCAGGACCTGATCGTCATCGTCTGCAACGATTCTGCCTATGGCGCCGAACACATACAGTTTCGCGACCGGAAGATGGACCCTGGCCTCACGCAGTTCGACTGGCCTTCATTCGCCGAGGTTGCGACCGCGCTGGGTGGGCACGGCGTTGCGGTCAGCTCCGCCGGCGAGCTTGAAGGCGCTCTGCATGCCATCAGAAATCGCAACCGCCCAGTGCTGATCGAGCTGCGCCTCGATCCCAACGATGTGCCACGGATGCGCATCTGACGATCTCTTATGAGGTCTGAAGAAGCAAATCGCCCTCAAGGGTCGGCAAGGCGGTATCCGTGGCCTTGGTCGCTATTCAATCCTGCTTTGTGAAATTCAGCGCCCTCTTGCGGATAGAGCCGCAATCGCGTTCCAGGACATGAGGGCGATCTCGTCTCGTTCGTGATCCGACAGGGGTGCGGGATTGAAGCGGCGCCATTTTAGCGTATTGCGAATGCCGCCGCCGATATAGCCCGACATCGTTGCCGCCGGCAGATCGAGTAGCAGGCCTGCCGCCTGTGCTTCACGCATCAACCCGATCGAGTATTGCGTCACTTCGTCGAAGGTTGCGCTCAATTCCGCGCCCGATACCAGCGGCACATTGGAGAGATATTCAAACAGCAGCGCCCGCTGCCGATCCCGCCATATGAAATCAATATAATCGTAGATATAGCGCATGATCCGTTCGCGAGGGCCACCCGGATCGGCAGGGGACGGGACAAGGTTTGCCGTGATGGTCGCGGCCAGCCGCGTATAGACACCGCGAATGAGATCGTCCTTCGATTTGAAGTAGTTATAGATCGATCCGGTTGCTACGCCGGCTGAATCCGCAATGGCGGCCATCGAACATTGCAGACCGTTTTCGACGATCAATTTGGCGGCGGCATCGAGAATGCGTTCGCGCCGGGCGGGGTCTAATTCCATTCTGAATGAACCTTCATTCACCTGTCATGTCCCCTGTGTATCGGTGTGCCGTCAAACAGGCAAGCGCCTTTGCAATGCATCCACCGGAAAGCGCACGACGCAGAAGGAAACCGACGTCATGACGGCCCATACGACCTTCGTTCACCTCACCGATCTGCATATCTCTGACCCCACGGTAAAGGACGATCACCTTTACTCCGAGACGTCGAAGACGCTGGTCGCGATTCTCGCCGACGTCAAACGGCTGACGCCGCCACCGCGCTTCGTGATCGCGAGCGGCGATCTCACCAATCGCGGCGACGTCGGCTCCTATGAGGAACTGAAGCGCATTATGGCGCAAGCCGAACTCGATGTCCCCGTGCTCTACGCGCTTGGCAATCATGACAAGCGCGACGGCTTCTACAAGGCCATGACCGACCGTACCGAGGACCTTGGCGCCCCTTACGACCATGCCGCCGTCATCGATGGCATCCACATCATCGTCATGGATTCCAGCCATCCCTTCAAGATCGGTGGCAGCTTCGAAGCCTCGCAATTTGCCTGGCTTGAAGCCGAACTTGCCAACCATCCCGATCTGCCGAAGCTGATGGTCATGCACCACGCCCCCGCGCTCGACGCCAATGCCGATCTCGAATGGGAATCACTTGCCATCGCCGACACGGAAAAGCTGCGTCGCCTGCTTGAGGGCCGCAACATCATCGGCATTCTTTCGGGCCATATCCATTTCGACCGCGTCAGCAACTGGTACGGCATTCCTGTCATCGTTGGCATCGGCCAGCATGCGGCGACCGATGTCCTTTATCTGCATGAAGGCCTGCGCATGCTGTCGGGCGCATCCTTCGCGATCGGCGCAGTGCGCCCATCCGGCCTTACGGTTTCCTTCGTGCCGCAGCCTGCCGAACGCCGCGAGCTGCATAGCTTCTCCTTCACCGACATGGCCGACATCATCAAGAAATACGAAGAGCAGGCGGCACTCGCCGCTGCCGAATGATCGGGAGATTTCCAGGATGAAACGCAGACTGTTCCTCGGCGCCGGCATCGCCTTTGCGACGCTCGCGTCAGTATCCCTTGCCAGCGAGATCCCGGCCAAGGTCGACACGCCCGTTACCATCAACTATTACAACTACAATCTCGCCTCGACCGGAAACGGCGCTGCCGCCACCAAGCGGCTGATCGCCGAGTTTGAAGCCGCAAATCCCAACGTCAAGGTCAACGGCGTCGGGGTTCCGTCGTCCGATATCAGCACCCGTATCCAGGCCGACGTCGCCGCCGGCCACGGGCCCGACATCGCCCAGATGGTGTTTTCCGATCTGGATTTCTTCGTCAACAATCTCGGCGCCGTGGCGCTTGAGGATGTGGTTCCGGCCGAAGAACTCCGCGCTCATTTCGAAGGCATGTCTCCGAAGGGCCTGAAACTCGGCGTCTATAACGGTAAGACCTACGGGCTTGCCTATACTTTCTCGACGCCGGTTCTGTTTTACAATGCCGATCTGTTCCGCAAGGCAGGTCTTGATCCCGATCATCCCCCGCAAACCTGGGCCGAGGTCAAGGTTGCCGCCAAGGCGATCGTTGACAAGACTGGACAGGATGGCCTCGCCACCGGTATTTTCGGACCGTCCGCGGGCGACTGGCTGTTTCAGGGCCTCATTCGCTCCAACAATGGCGACGTGCTTTCGACCGACCGTAAGAAGCTGACCTTTGCCGATCCGGCAGCGGTCGAAGCGGTGTCGATGCTGCACGACCTCTACACATCAGGCGTCTATTCCAATCTCGACCTCAATGCCGCGATGGACGGCATGGCTGCCGGAACGGTCGGCATGTACTTGCAGACATCGGCCATCCAGGCCTATCTCGTCAAGGGCGCCACCGGCAATTTCGACCTGCGCGCCACGACCATGCCGCGCTTCGGCGACAAGCCGGTACGGCCGAACAATTCCGGTAGCGCGCTCGTCATCATGAGCGCCGATCCGCTCAAGCAGCGTGCTGCCTGGGAACTGATGAAGTTTATGACATCAAAGCACGCCTATACGGTCATCACGTCGGAGATCGGCTATCTGCCGCTGCGCACCGATATCGTCAACGATCCGCAATATCTCGGCAACTGGGTGAAGGAGCATCCGCTCGTCCAGCCGAACCTCAAACAGCTGGAAGCGCTGGAGCCTTGGGAATCCTTCCCCGGCCCCAACTATCGCCAGGTTGCCAAGGCGATGATGGACGGCGCCGAGCAGGCTGTGTTCGGCGGCGGTGATCCCGCCGAGGCGATGAAGGCTGCTCAGGATACCGCCCAGGCGCTGATGCCGGCGAGCACCAACTGAGCCGATGACAATCTCCTCCCGCTCGATCGCGGGAGGAGATCTCGCAAGACCGAACAATATCCTTGAACTCGCAACGGCGCGTCATGAGAGACGGGGCAGGCAAGCGCACTATGACCACGATAACCGCCTCCACCACAGCGCCGGCCGCAACGAGCCGGCCGCGTCAGGCCCGCAGGCGCGGCTATCTGCCGTGGCTCTATCTGTCGCCCGCCATCGCCACCTTTCTCCTCTGGATCTACTGGCCGCTGATCGATGCCTTCCGGCTGAGCTTCTACGAATGGAACATGCTGGCGACCTCGCCGATGACCTTCGTCGGCTGGACAAACTACCTCAATATATTCTCGCTGCCGAAATTCTGGCAGGCGCTCCGCAATACCGGGATTTACGTCGTCGGCCTCTTGCCGCTCGCTGTCCTCCTGCCGCTGGCGATCGCCATCTTCACGGCCGACCTGCCGGCGCGCTCGCGCAACATTTACCGGGCGATGATCTTCGTGCCGATGATCGTCGCTCCCGTCGTCGCCGCGGTCCTGTGGCGCTGGTTGCTTGACCCCGGTCACGGCATGGTCTTCGTAACCTTGAAGGCGATGGGCATCATGGCGCCACGTTTTCTGCAAGACCCGAAGATCGCCATCTGGACGATCATCGTGCTCACCGGCTGGAAGCTGATCGGCTTTTCGACGCTGATCCTTTCAGCCGCCAATGCCAATATCAACCCGTCGCTGATCGAGGCCGCCCGCATGGACGGCGCCAGCCGCTGGGCGATCATTCGGGATATCCGCCTGCCGCTCCTCAGCTCGACCATTCTGTTTCTCGTTATGATGACCATCCTGCTCGGGGCGCAGTGGAGCTTTTCCTATATCAACGTGCTGACGGGCGGCGGCCCGCTCGGGGCGACGACCAACATCTACTATCTGCTCTGGGATTTCGGCTTTTCCAGCCTTTCGGTCGGCTGGAGTTCGGCCGCTGCCGTTGTCCTCTTCATCGGTTTCGGCATGCTGGCCTATGTTCTGTTCTGGCTGATCGACAGGTTTTCCTTCTATGACAATTGATGTCCTCACGCGGCCGCGCCGGCGCGGCACCACCATGCTCGGGGTCGAGAAGATCGCCGGTCATGCGATCATGATCGCCCTGTCGTTCTTCTGCCTGTTCCCGGTTTACTGGATGATCGTAACATCGCTGCGGCCGGCCAATCGGGTCTTCGAAAAGAGCATCTGGCCGACTGCGGCGTCGCTCGACAATTACGTCTACGCGCTGAACGCCATCCCGATCGGGCGGATGCTGGTCAACACGCTGGTCGTGTCGGCAGTTGTGACAATCATTCAGCTTCTCACCGGATTGCTCGCGGCTTATGCTTTTGCGCGCTGGCGCTTCCCCGGCGACCGCATCGTCCATATCCTCATCGCGCTCACCTGGCTGGTGCCGCTGCAGGTCGTGATGATCCCGAATTATCTGATCGTCGCCAATCTCGGCCTGCTCGACAGCGTCACCGCTCTGATTCTGCCGCATTTTGCATCCGCTCTTGCGATATTGCTGCTGCTGCAGACCATGCGCAGCTTTCCGAACGAGGTGCTTGAGGCCGCCCGCATGGATGGTGCCGGCAGCTGGCGCATCCTCTGGGAGGTAATCGCGCCCAACCTGCGCGGCACCATCGCCTCGCTCGCCATCCTGATCTTCATCTCGACCTGGAACGAGTATTTCTGGCCGCTGCTTCTCTCCCGCACGCCGGAAAACAGCGTGATCCAGATCGGCATCCAGATGTTCATGACGTCGGAAGGCACGCTTTGGGGACCGTTGATGGCGGCGGCAACGATGGCTAGCCTGCCGATCTTCATCCTCTATATTGTCCTGCAGAGGCAGGTCGTTTCCTCCTTCATGAAATCGGGAATACGTTGATGAACTCCAATGCCATGCGCCACCTGCCCGTTAAGGGCACCTACAATGTCCGCGATCTCGGCGGTTATTCTGCGGGCGAGGCGACCACGCTCTGGCGCCGGGTGCTGCGTGCTGATGGACTGCATCGCCTGGATGATGAGGGAATGGCGGTGCTGACCGGCGAGGGCGTGCGTGTCGTCATCGACCTGCGCAACGGTACCGAGTTGACGCATCAGCCCAATCCGTTCAGCCGCAACGAGGCGGTGCGCTATCACAACATCTCGCTGTTCGATACGCTGGCCCCGACTTACCGGCCCGATGCGGACACATTGCTCGATCTTTATGTCAGAGCCTTGCGGGAACGCCGCGAGGCGATCTGCGCGGTCTTGTCCCTGATCGCCGATGCTGATGATGGCGTGGTTCTCTTCCATTGCACGGCCGGCAAGGATCGAACAGGCATTATCGCCGCTCTGCTGCTTTTGACCGCTGGCGTCGATACGACGACCATTCTTGAGGACTATTCGCTGACGGGCAGCCTGATTGCGCCGATGGTCGACGACATCCTCGCCAATGCCGTCGCGCAGGGCGCCGACATCGAGAAGTTCCGGCCGCTGCTTGCCTGCGATCCTGCGACCATGGCCGCAACGATCGCATTCATCGAGCAGGAATACCGCACGGTGGCGGATTATCTCGGCTGGGCCGGTCTTCCGGCCGAAACCGTCAGCCGCCTTCGGCAGCGGCTTCTCGGCAATTCGTAACGACCCGGTTCCAATCGGCTCTCTTGTCATCCGCTGGCCTTTCGGCCGTAGCATGTAATGATTGCGCGCGAGGCGATTGTTGAGACTTCTTCGCCGGATCGTTGCGACGCCGTGCCGATGGCTGTAAAGCAAATGGTGTCGCGCCTGAACTTGGCGCAGGATATCGCCGCGGGATCATGATCCTTGCGGCGCGCCAGAGGAATTTGGGTTCTGATTCATGGATGAAAAGAAAGACATTGCCGGGCTTTGCAAGGAGAAGGGGCTGCGGCTGACGGCTCCGAGACAGGCGATAGCCAGGGTGTTGTCTGAGGCGTCGGATCATCCGGACGCATTGGAAATTCATCGCCGAGTCACGGCGATCGATCCCGGTATCGCCATTGCTACCGTTTACCGGACGCTCAGCATCCTTGAGGAAAACGGTATTCTCGAGCGTCATTCCTTCGGAAATGGTCCCGCGCGTTTCGAAACCGCCGATCAGGAACATCACGACCATCTGATCAATCTGGAGACAGGCACGATCACGGAGTTTCGCTCCGATGAAATCGAGCGCCTCCAGGAGGAGATAGCTCGAAAGCATGGCTTCGAGATTGTCGGGCACAAGCTCGAAATTTATGTCAGGCCCCTGAAGAGAGCGCGCGGCCGAAAGAATGCGGGCTAGTTGGCTCCGTCACCGGCGCCGGTTCAAAGCCGGATGTGCCCCGAGGCGGCATCTCAGCCGCCTCTTGTCGCGGGTTCAGCGAATCTCGCCTGCCTCCATCGTTGCTGCCCTGCGGGTTGCTCTCACAAAGGCGAGGATGAAGGCCGCGGCTAGCAGAAGCACGATGGTCGGCGCCGGCGCACTGTCGATGAAGAATGACAGATAGACGCCCGCAAAGGAGCCGATCATCGCGATCGCCGTTGCCAGGATGAGCATCGTGCTGAACTTGCGGGCAAGCAGAAAGGCGATAGCGCCCGGCGCAATCAGCATGGCGACCGCGAGGATGAGGCCGACCGCCTGCAAGGCTCCGACGATGGTCAGCGAGATCAGTCCCAGCAGGCCATAATGCAGCAGCTTCACCCGCAGACCGACGGCGCGCGCCTGCGCCGGATCGAACGCGTGCAGGAGGAAGTCCCTCCACTTGATGCCGATGATCGCCGCCGTGACCGCCGCGATGACGGCCGCCATTCCGATATCGTGCCAGGAAACGCCGAGCATGTCGCCGAACAGGATGTGATCGAGGTGCACTTCGGACCGAACCTTGACATAGAGAACGAGGCCGAGGCCGAACATGCCGGAAAAGACGACGCCCATGACGGTATCCTGCTTGATACGGCTGTTGTCTTTCAGGAAGCCGGTGGCGATGGCGCAGAACATGCCGGCGGCGAAAGCGCCGACGGCAAAGGGGAAGCCGCCGATATAGGCTATGACGACGCCGGGGAAGACCGCGTGACTGATCGCATCGCCCATCAGCGACCAGCCCTTCAGCACCAGGAAGCACGAGAGAAGCGCCATCGGCACGGCAACGAGCGTCGAGATCACCAGCGCATTGATCATGAAGTCGAACTGCCAGGGGGAAAGAAGGGTTTCGATCAAGCTCATTGCCCACTCTCCAGTGCCTGCGCTGCCCGTCTGCGGGCGGCCAGCATGCCGTGTTTGGGTGCGAAGAAGAAGGCGATCAGGAAGATCGCCGTTTGCAGCACGACGATGATGCCGCCCGTCGCTCCGTCGAGAAAATAACTCGAATAGGCGCCGACGAAACTCGTCACCGAACCGATGACGACGGCGATGACAAGCAGCTTCGGGAAACGGTCGGTCAGCAAGTAGGCCGTCGCGCCCGGTGTGACGACCATGCAGATGACGAGAAATGCGCCGACTGTCTGAAGCGCTGCGACCGTCGAGGCCGAAAGTAGCGTGAAGAACATCAGCTTGAGCGCCGTCGGGTTGAGCCCGATGGAGCGCGCATGGCTTTCGTCAAAGAAGGTGACCATCAAATCTTTCCACTTCACCAGCAGGACGGCGAGCGAGACGAAGCCGATGATTGCGAGCTGCAACGTGTCGCCAGGCGTGATGGCAAGAACATTTCCGAGAACGATCGTTTGAATATTCACCGCCATCGGCTTCAAGGAGACCATGAACAGGCCGAGCGCGAAGAATGAGGAGAAGGTCAGGCCGATGATGGCGTCTTCCCGCAACTTGGTTCGCTGGTTGAGAAAGAGCATCGCGGCAGCTGCAAGGCCGCCGGAGAAGAAGGCGCCGAGAGAGAAGGGGAGCCCGAGCATGTAAGCCCCGGCGACACCGGGCACGATCGAGTGCGAAAGCGCGTCTCCGATCAGCGACCAGCCCTTGAGCATGAGATAGCAAGAGAGGAACGCGCAAACGCCGCCGACAAGGGCCGAAACCCACATGGCATTCAGCATGTACTCATAGGCAAAGGGTTCGAGGATGCCGGTCATCGTTTCTAATCGCCCCCATTGATCTCGACCTGTCGGCTGCTCGTTCTCCCACCTTTAAGGATCAGCGGGCGCTCGTCGTCGCTCAGCACGCGAACCGCAGCTTTCCCGCCGTCCCGAACATCATTCAGCACGAAATGGCGCAGCACGCCGCCAAACGTCTTCTCTAGGTTTTCCTGCGTGAACGTCTCGGACGTCGGCCCGTAGGCGAGCACGGTGCCCTTGATGAGGATGGTCCGGTCGCAGAACTCCGGCACGGAGCCGAGGTTGTGGGTCGATACCAGCATCACGCGACCTTCGTCCCGCAATTCTCGGAGGAGTTTGATGATCTGTTCTTCGGTCTTGACGTCGACACCCGTGAAGGGCTCATCCAGAAGGATTACGCGGCCGTCCTGCGCCAGCGCGCGGGCGAGGAAGACCCGCTTCTTCTGCCCGCCGGAAAGCTCACCGATCTGGCGCTTGCGGAACTCGCTCATATTGACACGGGCAAGCGCGGCCGCGACGGCCTCATGATCGGCTTTCCTGGCAATGCGCATCATGCCCATATGGCCGTAGCGGCCCATCATCACGACATCTTCGACCAGAACCGGAAAATTCCAGTCGACTTCCTCAGTCTGTGGCACATAGGCGACGAGGTTGCTGCGCAGCGCGTCCTCGATCGGCATGCCGAGCACGCGGATCTCGCCCTTGGCAAGGCGGACAAAGCCCATGATGGCTTTGAACAGGGTGGACTTGCCGGAACCGTTTACCCCAACCAGCGCGGCGATGGTCCCCTTCGGAATGCGAAAGCTGGCGCTTCGAAGAGCTGTATGGCCATTGCGATAGGTAACGGCGGCATCGCGGACAGCGATACCGGAGCCCGCATCCTCGGATGCGGGCGAGTGGAAGACACTGACGGAAGAACTCATTGCGGCAGCCCTTCGCTCAGGCCCTTGACGAGGGTGCCGGAGGTTACGCGCAAAAGGTCGAGATAGGTCGGCACCGGACCATCGGCTTCGCTCAGCGAATCGACATAAAGCACTCCGCCATAATGGGCGCCCGTTTCGCGGGCCACCTGCCGGGCTGGCTTGTCCGATACCGTGCTTTCGCTGAAGACGGTCGGAATCCGGTTCTTCCTGACGGTGTCGACGACCTTGCGCACCTGCTGCGGCGTGCCCTGCTGGTCGGCGTTGATCGGCCAGAGATAGAGCTCCTTCAGGCTGAAATCGCGGGCCAAATAAGAGAAGGCCCCTTCGCTCGATACCAACCAGCGTTTGTCTTGCGGGATTTTATCGAGCGTCTCGCGGATGGGCGCGACCGTCGCCTTGATCTTTTCCTTGTAGGCTTCGGCATTGGCCTTGTAGGTGTCCGCGTTCTCCGGGTCGTATTTGACGAAGGCGTTTCGGATATTGTCGACGTAGATGATCGCGTTCTCGGGCGACATCCAGGCATGCGGATTGGGCTTGCCCTCGTAGGGGCCCTCGACGATGCCCATCGGCTCTATACCGGTCGAGACGACGACGTCGGGAACGTCCTTGAGATTCCGATAGAACTTCTGGAACCAAAGCTCCAGATTGAGGCCGTTCGAGAAAATGAGCTTTGCCCCTTGGGCGCGCTGAATGTCGCCCGGCGTTGGCTGGTATTCGTGGATCTCCGCGCCTGGCTTGGTGATGGATTCGACAATTGCCGCATCGCCAGCAACGTTCTTCGCCATGTCGGCGATAATAGTGAACGTCGTAATCGCCTTGAATTTTTCCTGAGCCGCGACTGGGGCCGCTGCCAGTGTGACGGCAAATGCGCCTGCCATTGCTGCCAGGACAGACCGTCTCACCACATCGAACATACCTACCTCCTAATTGATAATAAGACCTATTTGCATCTGCGATCGATCTTGACCTTCATGCGATTGATAATGATTTGCAAAAAGGGTTGACGTCCGCGCGATTTCCCATATCGTGCAATTAAGAATGAGTTGCAAGTAAAAATTGGCAGCAGACCCCAGGCTGGAGAAATGTGATGACGGAATTAGTGAGGCAGCCGACATTGTCGGAGCGGACGGATGAGCAGATTCGCGAGGTGCTTGCCGGACGGCGGCGAGGCATCCGCTCGATGCTGCTTTTTGCCGGGCCTGCGATGATCGCCTCGATTGCCTATATGGACCCCGGCAACTTTGCGACGAATATTCAGGCCGGCTCCAGCTATGGCTATTCGCTGCTTTGGGTGGTGCTCATGGCCAACCTGATCGCCATGCTTTTCCAGGCACTGTCGGCCAAGCTCGGCATCGTCACCGGCCGCAATCTCGCTGAATTGTGCCACGATCAATTTTCGACGCCGGTTCGCATTGCGATGTGGATCGTCAGTGAAATCGCCGCCATGGCGACCGATCTTGCCGAATTCCTCGGCGGCGCCATCGGCTTATCGCTGCTCTTTCAGATGCCGCTCCTGGCGGGTATGGCGGTGACCGCCGTCGTCACCTATGGCGTTCTGTTGTTCGAAGGCCGAGGCTTCAGGCCGATGGAGCTCATCATCGGCGCATTGGTGGCGATCATCAGCCTTTGCTACGTCATCGAGATGTTCATTGCGCCGGTTGCCTGGGGACAGGTCGGTATGGGGCTGATCACCCCCTCCATGCCCGATATGACGGCACTGACGATTTCTGTCGGCATCATCGGCGCAACCGTCATGCCGCACGCCGTCTATCTGCATTCCGGCTTGACCCAGCATCGCGCGCCGGCTCGCGATGATTCCGAGCGGCGCAAGCTCGTCCGCTTTTCGAATTGGGAATGCATCATTGCGCTGGCGGTGGCCGGCGCGGTCAATATTGCCATGGTGGTCATGGCGTCCGCCGCCTTTCATGCCGGCCATCCCGAGGTCGCCGAGATCGAGACCGCTTATCACATGCTGACACCACTGCTCGGCGGTGCGGCGGCGGCCGTCTTCCTCGTGTCCCTGATGGCCTCCGGCATTTCGTCGTCGGCTGTCGGCACGATGGCTGGCCAGATGATCATGCAGGGCTTCGTCGGATTCCATATTCCGATCTGGGTGCGGCGTCTGGTGACGATGCTGCCGGCCTTCGTGGTCGTGCTGCTCGGCGCAAACACGACCGACGCATTGCTCTATAGCCAGGTCGTTCTGTCCTTCGCATTGCCGGTTCCGATGATCGCGCTCGTCATGTTCACGCGCAACCGCGCCATCATGGGGAATTTCGCGAACGGCCGGTGGACCGATATCGCCGCGATCGTCGGGACGATCGTCATTCTGTGTCTGAACGTAGTCCTGCTTCTCCAGACATTCGGCATGCCGATCCCCGGGCTCGGCTGAGGCCGCGCCGCATAACACGCTGCAATCATGATCGAACCGTTCGGCGGTGGGGTTATCGAAACCCCGCCGCTTTTCGCCTCTCTGTGTCGCTCGCGGGAGCGGTCGGCCCGCCCCGCAAGACCGCCTTGCGGCGTCTGTCTGACCCGTTGCCGTCTCGAAGTGCTCACGCCCATTTCAATTTCTTGTGATGGCGCGCTTGTGGCTTTGGCCCTGCACGCTGCGGCGACGGTGGAGACGCGACCGCGATCGAAGCGCGGGCGCTGTTCATCTGGCCGTTGTCGTGAAGACTAGCGAAAGATCCGTTGCAGCGATCGTTGCTGCTTACGGTCGGGGAATTTCTTCAACCCGTGGACGCTTGCTTTTGATTTGCCGCATTCGCGTATTCTTCTGCGAGATGATAGATGTCTCCGATACAGTCGATCTTGCCGCGGAGTTCCGTGGGACTGGAGGGGATTTCGAGACCTGTTTTATCTTCAATGAGATACAGAATTTCGATGAAATCGAACGAGTCGATGTTGAATTCTTCCAGTCTCCGCTCCGGGGTTAATTCGGCAGGGGGAACACCGAGAAAATCTGCGATCAGATCGCGCAGCTTGTCGGCGATAGGTGTTTGTGGCTCACTCATTTATCTCTCCACAAAACTGGGTTGCGGGGCGTTATTTATTCCATCGCAAGATTAAGCTGGGCTGAAATGTCGATGTAGAGGCCCGAGGAGTGTAAAATGCGCAGAGTAGCGATTACCGGCATGGGCGTCGTCGCCGGAACGGGCAATGGTCTCGATCCATTCTGGCAAGCGGTCAAAAGTGGGCGGCATTGCTTCAGCCCGCTGGAGGGCTTCGATGAGACCCGTCTCAACATCAGGCACGGCGCCATCGTGCGCGACTTTCAGCCGAACGAGCAGATCAACCGCAAGAAGCTCGGCTATCTCGATCGCTTCGCGCAGCTAGCGCTTGTGGCCGCCCAGGAAGCGATAGGCGATGCGAAAATAGAGTGGACCGAAACGCTGAAGCGCAATACCGGTGTCGTGACCGGCTCGACGATCGGCGGACAGGCAACCCAGGATGATTCTTTCCTGAGGCTCTATGGCAGTGCCGGGCGGCTCGTCAATCCCGTTACGATTCCGAAAGTCATGCCTTGCGCTGCGACGGTTGCGATCTCGATGGAATTCGGCCTGACCGGCCCGTCCTACACGCTCTCGACGGCGTGCGCTTCTTCCGCGCATGCAATCGGTCAGGCGTTCTGGATGGTGCGTCAGGGCACCCTTGATCTCGCCATCGCCGGGGGCAGCGAGGCGCCTTTCAGCTTCGGCTATCTGAAGGCATGGGACGCGCTGCAGGTGGTCGATCCCGAGCCTTGCCGGCCTTTCTCGGAGGACAGGCAGGGACTGAACCTTGGTGAGGGCGGAGCAATGCTGGTGCTTGAGCCCCTTGACGCGGCGATTGCGCGCGGCGCGAAAATCTATGCGGAGATAGTCGGTTTCGGCATGACCGCCGACGCCCATCATCTCACCCAGCCGCATCTGGATGGGCCGGTGAGGGCCATGCAGTCGGCTCTCAAGGATGCCGGGCTCGAACCGGCCGTAGTCGACTATATAAACGCGCATGGTACGGGCACGCCGACGAACGATGCGATGGAATGCCGCGCTATCCGTGCGGTTTTCGACAGAGGGGCGGATCGGATCGCAGTCAGCTCGACGAAGGGGGTGCATGGCCACACGCTTGGCGCGGCCGGAGCGCTGGAGGCTATCGCCACGGCGCTCGCCATAAAGAATGAAACGATACCGCCGACTGCCAATTTCACCGTGCGGGACCCGGAATGCGACCTCGACATCGTGCCCAATACGGCGCGTTCACAGCCGATCCGCGCGGCATTGAGCAACTCCTTTGCCTTCGGCGGATTAAATGCTGTTCTCGCCTTCTCGCGTCACGACGCTTGATTTTGGCGGAGATCGGCTTCGCCGCGAATGTCGAGCATGCGGGGAGCTGGCGATCCGGCTCCCCGCACTATGACATGATTCAGCGATCGGGGAAGCGGGCGCGGTGAAGAGTATAATATAGAAATGTCTTAAATATAAATCCTTGTAGCATTGCAAGATGTCTTTATGCTCTGGCGATCGGATGTAGCTATGTTTCGTGTATAGCGTAAAGTCCTGCTCACACTGATGAATATTTCTCACCATAAGCTGCTGCTTCAATTTACTAAAATCCGCTCTATTTGATATACAAGGACTTCGATCTCCTTTGAGACTGTAGCGCCTGGTAAGATACATCGGCGGCCTGCCGATGTTTGAATTGGCATTTTTTGCAGGAGGCGCACAGGTGCTTGATCTTGTTCCCGATGTTCTGGAACGTTATGCGGCTATATTGAACTCCATGGGAAACCCCAAGCGGCTGGAGGTCCTGTTGCTGCTTACACAAACAGAGTGGAGTGTCGGCGAATTGGCCATCAAGGTCGAGCTCAGCCAGTCGGCCCTGTCGCAGCATCTTGGCAAGCTTCGCGCGGAGCGATTGGTTGTGACGCGAAGGGATCGGCAAACCGTCTATTATTCCTGCGTGTCTCGCGACGTCCATCAGATCCTTTCGGCACTCGAGGAGCTCAATGGCGTATCACGGAGCCAGGCGGAAAGCAGGGTTGCTCGATAGTCGCGACACTCTCGCATGTTCAGGCAAACGCTGCTTCTTACCCCAAGCTTTGGGTCTCCATTCGAGGCACATGAATGACAAGACCGATTTTCGTCTTGGTGATATTCGTCCTGTGCGTTTCGAATGCCCTTGCATCTTGCCTGCCAGCGACGGGCCTGTTGCTTTCGCCCACCAGCCAACTGGTCGGCCGAGCCACGGCGGCCTCCCTGTACGCAGTCGAACAGGCCGCAACGGAGGGCACTTCATTCTCCGCCGAGATGCGCGAGTGGCTCCTTGCATTGCGGGCCGAAGGTCATGGGCTGCTGTCGCGCCTGTGGGGCGAAGTTGGAAACGATGCTGCCGCACCGGAACTCGATCAGATCGTCATCGATGACGAAACGGTCGAGGGCAATCGCTTCCTGCTCGCCACAGTGCATGGCTTTCGTGGAATCTATCTCAACAATCTCGATCGCTTCCGGGACGCGTTGGGAAAACTGGAGATCGCCGACGCGCACCTTCACCTCGATGAGGTTGCCAGCGACGATGGCGGTCCGGCAAGCGTCAGTCAGTTCGAACCGTTTCGCCTCAGGGCCGAAGTCAATCGTCGCGCGGGTGATCTCCCGGCTGCACGGCTGGACTTCGGTACCTATATCGAGGGCTATCGGCATTGGAAGAATGCCGCAACGTCGCGCCATATGATCGTCTCGTCCGCCCAGTCTGCAGCCGATCTCCAGTCGGTGAAGGTCGAGACCTTGCAAAGGACGCTCGCCGCCGAGCGCGAGGCGACGCGGGCCAATACGCGAAACCTGCTGGTTTCCATCAGCGCATTGGCGTTCGGGCTGCTGATTCTCTGTCGTATGCATTACGTCGATCTGCGCCATCGCCGGCATCTGGTCGAGGCGGCCAATACCGACCCGCTGACGGGCTTGCCTAACCGCAGACACATGCACGAGCGTGCAACGGCACTCCTTGCCGCAGCACGGCAAGATGGCCACGATTTCTGCGTTGCTCTTTTGGACCTGGATCACTTCAAGCTCATCAACGACAATTACGGCCATCTGGTGGGCGACGAGGTGCTGAAGCGTGTTGCTTCTGCCGCAGTCGCGCAGCTCCCGGTGAACATATCGATGGGTCGCTGGGGAGGTGAGGAATTTCTGGTCGTCCTTGACCGCCATTCTCCCGAGCACAGTGTCCGCTATCTGGAGCGGTTCCGTCAACAGGTGATGTCTATTCGACCCCATGGCGACGCCGCAATGATTGTCAATTTCAGTGCCGGCGTTGCAGGCGATGAAAGTCCAGATTTCACGATCGATCAGCTCATCGATCGAGCCGACAAGGCATTGTATTGCGCCAAGGCAGCCGGCCGCGGACGAACCTGTCTATTCAGCTGCGGGGCAGCGTCTGCCGAGCACTCACCTTATGTCGCAGTGCATGTCCCGCCGCATCGTGACGAGGCCTGAATTTCAGCTTGTTCGCGCAGGAAGGCGGCTCAGCCATTCGGTCATAGGGCAATCCTGAACGCATATATTTTAACATTAGCTTGAAATAATAATATTAAGTAGTAAAAATTGGAATCTTAATAGGTATAGTATGATAAATATATTTTATATATTTGATGATCTATCGCGTCTTTAAATAGAGATTTGGAATATTACAAAGATATATACAAATATAGGTGGAGTTCGTCTTAATTTTATGAGATAACCGGACTATGGCTCTTAGTCTGCTCCGGGTGCCCCGCTTAAGACACAGGACTTTGCGTTCCGCTCTTTGCTCAGCGCGCAGATTGTCTCGGGCTCAATCCAGGGCTAACCGTCCACGCGCTCAGCAATCCATCCCACTTCATCCAATCGAAATTCAGAATGCGAAACCGGCTGCGCAACCGCTGCCTGTCTTGCCCATGCTGCAATCGAAAGTGCCAGTCGACGGGGAAAGCCTTGATGCAATGCAATATCAGAGCGCTTCAGATATTCGAATGCGTGTTTCGTCATCGCTCCATCGCGAAAGCGGCCGAAGAACTCATGATAACCCGCAGCGCTATCAGCCATCAGCTCCGCTATCTGCGGACGCAAATCGGCGAAGATCTCGTCGAAAGCACGGGGCGTAGCCTGATATTCACCGATCGTGGCGCCCGGCTGGCTCAATCCCTGTCCTTTGCCTTCGCCCAGATCGAGAACTCGGTTCAGGACAGTATCAAGAGCAGAGCCGGTGCGCTCCGCGTCGCGGTATGCACAGCGTTCGGGTCGGGATGGCTCATTCCGCGAATGAGGCTCTATCCGCACGCGGCGGAATGCAGGCTGCAGATCAAGCTGCATGCCTACCAGCCCGAGCTTAGCGATTCGGCGGCTGACGTCTTCTTTACGACTACGCCGATCAAGGACGGCTTCTGGAGCGTGAAACTTCTGTCTGAGGATCTGGTGCCGGTCGGCACGGACGAGCAGCTCTTTCCGGATGGCAAACGCGGCTACACGTTCATCACGACGGATGTCGAAGCCCGCAACTTCATGGAGGACTGGAAGGATTATCTTGGCCTCATCCAGAAAACGTCTCTTCTCGACAAGGCGGCCGTGATGGGCGCCAGCCACTATTCGTTCGCGGCCGAGATGGCTCTTGAAGGCGTTGGTATCGCGCTTGTGCCGTATTTTCTGGCGGAGCAGCGCCTGTTGGACGGCGGGCTTCGCATCTGGCACGACACCCGTCTGCCGACCGGGCGGGCCTATTACCTGAACGTCAAGCATGCTCGCCGCAGTGAGCCGAGTATCAGGAGCTTCATCAACTGGGTTCGCCGCAGTATCGCCGAGGGGTGATCCATCCCGGTTCAAGCCGATGCGGCAGACGCGTTCGGATGTCGATAGACCAAATACCGCGCAAAATGCCGCCCCGGGACTGGCAATCGGATAAGATGGCGTGTCGAATGCAGCGTCTGGCAAGGCTTGCGGCGCAGTGATCTCTAATGCTGCCGTAATCGGCACATATTCGACACCGTGAGTGACAAGAGCATCGCAAAGTGTTGAAATTGAGCAGGCTCGAAGGCGAGAACGGCAGGCAATCCGCCTGTGAAATCGATAGCAGGAGTTTCATGGCGCGATTGACCTGTATCTACCGCTGTCTGCTTGCCCTGTTTGCTTTATCGGGGATCGTCGTTTCATACGTCGCCATCATACCGGGTGCGCATGTGTCGCGGCTGACGATGACGGCGAACTTCTTCAGCTATTTCACGATTCAGTCGAATCTTCTGTTGGCCGTGGCCCTGCTTTGCGCAGAAATCGCACCGCGCTCGGCGCTCGGCCGGTGGGCGAACAAGCCGTCGACACGAGGTGCGCTCCTTATCTACGTGGGAATTGCTGGCATCGTCTATGTCTTGATGCTGAGGGGTGTATGGCATCCTCGTGCCTGGCAACTGCTGGGAGACCAGATACTCCATTATTGCGTCCCGCTACTTTACGCCGTGGATTGGATTTTCTTGAGCGAGCGCGGAAAGCTTTCGTGGCACGATGCGCTCTGGTGGCTGGTCTTTCCCGCCGTCTATTCCGCCTACACCCTCGTGCACGGATCTCTCTCCCGCTTCTACCCCTATCCATTCCTGGATGTCCGCGATCTCGGTCTTGAAGCCGTCCTGCTCAATATGGGGTTGCTGGCGTCAACCCTCGTGCTGCTGGGGGGAGTTCTGATTCTGCTTGACTGGATCAGCCTCAAGCAACGGGCCTTTCGACGCGCGTAGTCCGCGCAATGCCAAGGCACCGTGTGACAAACTTGCCACAACCCCGCTGCGAGGGTCGCGGCAGTCTCCTGTTTCAGTTGCTACAGGCTCGGCACCAGTCCGCCGTCGACCCTGATCGTGGTGCCGGTGATGTAGGAGGCGCGGTCGCTGGCAAGAAATGCGATCGTATCGGCATATTCCTCGGGGCGGCCGTATCGGCCGACCGGGATCGAGGCGACGCTTTCCGCGGCCACTGCTTCCACCGTCCGCCCCTCGCGCTTGGCCTTTTGTTCGTCAAGGAAGCGGATGCGATCCGTGGCGATACGGCCGGGCACGATGATGTTGCTGGTGATACCGTCCGCGGCAACTTCGCGCGCCAGCGTCTTCGACCAGCCGACGAGGGATAGCCGAAGAGCGTTCGAGAGGCCGAGATTGGGGATGGGAGCCACGACACCCGAGGAGGTGCTGGTGACCAGGCGTCCCCATCTGGCGGCCCGCATGCCCGGCAGGAGCCGATCGGCCGTTGCGATGATCGAGACGATCATCATGTCGAAGAAGCGTCGCCAGGCTTCCGGACTTTGGCCCGAGACCGGAGTAGGAGGAGGGCCACCGGTAAAGCTGACGAGAACGAGCGGCGGTCCAAAGCGCGTTTCCGCCTCGGCAACACGCGCGTCAATGGAGGCGATATCGGCAAGGTCCCATACGATCCCGTGTGCCTTTCCGCCGGCATCGGCTATTGCCCTTACGGACGCCGCGACCGCTGCCGGGTCAATGTCGGCGATGACGATAGACGCACCTTCGCGCGCCAATGCGAGCGCGGCCGCCTTGCCCAATCCGCCACCGCCGCCGAGTACCAGCGCCGGCCGTCCCTTTAAGCCCAGATCCATCATAAACCTCCCTGTTCAGGCAATGGCCGCGCGGCGATCAACGCGCGCAAGCCGCGAAAGCAGATATTCGATTTCGGCCTTCGCCGTTGCCGTCAAGCCGCCCGCCGGAGAGCGTTGAGCATCCGAACCGATCAAGCCGCGTCGCGCCATCACATATTTGCGCACGGCAAGCCCCACGCCCTGTTGTTGTTCGTAGCGCAGGAGCGGCAGATGCGCGTCGAAGAGATCATGTGCCTTGTCGCGTTCGCCGGCCTGGGCGAGGCGCACCGTATCGACGAGCATGTCCGGAAACGCATATCCAGTCATAGCGCCGTCAGCGCCGCGTTCGGTCTCGAAGTCGAGGAACAAGCCGCCGTTGCCGCAAAGGATGGAAACACGCCGCAGCGAACCCTCGGCTTCCCACCGCCGAAGTGTCGATATCTTCTCCAGGCCCGGCCAGTCTTCGTGTTTGACCATGACGCAGGACGGGTTGTCGGTAATGATCCGCTTGAGGACGCCGGGCGTCATTACGACGGTAAAATTAAGCGGATAGTCCTGGATGACGAAGGGGATGTCGGTGCCGATCGCCTCGACCGCCTGACGATAATAGGTGACGATCTGATCGTCGGTCCGAAGTGTATTGGGCGGCGCGATCATGACGCCGGCTGCCCCGCGCTCCATCGCGGCCCGAGCCAGGCTGCGCATGGCGGCAAAGCCGGGCGCCGAAACGCCGACGATCACGGGAAGGGATGGCGCGCGCTTGATGAAGCGCGTGGCAACCGCGAGCGCTTCCGCGCCCTCGAGCTTGGGGGCCTCACCCATCACGCCGAGCACGGTCAGGCCGGTCGCGCCGCACTCCATATAGAAATCCGTCAACCGGTCGATGGAGGCGAAATCGATCTCACCATTCTGTTCAAAGGGGGTCGGCGCGATCGGGTAAACCCCTTTTGCGGTGTGCTGCAGCAACATGGATGGCCTCCGTTCAGACGATGGATGTTGAATAGCCGATGGCAATATCAGGATAAACCATGATAATACCGTCATCAGAAAACGGATTTTCCGTTAATTTGGGTGATCGACAATCATGAACATCCGCTTTATGCGCACCTTCTGTACCGTGGCGGAGAAAGGGTCGATGGCGGCCGCCGCTCGGGCGCTCGGGCTTGCGAACGCCTCCGTGGCGGAGCAGATCCGGGCCTTGGAACAGGAGCTCGGAACGACGCTTACGCTGCGGCGTGGTCAAACCGTTGCGCTTACCGATGCGGGCCAGGCAGTTCTCGATACCATGCGCAATATCGTGGCGCGGGCTGAGGATCTGCCGCTGATCGCGCAAGCAGGCGCGCTTCGCGGGCGGTTGCGGGTCGGTTCGATCTCGACGGTGCTGACCTCCCTCATCCCCGGCACGTTGCGCAGGCTTGCGCTGCTTCACCCCGAGATCGAGCTCAAAGTCGTGCCCGGCACGTCCATGGGACTGCTTGCCATGCTCGAGGCCGAGGAAGTCGATTGCGCGGTGAGCGTGAAGCCGCCCTTCCCATTGCCGAAAAGCCTGAGCTGGCAGCCGGTTCGCGCTGAGCCGCTGGTGCTTGTCGCACCCGATGTTCTGTCAAGACAATCGATCGCCGCCGCCATCCGCTCCACGCCCTTCATTCGCATGGATCGCAATGCCTGGACCGGCATGATCGTCAATCGTTACCTCGCAAGCCGCCGCATCCCGGTCCGCGAATTGTTCGAGCTCGACGCGCCCGAGACGATCGTGGCGCTCGTCTCCGAGGGGCTTGGCGTATCCCTGCTGCCCGATTGGGGTATTACCTCCCCTCAGGGCCGCAAGATTGCGATCAGGCCGGTCAACGATCCGCGCTTCGATCGCGAGATCGGGCTTATCGGCAGGCGAAGTGCCGCGTCCTCCCTGATCGGCGCCTTTGCCGATGTTCTGATCGGGAGCCATGCCGCCTCCGATGGCGGTAAGGGGCAAGCCTAACCTGTCTCTAAGGAGCGCTTTGTCGTCTGATCAGTTCGGGCTCGATGCTTTCCGTCAATGGCGGCGCATCCGGATCGGACAGCCTTCGATCTATCAATCCCACGGCGCGGCGCGCCAGGAAGGTGGGGTCCTGGCGAAAAGTCGTCAGATTGTAGCTGAGCCAACCAGCTTCCGGGACATCGTCGAAGCCGATCACCGCGAGCTGTTCAGGGATCTGCAGATGCAGCTTGCGTGTCGCATAATCCATCAATCCGAATGCGACCTGGTCGTTGACGCAGAAGATCGCCTCCGGCCTGTTCTCTCTGTCGAGCAGCTCCCGAGCGGCCTGCAGACCGCCAGCATAATCGGAATCCCGGCCCCTGGCGACGATGACGGTCGCTCCAAGTGTTGTGGACGCCTCAACAAAGCCCGCTTCGCGCTCGGTGATGCTCGGTGTCCCGGACTGCGATCCCGCCAGGCCAAGCCGGCGATATCCGCGTTCGGCAAAGGCCTGGGCGGCTCTCGCCGCCGCGGCGACGTTGGCGACCCTGACCTGATCCGCACCTGGCTCAGAGCGTCCGATGACAATCACCGACTGGCCGTTGCGATGGGCAAGATCGACGAAATTTTCCGGCGTCGAGCCCGAGAGGATAATCGTCGCTTCCGCGCGATGGCCGATCAGCGTCCTTTGGGCGGCGGCCAGCTCTTCCTCCGTCTGACCGGTGTTGATCAGGATGGGAATGTTGCCGCGCTGGATGAGAGCCTTTGTCAGCGCGGATGCAAGATGGGCGCGGAAGCCGATTTCCGGGTTGGTCGCGACGATGCCGACGAGGCGGCTGTGGTTGTTCAGTACGGCCCTTGCGAGGTCGTTGACCTGATAGCCGAGCTCTTCCGCCGCTCGCAGGACTTTTTCGCGCGTGAGGGGCGCAACGCTTGCGCCCGGCGTGAAGGTTCTCGAGACGGCCGATCTTGAGACACCCGCCAGCCGTGCGACATCTTCGGCGCTTACGAAGCGCCGTTCTCGTTGTGATTCTTCGCGTTCGCCGCCGCGCACTGTCAATGACCCACTCGTGAAAGAACGTCCGCCTTGAGGAAACGCTCTACCATGAGCATGAAGGCCAGGGAAGGAACCAGCAGCAACAAGGCGGTGATCGATGCGATCTGGTAGTTCCCGCCAGCTGCCGCGGTGTAGAGAAGCAGGGGCAGCATGTTGACGTCGGGCGCGCCGACGAAATAGCTGCCGGTAAACTCGTCGAGGCTTTCCAGAAACACGAAAATGGCGCTGGCCATGAGGCCGGGTGCGGCAAGCGGCAGCGTGATGTCCCTAAATGCCCGCAGCGCACTTGCTCCGGCCGACCGGGCCGCCTGCTCCAGCTCGATTTCGATTGCCGAAAACGCGGCCGTAGCGATCCACACCGCGTAGACCAGTCCATGCGAGACATGGACGAGCACGACGCCCGCAATGGTTCCGTTCAGGCGCAGCTCATAGAAAATGCGGGCTACGTTGACGTAGACGGTCAGATTGGGAAACGCCTGCGGAATGAGAAAGGCAAGCAGGATCAGCCCTCGCGCGGGTAGCTTCAAGCGGGCGAGAGCATAACCTGCAGGGATCGCAAGCAGCAGCGACACGATGACGGTGAGGACGGCGACCACGAGTGAATTCGCCAGCGACTCCGTGGCGCCGCCACGCGGCGCAAAGACCCGGAACCATGAGCTGAGCCCGTATTGCAGGGGCAGCGCATGCGGGAAATACCACTTTTCCGCCACGGTCCACAGCACAAGGTTTGCGAGCGGCCCGAAGATGAAGAACGCAATCAGCCCGAAGATGAGGCCGCGCGGCAGCCACCAGAGCAAGCTGAGCCGGGATCGTATATCCGCATTCATCAAGGTCATGCGCGTGTCCTCAAATTCTGGCGCAGATAGATCCAGGCGACCGAGCAGGCGAGCACCAGCGAGATGATGCCGAGCGCATTGGCAACGCCATAATCGCCGTAGGCATTGACGCGAAAGGCAATGTCGGCCGTCAGCATCGTCGGCGACTGGGCGTTGATCATCATCGGCACGGAAAGCACGGACATCATCGTTACGAAGGAAAGGACGAGCCCGACGGTCAAGGTGATGGCGACCTGGGGAAGAAGAATGCCGACAAGGATGCGCAGCGAGCCTGCGCCGAGGTTGCGGGCCGCCTCGATATTGTCGCGGTTGACCGAAGCCATGGCGCCGGCGACCAACATGGCGACGAAGGGCGTCTGCTTCCAGACAAAGGCAAAGACGATGCCGCGCCAGTCCAGAAGGCTTGTCGCGTCAATCGGCGTGATCAGGCCGAGGCTGATCGCGGTGCTGTTCATCAATCCGCTTTTCGACAGAAAGGTCCTGAGGATCTGGCCGACGACGATGAATGGGATGAACAGCGGCCAGCGGTAAAGCCAGCGCAGGATTGCGATGGCTGCAGGGTTTCCGCCGAGCGTGAGGTAGCCGCCGATCGCAACGGAGAATAGTCCGACCAGGGCGGAAGAGAGGCTGACGATCACGACCGTAAACAGAATGTCTTTCCAGTAGAGGTCGAAGGATTTCTGGAAATTGCCGAAGCCGTATGCGCCATTTTCGAGCTGAAATGCTCCGACACCGGACATCACCATCGGCAGGATGAAGAGAAGGGCTATCACCGCAAGGGCGGGCAGGACGAGGAGCAATCCTATGAGCTGTCTGGGCATCGGCAATCCATCGGCGCGTTGGGGGCGTCCCCTGCCGCCTGGGCAGGGGACGTTGTGTCATCGCTTACTTCACGGAATTCTCGTAGGCCTCGAGAATGGCGTTGTTGTATTTCGCGATCGGGAAGGGCTTGCCCTTGGTCGCAAGATCTTCCGGGGTGATGTCCACGAACAGCTTGCTCCAGGTGGCGTCGTCGAGCTGGGCCTTCACCTGCGCTGCGTCGATGCCGGGATACCAGTTGAAGCGCTTGACGATGCCTTCGGCCTGGACCTTCGGGCTTGTTGCCAGAGCCACGAATTTTTCAGCCAGTTCCTTGTGGCCGGTCTTTGCCGGAATGACATAATGCATCGGCTGGCCGGGCATGCCGGGAGCGGGCAGGACGAGCTTCAGCTCGGGCGGCAGCTGACCATTGGCCTGCCAGCTGTAGAACATGTCGACCCATACCGGACCCATGGCGATTTCGCCGCGGCTCAAAAGATCGAGCGTTCCGGCATTGCCCGGCGTCAGCGTCGCGTTCTTGGTGAAGTCCGCAAGGCTCTTGAAGGCGCCGCCCCATTTCTTCGTTTCTTCTTCCTTGTAAGGGCCGGTCATCAGGTTCTGGGCGTCGCCATCGCCGAAGGCGTAGATCCAGCCCATCACGAAGCTCACGCCGGATGCGCCGCCCTTGATCCCGTTATAGCCGAACTGCTTGGGATGTGCCTTCACCCATTCGGCGAGTTCCGCATAGGTTTTCGGCGGGTTTGCGACCAGTGATGGATTGTAGGCAATCGCCGTCTGGCTGTTGAACATCGGCATGACATAGCCGTCGACATCGGCGCCAAGCGCATTCTTGGCGTTGTCGCGGGTGACGAGCGTCCCGGTGTCGATGTTTCCGCGGTATTTTTCGAGATAGCCCTTTGTGACCATCGGTCCGGCGAATTTCTCGTGGACGACAGCGACGTCGATATCCCACACGGGGCTTTTCGCGGCTTCCTGGGCGTCGAAACGCTCAAGGATCTTCTGCGAACCGGCGTCTCCCGGGCCTGTGCCCACGGCCCGGACGGTGTTGCCGGGATAGGTCTTTTCGAACAGTGGGCCGAGATACTGATTGATGTAGTCGACCATGTTCTGGTCGCCGGCGGTCGCCACCGTCAGTTCTTCGGCTTTGACGGGGATGGCCGCCAGTGCAAATGCGAACACGGCATAGGTCAGTCTTCTCATGAACGCTTCTCCATGGTTCAGGTTGAGGTATTGAAATCTTGAATTCTCATTGCCGGGGTCCGGCAGAACGCCCGTCAGGCGGCAGCAAAGAGGAAGAGGGCTTCCGGCGGAACGTGCACGAGGACCTCCTCTCCGGGCGTGTGGGCACGATGGCAATCCGCCAGGATTTCGCGATCGCCGACATGGATGGAATGACGCCAGTGACCGCCCGGATAAGTCATCGTCGTCACGATCCCCTTGAAGCAGACCCCTTCCTCCGGGATCTCGTCTGTTTTCGAGAAAATGCGCGCCGCCTCCGGTCGGAAGCGCGCCTGCACCGGGCCGTCGGCCAGGGGATGGCGAGGCATCGGCATCGCGGTGGCCTCGTTTATGGCGCTCGCCGCAATCATGAAGCGATCGTCGTGGGCCATGCCTGTGAGCCGAAGATAATTTTCGGCGCCCATGAATGCGGCGACGAAAGCGGATGCCGGCCGATTGTAGACCTCCTCCGGCGTGCCGTGCTGGGCGATGCGACCGGCATCGAGGATCACGATCCTGTCGGCCATCACCATCGCTTCCTCGCGATCGTGGGTAACGTGGATGGCGGTGATGCCGAGGCGTTGCTGCAGGGCTCTAAGCTCATGTCGGACAGTAAGCCGAATCCGCGCATCGAGATTGGACAGCGGCTCATCGAGCAACAGGATCTCGGGATCAACCGCAAGCGCGCGGCCGAGTGCTACTCGCTGGCGTTGCCCGCCGGAAAGGGCTGCCGGCTTCCTGGCGCCGAGGCCGCTCAGCCCGAGCAGGGCCTGGATCGCAGCGATCTTGTCCTTGATCTCCGGCTTCGAGACACCCTTGAGTTTCAGGCCATAACCGATGTTCTGGTCGACGGTCATGTGCGGCCATAGCGCATAGGACTGAAAGACCAGAGCCATGCCTCGCTTGTCCGGCGGAAGCCGCGTCACCTCGCGATGACGAACGATCACCTTGCCGTCCGACGGGGTGACGAAGCCCGCCAGCACGCGAAGCAGCGTCGTCTTTCCGCATCCCGACGAACCAAGAAGCGCCACGAACTCGCCACGCTCGATTTTGAGATCGATGTCGGACAGAACCGGCGTCGAGCCGTATTTGCTCGCTATCCCCTCAAGCTGCAGAAACGCACCGGATTCCATTCATCACCCCTTTTGCACAGCCGTGCAATCCATCTGCGCGATGAATAGAGGAGATGTTTGACAGCCGAATGACATGCCGAGGGTTGTAAGAATTTCAGGCTGATGCCTTGCCTTGTCGACAAAGGGCCTAGCGCGTTGGCAAAGTCATGAGCCTCACGCGCGATAATGTTGACCTCGGCGGCAATTCTCCGCCGAAGTCAATTCGTTAGCAGGCCTATCGCGCAAATCGCACACACATCGGCGTGCCGATCTCGATCGCCTTGCCGGTGTCCTTAAGCGCACCGTTATCGGGATCGCGCTCGAAGATCGAGATGCGGTCGGCGTCCTGGTTGGCGCTGAAGATATGCCGGCCGGAAGGCGTGATCGCGAGGTTGCGCGGCGTGGCGCCACCGCAGGGGAAGAAGCGGGCCTGCGAGAGCGTGCCGCGTTCGGGATCGGTTTCGAAAACGACGATGCTGTCATCGCCACGATTGCCACCATAAAGGAAGCGACCATCGGGAGAGATCTGGATGTCGGAGCAATGGTTCTCCGCAGTGAGATTGTCCGGTATGGCGGACTTGGCATCGATGGCCGTCAACCGGCCACTATCACCCTCGACCGTATAGCTTGCGATGGTCGAGTTCAGCTCGTTGATCGCGTAGAGGAAGCGGCCGTTTGGATGCAGGGCGACGTGTCGCGGCCCGGCGCCCGGCACCGTCTTCGTCACCGAAAGCAGCTCCAGTTGGCCGCCATTGCCGAGGCGATAGGAGACGAGGCTGTCGCTGCCGAGATCGGCGACGATCAGGACGTTGCCGGGAAGTTCGGTGACGCTATGGGCATGGCTGCGCTCCTGGCGGTCCTTGTCCGGTCCCGTTCCGGTCAATGCGGCGCTGGCACGAGGTGGCGTCAGGCCGCCGTCGTCACGCCGCTCGTAGACGACGAGCGACTGGTCCGGGCCGCCGCTTCCGATGCTGTAGTTGGTGACGAACAGTCGGCGCTCGTCGCGGCTGACGGCGTTGTAGGCGGTGACACTGCCAAGCGCGGGTTGCATGTTGATATGATGCAGCGCCCGCGCCTCCCGGTCGAAGCGGAATGCTGTCACCAGGCCCTCTTTCCAACCCGCGATTTCCGAATTCGCATAGACATGGCTGCCATCGGCGCTGACCGAGAGGAATGTCGGATTGTCGATATCGTTCGCCTCGGCGAGCTTTTCGACCTCCAACGTGTCTTCGTCGAAGCTGTAGACCAATAATCCGCAGCCTCTTGCGTTACGGAAATAGGGTGCGGGCCGGTTCAGCGTGCCGACGAAAGCCAGATATTTCGAACCCATTGTGATTCCTCCCTTATGTTTTGCAGCGGCGATAGATCATCCTCACGTCGTCGCTTCGCGCAAGGCGTGACGATCCTCGATTCGACCTTTTCTCGCGGAGCGCGGCCTATGAACGCTTCCTAACAGATGATGGCGGTGCTTGCAAAAGTGATCCATATGTGAAAAATCTATTCACATAAGAAGAACTTCTGGAGACTTCGGGTCTGCCGGATTGCTGGCTGGGATCGCCATCGACGCGTATCTGCGGCGATACTGCAAAGCATTTGGCAAGGCTGCGATTTGGGTTGAGCACGCCGCCGCTGAGGGCCGGCCAAGGAGGAGGAGAGATTGATGAAGACATGGATGGGCGGCCTTTTGGCCGCGACGGCGGCATTGTCGATGACGGCACATGCGCATGCCGAGGATGTCGCGAGCGTCGTCAAGGGTCTGCCAGATGGTTTGAAGGCGCAGTATGACGGCGCACCGCAGAAAATCCTGCCGTCGGCCTGGGACAATTGGACCCCGCCGCCGAAGCCCTGGAAATGGTGCCATTCGGAATCGTATCAGGGCAATCCTTGGCGCGTGACGGTCACCAAGGAGCTGAAGCGTCTCGCCGACGGGCTGATCGCTGACGGCACGGTGTCGAGCTTCGAAGTCTCCGATAGCAACAACGACGTCAGCCAGCAGATCAACCAGATCCGCGCTTTCATCGATGCGAAATGCACCATCATCACCTCGATTCCCGGCTCGGCAACCGCGCTGAACGATGCGATCGATGCCGCCGCCAAGGCCGGGATTCCGTTCATCACGGCTGCGGGTTCCGTCACCAGTCCGAACGCCATCAACGTCGATTCCAACTATGCCCGCTGGGGCTACGACATGATGTCGGCGATCAACAAGGCGCTACCGAACGGCGGCAACGTGCTGATGGTCGAAGGCATTGCCGGCCATCCGATCGTTGCACAGGAGCGGCAGGGCGCCGACAAGGCGCTGGCGGAAGACAAGAAGCTGAAGGTCGCCCGCAGCGTCAACGGCAACTGGACGGCGAACGTCACCAAGACAGTGGTTCTTCAGGCGATTGCCACCAATCCGGCGAAGATCGATGCGGTCTGGTCGACGGGTAGCGAAAGTCGCGTCATCGCCGAGGCTTTCGCCCAGGCACATCGCCCGGCACCGCTGATCACCGGCTCGCTGACCGGCGACGCGCTCGGCTACTGGAAAGCCAACCCGGACAAATACCGCTTCGAGGGCCATGCGCTGCTGCCGCACTGGACCGCGCAGACGCTCTACCGTGTCGCAGCCCGCATGCTCGACGGCCAGAAGCCGAAGCTCAACACACTGATGATCCCGATCCCGGCCGTACACGAGGCCGATCTCGGCAAGTGGTACAAGAGCTGCATGACGCCGGACGCCGTCTCGATCTTCCCGGTCCCGCCGACCGATCCGATGCCGGAAGAGTTGATGGACGCCTATTTCACGGGCGCAAAGCCGACGATCGGCTGGGACTACTCCAAGACGCCGGACCCTTGCATCAAGTGATATGATGTCTGCAGGATTGCGGTCAAAGGGCCGCGATCCCCACCAGTTCAAGAGTACGATATGCTTGAAATCGAAAACGTCTCCAAGCGCTACGGCGAGACTGTCGCGCTGTCGGGAGCTTCCATCGCCTTCAAGGCTGGCACGGTACACACCATCCTCGGCGAGAACGGTTCGGGCAAGAGCACGATGGTGAAACTCTTGTCCGGCATTGTCCAGCCGGATGGCGGAGTGATCCGCCTCGACGGCCGGCCGTTCTGCGGCCATACGCCGGCGGCTTTCCAGACGGCGGGCTTTGCAACGGTCTTTCAGGAGGTGCTGATCGCGCCCGATCGCACCGTCACCGACAATATCTTGCTTGGGCTCGATGGCCTATGGACACGCCGCATTCCTCGCGCCGAGCGCCGGGCGACGGCCGAGGCCGCGCTGAGACGCTTCGCCATTACCGAAGTGTCGCTCGACGCGCCGGCCGGCTCGCTGCCGCTTGCAGCTCAACAGCTGGTCGTGCTTGCCCGCGCCGTCGTGCGCCGCCCGCGCGTCCTGATCCTCGACGAAGTCACCGCCGCGCTCGACTATGCCGACCGAGAATCCGTCTTCCGTATGATGCGCGAACTTGCCAGGGAAGGCTCGCTGTTGCTGTTCATCACCCATCGCATGGACGAGGTCATGTCGCTCTCGGACCGCATTTCCATTTTGCGCGGGGGCAAGGTCGTGAAGACCGAGGATTGCGGCGCCTCGACGCCCGCCGAACTCTTGAAGGCGATGGCGCCGCAGACCGCAGCGGAGCTTACCCATGCCTGAGGCTCTGACGCTCGAAGCCAGGGCACTCGTCATCAAGAGGGACGCCAGGCCGATTTCGCAGCTCATCCGCCCCGGCGAGATCGTCGGGCTTGCCGGCCTCGACGGTCACGGCCAGGAACGCTTCCTCGAAACGCTGGCGGGGCTGAAAGCGCCTGTCGATGGCGAGGTCTATCTCGAACGGGCCGGCGGACGAACCCGTGTTTCCGGCTTCCGCAAGGCGGTTGCCCATGGGATCGCCTACTTGCCGCGCGACCGGCGGGCAACAGGGATCTTTCCGACGCAATCCGTGCTCGACAACTTCGCGATCTCCACGGTCGGCCGGGACGCATTCTTTGGGTTGCTCAGCTTCAAGAAGCGCCGTCGTCGTTACGAAGCCTATCGCGAACGTCTCTCCATTCTGGCGCCGAAGCCGGAAGCGGCAATCACTACGCTTTCGGGTGGCAATCAGCAGAAGGTGCTGCTTGCCAGAGCACTGGCGCTTGAGCCCGGCGTGCTTCTGCTCAACGACCCCACTCGCGGCGTAGATGTGGCGACGCGCCACGTTCTCTACGACGTCTTCCGCGAACTGGCACGCGATGGCATGACGCTGGTCATCCTCTCCAGCGAGATCGAGGAGATCCTGCTTTTGTGCCATCGCGTCCTGGTGTTCCGCGAAAACGAGGTGGCGGCCGAGATGACTGGAGACGTCATGACGACCGACAACGTCATTGCGGCCATGTTCGGTCGGGAGGCAAGACCATGACATTCTCCTCCAAAATCGCAAACGCGTTACGCAGCGGCGGCTTTGCATTAGTGCTGCTGGTCGTGCTCCTTGTCTTTAACCTGTTCCTCAATCCCGCGCGCTTTGCGCCGGCCGCCTGGGGCACCTTGATCGGACTTGCCGCGCCCCTGATCGGAGCTGCACTCGCCTCGGCGCCCGTCATTCTCGCCGGGCGCGGCGGCATCGATATTTCCGTCGGGCCGCTGATGGGCTTCGTCAACGCCATCGTCATCCAGGCTCTGTTCCTGTCGAGCGGCATAGGTTCGCCCTTCATCCTGATCCCGGCCGCCCTTGCCATTGGTGCAGCCATCGGCGCGATCAACGGCTTCATGGCGACGGTCATCCGCATCCAGCCGATCGTCGCGACGCTTGGCACCTATCTCATCCTGACCGGCGTCACTCTCGTTATCCTGCCGGCTCCGGTCGGGCCCGCGCCGGATTGGCTGAAGACGCTGTCGGGCACCTATTCCATCGTGCCGCTGCTTGCCATCGCCGTCGCCTGGTGGGCGATCCGCCGGCTGCCCTATTACGATCTGCTGATGGCGATCGGCAGCGATGACCGCGCCGCCTATACGGCCGGCGTCGACGTCACCCGCGTCCGCTTCGTCGCCTATGTGATAACGGGTGTCTTCGCCGGCATCGCCGGGTTGATGCTGACGGCGCTGATCGGTTCCGCCGATCCGAACATCGGCCAGACCTATACTTTGATCGCGGTCGCCGCGGTGGCGCTCGGCGGTGTCAGCCTGGCGGGCGGACGCGGTGGGCTGACGGGTGCGGCAATCGGCGCGATCGATATCTTCCTGCTGCAGAGCGTGCTGACCTCGTTTAACGTCTCCACCTATGTCTTGCAGATCGCCTATGGCGCGATCCTGGTCGTGGCCGTCATCTTGACGGCCGTCCAGGAGCGCGCGGTCAAGGGGAGGGCCGCATGATCCGCCTGAAAAGCTTCCTGGCGAGCACCAGCGGCCGCGTCATCGTTGCATTCCTCATCGCACTGGCCCTGCACCTCTTAGGCACTGTGCTGATCGACGGTTATTCCTCCTCCTTCTCGATCCGGGCCATGCTGGTGATTGCCTCACTGCTGGCGGTCGCCTGCGTCGGCCAGACGCTCGTCGTCGTCCTCGGCGGCATCGATCTGTCGATCCCCTTCGTTATCGGTTTTGCCAATGTTGTGGCCGCACAACTCTATGGCGAGCAATGGAATTTCGGCCTCGTCTGCGTGCTCGTCGGCGTCATCGCCATCCTCATCGGCGCTTTCAACGGCTACGTCTCGCGCAAGCTCGATATCCATCCGCTGATCGTTACCCTCGGGACGGGCATGGTCGTGCAGGGCGCCGTGCTGCTATGGACGGCAGGCTTTCCCTCCGGTTCTGCGCCGCAGGCTGTTTCTGATTTCGTGTCGATCGGCGGATCGGTCGGTCCGCTGCCGTTCCCCTGGGTCGTACCCTGTCTCGCCGTATTGGCAGTGGCCATCATGGCGCTGATGGCACGTTCGCCCTACGGCCGGCGGCTTTATGCGCTCGGCAGCAATCCGGGTGCCGCACCCCTGGCCCTGATCGATCCGGTGCGGATGTGGGCGGTAACCTTCGCGATTTCGGCTTTCTTCGCCGCCGTCGCCGGCGTGCTTTTACTCGGTTTCACCGGCTCGGCCTATGGCGATGTCGGCCAGCCCTATCTCTTCCAGACGATCGCCGCTGTCGTCGTCGGCGGTGCGGCATTGGTCGGTGGACGTGGCAGCTATCTCGGCACGATCGCCGGCGTCTTGGTTCTGACTGAGATCAACACGCTGTTGATAGGCCTTGGCTTTCAGCCTTCGGCGGTACAGGCGGCTCTCGGTTTCATCATCGTCGTTCTCGTCTCCATCTACGGTCGCGAGCGGCATGTGAGCGCCACGATCTGAGGCGCTCTTGCATCCCGAAGCTCAATGTTGAGCCGGCTTGCGAATACCAGCCTGTTCGAGCAGCGGCAGCACCTGATCGCGGAAATAGGGGAACTCGGCATTGTAGTCGACAAAGGATAGGGTCGTTCCGCCGAACCCAGCCCGATGCAAGGCAAGCAGACCTTCGGCGACCTGTTCGGGCGTGCCGACGAGCGGAAAGCCGCCATGTCCCGCCGCCATCCGGTCGCGGATCAGGGCCAACAGGTCATGCGGGAAGGATTGGGCATGCGCGAATTGCAGGCGCACCAGATTGTCGACGGCCTCCCAATCGGCATTGTCCTTGCCGAAATGCTGCAGATAGTCTCGCGCCTCCTTTTCCGACGGACGGCAGACGACATGAGCGAAGGTGAGGACACCCAGGTTACGGCCTGCAGCCTTGCCCTGCTCCTTCAACTCTGCGATTTCAGCCGTCGACCGGCCGAGGTCGATCGCCGGCGTGAACAGAAAATCGGCATTGCGCACGGCGAATGCGCGGCCCTGGCCGGAGCCTGCCGCATTAAGAATAGGCGCGCGATGCTCGGGGCGGGGATCGCCGAGTATGTTCTTCAGATGAAAGAAATTTCCGTCATAGTCGAACGTCTGATCCTCTTCCCACAGGCGCTTGACCACATCGAACCATTCCTCGGCATAGGCATAGCGGCTCTCGTGATCGGCCGGCAGATTAAGCCCCAATGCTTCGTATTCCGGCTGGTTCCACCCAGCGACGATATTGAGGCCGATGCGGCCGCGGCTGATCTGATCGATCGTGGCCATCTGCTTGGCGACGACGACCGGATGATTGGCGGCAGTGTGGATGGTGGCAAAGACGTTGATTTTGTTCGTGCTGGCGAGCAGACCCGCCGCCCACGTCATCGTTTCCAGCACGTTGCCGTGAAAATTCGTCTCACCGCCATAACCGATCCATCGGGCGATCGGCAGCATGAAATCGATGCCCGCCTCATCCAGCTGACGCGCGAGCTTCAGATTGTTGTCCCAGGAATTAACCCAGCGTTCCCCCACCTTGGTGACGCTCATGCCGCTGGAGCAATTGCTGGCGAAGGTGCCAAGCAAAAATTGTCCTGCGGCGAACATGGAGTTCTCCGACATTTTCGTTCCCTTTATTTTTTGGTATAATTTACGATAGAAATTCTATTTGAAACTTCAAGTTTGTCAACGCTCGCCGCTGCGGCATCATTTCAAACATCTGGAAAAGGAAGCATATGAGCATCGAATCCGATGACCAGAGAGCCCAACCGCAGGGCCTCGATCGCAACTGGCATCTGGCGAAATCGCCGTTGCAAGTGGAGCTGACCGAGCTGGAGTTCGCCCTTATGCGCGCATTCGAAGCCTTCGGGCGCTGGCAGACCGAATGCCTGGCATCGGTAACGGGTCTTGCGGCGAGTGGCCCGGAAAATGCCATGCTGCACATCATCCGCATGCATGACCGTCCGAAATCCATCAAGGATCTGGCCCGCCTTGCCAATCGGGAAGACATCCCCAACATGCAATACAGCCTGAGAAAGTTGCTCGGTGCTGGGTTGGTGGAACGGAAGGGGAGCGGCCGTTCGGGCGTCACCTATTCAGTGACGGAAAAGGGTAGGGACGTCACGGACCAATATGCGACCGTGCGTGCGGCTCTTCTCGTTAAAGCCGTGCAGGGCGTCCCGAATATGGGCCGCCGCCTGGAGGAGGCGGCGAGCACGCTCGATCTGATGACCGGTATTTACGAGCATGTGGCAAGGAGTGCAGCAACCCATCGTCGCTTTTCGGAGGGGTGAAGGTTCGGCCCCGATGCGACGCGCGCCTCGCTCCAGCCGGGCCGCTCCGCTCATTCCGCCGGCTGCGCGAGAGAGCCGGTGTTCGCCTCCCGTTTGCCGGACAGGCTCGCCTGACCGATGGTGACGGTTAGAAGGGCGAGGATGCTGGCTGCGACAGAGACCCAGAAGCCGTTTGCTGGCCCGAAATTGTCTACCACCCAGCCGGACACGAAAGCGCCGAGCGCCATGCCGATGCCTATGCCGGTCATGACCCAGGTCACGCCTTCCGTCAGCATCGCTTCGGGGACGCGGCGCTCAATCAGCCCGAAGGCGGTGATGAAGGTCGGGGAGATGGCAACGCCGCTGAGGAAGACGGCGAAGGCAAGCAGCGCAACCGATGTGCTGGCGACAAGTAGCGGCAGGGCGGTGACCACAAGGACGCTGAGCGCGACCAGGAGCTGGCGCTGGAGCGGCATTTTAGGGTTCAGTGCGCCGATGATGAGGCCGACGACGAACGAGCCGAGCGCGTAGACGCCGATCACGAGGCTTGCCGCGCCTGGCTGGCCGAGCTGCTTGGTGATGGCCACCGTGCTCACCTCGGCCGTGGCGAAGGTCGCACCCACGAAGACCAGGGCGAGCGTGATGAACTGGACCGGCCGGAGCCAGATTGCCGAGCGTTGCGAGATCTCGGAGTCATGCGGCCGTACCTTGGGTTCCGTCGATCGCTGCATCAGGAAGGCTGTTGTTCCAAGCGCCAGGAAGATCGTATTGACGATCATTCCGGCTTCGGGAAACAGCGAGACCGCAAGCCCGACCGAAACGGACGCACCGGCGATGTAGACCAGCTCGTCGGCTGCGGATTCGAACGCGAAAGCGGTGTTCAACTGGGGGCGATCGCGAAAGATTTCAGTCCAGCGGGCTCGCACCATGGCTGGAATGGAGGGCATGGCGGCGGCGAAGAAGGCCGTGGCAAACAATGACCATGCCGGCCAGTTCTGATTCGAGGCGATGACGAGAAGGGCGAAGGAAACGACCGAAATGACGGTAGCCGGCGCGACGATCGCGCTCTGGCCGAGCCGGTCGACGAGCCGCGATATCTGCGGCGCAACAAAAGCGTTGGTCAGCGCGAAGGTCGCCGAGACGGCGCCTGCGAGCCAGTATTCGCCGTGTGTCTGCGACAACATGGCCACGATGCCGATCGGAGCCATGGCGACGGGAAGGCGGGCGAAAAAGGCTGCTGCAGAAAAGCCCTTGGCGCCCGGTGCTCGGAAAATCTCGCTATATGGATTGGACATCGGATCATTCCTTCGATTGGACGAAACGGCCGTGAACATACGCGGCGTATGTGAATGAAATAATTGCATACGCTGCGTATGTCAACTAATATACGCGGTGTATGTGAACTAATGTGAGTGATTGACGGAGACACAATGCGCAAACCTCGCAGTGAAATGATTGCCGAGACGCGAGCCAAGCTGCTGGCTGCTGGCCGCAAGGCATTCGGCAGCGTCGGTTATGCCGAGGCATCGATGGATGATTTTACAGCCGCGGCCGGACTGACGCGCGGAGCCCTCTATCACCATTTCGGCGACAAGAAGGGATTGCTGCAGGCCGTGGTCAGCGAGATCGATGGCGAAATGACAGCAAGGCTCTGTCAGATCTCGTCGAAGGCGCCGTCGCGTTGGCAGGCATTCCTCGATGAGAATGTCGGATATGTCGAGATGGCGCTGGAGCCGGAAATCCAGCGCATCATGTTTCGTGACGGCCCGGCCGTGCTTGGCGATCCCTCGGAATGGCCGAACGCCAACGGCTGCATCGCCGCGGTCAGGGAAAGCCTTCGCTCCCTTCGCGAAGAGGGCATCATCGTTGATATCGATCCGGAAGCTGGCGCTCGCCTCATCAATGCGGCAAGCAGCTGCGCCGCCCAGTGGATTGCCCATTCGGACGATCCGGAGGCGACATCGAAACGAGTGGTCCGCGCTTTTCGCACCTTCCTCGAAGGCTTGCGCATCAAGAGGGACTGATCGGCATGGGTTGGGCATCGGCGCTATTCCACAGCTGCGGTTGCCGCATGATTTCTGTCAATCGCCTGATGCGGCGGTAAAGACCGCCAGCTGGGCGGCGAAAGCCCGCTTGTATGCCGGCCGGGCTTCGCCGCGGGCGACATAGGCGGAGAGATGCCGATAGTCCTCCAATATGCCTGTGCCTTTTATTCTGAGCAGGACCGATATCATCATCAGATCGCCGGCACTGAAGGTTCCGTCGAGCCATTCGGCATCGCCGAGACGATCGGAAAGTTCGCTCAGTCGCTGTTTGATGCGATCGTCGACCATGGCTAGGCGCTGTTCATACCAAACCTGATCGCGCTCCTGGAACCTTACGATCGCGCGATCGATGATTGGCGGCTCGACTGTGGAGAGAGCCGCAAACATCCATGTGATCGCCCGTGCCCGCGCATTGGCATCGTCCGGCAACAGGCCGGTATGACGCTCCGCGACATGGAATACGATCGACCCCGACTCGAACAGGGCAAGGTCGTCCTCCTCATAGGTCGGGATCTGCCCGAAGGGATGATGGGCGAGATGTGCGGGCTCCTTCATCGCCTCGAAGGACAGAAGGCGCACCTCGTAAGGCTGGCCGACCTCTTCGAGCGCCCAGCGAACGCGCATGTCACGGGCCAGACCTCTGCCGCGGTCCGGTGATCTTTCAAAGGCGGTAATCGTTATCGTCATTGATGCTCTCCATCGCTCGTCTTTCCTGAAGACGGGTGGCTGAACGCGATTCCGACACTGCGCCTCGAGAAAAGTCCCCGTGGCCGGGAGTTGCCGGCCAGAACCTCCGCAGATCGGCGGCCAAGATGTCGTTTCAGTCCTTTTCGAATATCGCAAGTGACAGGTCGTCGGCAGGGTCGAACGTCCTCGCGGAGTCAAACGCCTTTCGCAACGGCTGCTGCTGGAACAGATGATAGAAGAAGCCATGCACGAAGAGCGGTATCGCGGCTCCGTCCGGATAATCGATTGAAGCGATATAGGCGCTAACCCCTCCCGCGAGGAAGGCGCTTGCGAATGCTTCGGTGCCGCTCAGGCATGCGGTGCTGAGAACGACGCAGCCAGGCAGATTGATCTTCCGGTCGAGCTGTTCGGCAGGTAGGCATCCGGCGACAAGCATCGAGGTATCGATGCCTTCGTCGAACTCTCCGAAGACCAGGCCGCCCTCCTCGCCATGGCCGGACAGGATCATGTATCTGGGAGCGGATGTTCCCTGATCCACACATTTGAGAAAATCGCTCGGCGTTGCCGGCAAATGCAGCGTCACCACGGCCCCGAGACTTTCCAGAATGGCTCTCAGAAGCAAAGCCTCACCACTGTCGCCTAGCGCGACGATCGAAACCGGTCTGCGAGGGTGAAAGAAATTCTCGTCGACTGCCATCCGGGTCAATGCTCCTCATTTTGCGACGCAACCGTCTGCCGGATCAAGTCCCGGACTAAATCATGGGTAGGCGGTGCGGCACACGCGAGCGACGATGTTGCGCAGCCACCGTTGCGCGGGGTCGGCGTCTACGCGCGGATGCCAAATGGCCGCGATCAGTATCTCCGGCGTTTCAAACGGCAGTTCAAAGCTGCGAATGCCGAACTCCGTCACGAGTTCGTTCACTTTGTTCTTGCCGAGGCAGGAGATGGGGACGGCGGCGACGAAATCGGTCGAGGCCGCAATTCTCATTGCATCCGGAAATCCGGGCACCACGACGCGAATTGCCCGCTTCAGGCCCCGGCTTTCCAAGGCCCCGTCGATCGCATCGGCAAAATCTCCCCTTCGCGAGGCGGCGACATGGTCGCAGGCTGCAAAGCGATCTGTTGTCACGGCACTGTCCGCCAGGAGCGGATGGCCTTCCCGTACGACGCCGACCAGCCGATCGCGAATCAGGAGCCGCGTGCGCAACTCGGGTGCCGGCACGCCCAGCACGCCGATTTCCAGATCGATCAGCCCTTCGCGCAGCATATGCGGCTCCTTGTCCGGCTTGAGTGCGAAGCGGATACGGACATGGGGAGCGGCCTGGGTCATGGCCGCCACGAGGGGTGCGGCCAGTAATTCGAGAAAGGCTTCGCTGACGCGGATCGAGAAGGTGGCTTCAAGCGTTGTGATATCGAGTTCGCCTGCGGCTGGTCGCAGGATCGCGCACACGATCCTGAAGGGTTTCGGCAAATCGCGTCGGCACGAGCGACCTGCCGGCTCTCACAAGCAAGGGGTCCCCCATCACCTCACGCAGTCGCGACAAGGTGCGGCTCATGGCGGAAGGGCTGAGGCCGAGGCGCTTTGCCGCTTCCGTCACGCTTCCTTCGGCAAGCAGAACATCAAGGGCGACGAGAAGATTGAGGTCTATGTCTTCCATGACAATTGGGTAGCTCAGATCGCTCGACATGCCTAGCGTTTGACGCAACTATTCTTTGCAATTTGTGCGCCTGGCGAAATCCAGGACGAGTTTTCATATTGAGCCCAGGATAAGCAAACAGAGGAGGCATGCCCCATGCCGTCATCATCTTCCAACTCCACAGGCAGCATCTTGATCATCGGTGCATCGCGCGGGCTCGGTCATGCCATGGCCGAAGAATTCTTCAAGAAGGGCTGGTCCGTCGTCGGCACGGTGCGTGCCTCGCCGTCAAGGACGAAACTGCACGATCTGGCGGACGGCTCCGACGACCGCGTCACCATCGAGAGGCTCGACATCAACGAACCGGCACAGCTTGCGTCACTGCGCCAGCGCCTCGACGGCCGGGTCTTCGACATGCTGTTCGTCAATGCCGGAACGATAAATGTGCCGACCGAAACCATCGCGGAGGTGACGACCGAAGAGTTCGTGCGCGTCATGGTGACGAACGCGCTGAGCCCGATGCGCACCGTGGAAGGCCTGCAGGATCTCGTCTCGCCCACTGGATTGATCGGTGTCATGTCGTCGGGGCAGGGGAGCGTCAGCAACAATACGACGGGCATGAGAGAGGTCTATCGCGGCAGCAAGGCGGCTTTGAACACATTGATGCGTAGTTATGCCGCCCGGCATGCAGACGAGGCGCGCGCATTGGTGCTGATGGCGCCCGGCTGGGTCAAGACCGACTTGGGCGGTCCCGACGGGAGGCTGACGATCGAAGAGAGCATTCCGAACCTGGTGAACGTGCTTCTCGATCAGCGCGGAAAGCCGGGGCTGGAGTATCTGGACTATCTGGGCCGAACCGTCCCCTGGTGATTTTTCTGCAGAGGAGAGATGCGGGCAGCCGCTTTGGTGAAGGCGGCGCCGCAGATGGCCGAATACATAACGGAAATGAATCGGACCTGACCGACCGATTCAAAACACTCGTTGGACCGCAGCGGCGTGATCGACGAGTCTGCTTCCATGCTTGCTCAGCCCTATCATCTCTACATCGAGCGCACCAATGTCGCGAAGAACATGGCTCGCTACTACTCTTTGGAGATATCGACGACATTGTTCGGGGACACCTGTCTCACCCGACGCTGGGGCCGCATAGGCTTCGGCGGCCAGACGATGGCGCATCATTTCGAGGACGAAAGGGATGCCGTCAGACTGTTCCTCGCGCTGACGCGACAGAAGCGGGCCAAAGGCTACCGCCCGTGCCCCTTGCGGAGCAGGGCGCTCTTCTGATTTGCATCGCCTTTAGCGAGAATTCCGTACGCGGCTGCAGCTTATGCGAGATCAACTCAAGCTTCAAGCAAGTCAAGAATGCAACCTTGCATTACGTTCCCCCCATGCTCGGAGGCTTGCGCTGGGATGCAGATTTCGACAGACAGATACGGCATGCAGATCCCGATCAAGGCTCGTTCCGCCCTGGGCGATGTCGCCATGATCGATGCCCAAAGCGAGGCGGCAAGATCCGCCTCTGGATCATCTGCGGCCCCTGTTCCCGATCGTAAGAACCCTGCCTCTGCATTCCAGGCGTCGCTTTCGGCAATGGCCCTGGATAGGGCGGACGCCGCAACCCAGCAGACGAGCGGACAGACCATCAACCCGGCAGACTATCTCATCGCGTCCGACATCAAGCTCTATGAGAAGACCACGGGCGGAACCATCAAGGATGGTGTTCTTTACGACAAGGATGGCAATGTGAATGCGAGTCAGGCCAATATGGATCTGGTCTGCGCCATGTACGAGATGCGGGCTCATGGCACCTTCTCGTCCCGCGATCAGTCACGCACCTTGCTCTCGGGTGACATCACAGCCGCCGATCTCCGCAGTTTCATCGAGCATTACAGCAAAAATCCCGGCGCATACGATATGGACATTCTCGATAGGGCGCTGGGCGAAGTGGGAGCGTGACCCGAAAGGGCAAGCGGTGTCGTGGAGGTCGTACAGTCGCGACTGAAGGTTGGAGCTTCGCGATTTTCGCGCGTGCAATAACTCCAAGCCGCTTGAGGCCTACCCGGCCATCAAGTGGAGACGGACATCGCGCCCGAGTGCACTACCCGAGATCTCGGGTAGTGACTTGTCCGTAGTGATTAGAGCGGTCTGACGTTTTCCGCCTTTGACTTGCCGGTCTTCCGGTCCTGACCCAGATCGTAGGAAACGGATTGTCCCTCTCTGAGCACATTGCCGTATTGCAGGGCGGAGACGTGAACGAAAACGTCAGGTCCTCCGCTTTCCGGCGTAATGAAGCCAAAGCCCTTATCGGTGTTGAAAAACTTAACCGTGCCAGTTGGCATGATATCCCCATGTATTTGCAGTTGATCGCGGCGGCAACCTAGCGGGCAACTGCCGCCAGATCAAGCTGATCTAATAGCGGAACTTGACAGGTGTTGCGATCAAAATGTGCTTTCTGCGCTCGGACAGTGTCTGAAGCCCCAATGTCACCGCGGTAAATACGGGAAAGGTGCCCAGTTATGGGCAAGATGCTCCCGATGCGGGAGTTGGCTTCATCGATCCTTCCTTGCAGGGGAAATGCACAGTTTCTGTCAGCCGCGGTAACTGGAATCTGATGCAAACTGTGATGGACTAGCCGGCAAAAGGATCTATTCTCGGGATATGCCTTCCGGTTTGGGAGGCATCAATCATTCGATCCGCCAACAAGCATGAGTTCCATCCATGACCAAAGGCTCAGATCTCCTGGTGGCCGCACTCGAAAACGAGGGTGTCGACCGGATCTTCGGTATCCCAGGCGAAGAAAATCTCGATGTTGTCGAGTCCATCCGCAAATCGTCCATTCAGCTCGTGTTGACACGGCATGAGCAGGCGGCCGCATTCATGGCCGCGACCTATGGCCGTCTGACAGGCAAACCGGGCGTCTGCCTGACGACGCTCGGGCCGGGCGCCTTGAATCTTTCGACGGGTGCGGCATACGCGCTCCTCGGCGCCATGCCGATGGTGATGATCACCGGACAGAAAGGGATACTTTCGTCCAGGCAGGCCCGGTTCCAGGTGGTCGATGTGGTCGCCTCGATGAAGCCGCTCACCAAGCTTACCAGGCAGATCGTCTCGCCGCAGATGATCCCGACAATGGTCCGGGAGGCGTTCCGGATCGCGCAGGAGGAAAGACCCGGGCCGGTCCATCTCGAGCTTCCGGAGGATATCGCCGCCGAGGAGTGCCAGCCGGTCGCGCTGGTCGCGCCGCATCAGTTGGAACTGCCGATCGCAAGCGACGCGGCCCTCGACCGCGCGGCAGCACTCATCATCGCGGCGAAATGCCCGCTCCTCATGCTCGGCGCCGCCGCTTCACGCCCGCGTTCGACGTCTGACATCGCGCAATTCGTCATCCGTACCCGCATCCCGTTCTTTACGACGCAGATGGGGAAGGGAACGGTTCCCGGCGGAACGGAGCTCTACATGGGTACCGCCGCTCTCTCGGAAAAAGACTATGTCCACGAGGCAATCGAGCAGGCCGATCTCATCATCACGATAGGCCATGATACGATCGAGAAGCCGCCCTTCATCATGGGCAAGGGCGGGCCGAACGTCGTCCATGTCGGCTATCAGCCTGCGACGGTCGAGCAGGTCTACTTTCCGCAATCGGAAGTCATCGGCGACATCGGCCCATCGCTGAAGGCGCTGGCGGACCGCCTCGAAGGCAAGTTGCCGAACGCGCAGGCCCTGCTGCATCTGCGAGAGCGCATCCTCGATCGCATCGCGGATCGAGCAACGGAAGATCGCTTCACGCCGCAGCGGCTGGTCCATGACATCCGTGAGGTCATGCCGCATGACGGCATCCTCGCGCTCGACAACGGAATGTACAAGATCTGGTTCGCGCGGAACTATCGCACGCGTATGGCGAACACGCTGCTGCTCGACAACGCGCTTGCGACCATGGGCGCCGGGCTCCCGTCTGCGATGGTCGCCTCGATGCTCTATCCCGGACGACGCGTCATGGCGGTCTGCGGCGACGGCGGTTTCATGATGAACTCGCAGGAAATCGAGACTGCTGTGCGGCTAAAGCTGAACCTCGTCATTCTCGTCATCGAGGACGACGCCTATGGCATGATCCGGTGGAAGCAGGCGGTGGACGAATTCCCGGATTTCGGGATGACCTTCGGCAATCCCGATTTCGTGAAATATGCGGAGTCCTATGGCGCCAAGGGAACGAGGGTCGACGATATCAGCCAGTTCAAGCCGGCTCTTGAAAATGCCTTTTCCGGAGGTGGCGTCCATCTGGTGAACGTCCCCGTCGATTACTCTGAAAACGAGCGCGTGCTGGTGAAGGAATTGCGCGAGCGGCTTCCCGCCATTCTGGAGGACGCAAATGACGCCTAACCTGCAGGTCTATCAGGCATTTGACCGCGAGCTCATCGCAGAAATCCCGGCGGACGATGCGGGCGCTCTTGAGCGCAAGCTCGACATCGCCGCGAGGACTTTCGCCGACCGTGATGGCTGGCTGCCGGCGCATCGCAGGATGGCGATCTTGAGAAGGGTGTCCGAGCTTCTCTTCGAGAACCGCGACCGCTTTGCCATGGTGATCGCCCGCGAAGGCGGCAAACCCCTGACGGACGCGATCATCGAGGTGACGCGTGGCATCGATGGCCTCGTCAATGCGGCCGACGAGCTTCGTAATTTTGGTGGCAAGGAAATCCCGATGGGCCTGACTGCCGCCAGCGCGAACCGATGGGCTTTCACCACCAAGGAGCCGATCGGCGTCGTGGCGGCGATATCGGCGTTCAACCATCCCCTCAATCTCATCATCCACCAGATTGCCCCGGCCGTGGCCGTTGGCTGCCCGGTCATCGTCAAGCCGGCGGCGACCACGCCGATTTCCTGCATCGAGATCGTCAAATTGTTCTGGGAGGCGGGGCTGGACGAGCGCTGGTGCCAGACATTCATCACGGAAGACAATGCGCTTGCCGAGCGTCTCGCCACGGATCAGCGCGTTGCGTTCATGAGCTTCATCGGTTCCGCAAAGGTCGGCTGGTATCTGAAGAGCAAGCTGCCGCCAGGCACGCGATGCGCGCTGGAACACGGCGGAGCCGCCCCCGTCATCGTCGACCGCAGTGCGCGCGTCGATGCGATCGTCGGGACGATCGTCAAGGGCGGCTACTATCATGCGGGGCAGGTCTGCGTGTCGGTGCAGCGCATCCTCGTCCAAAATGATATTCTAGCCAATTTTACCGAGGCGCTTGCCACCAAGGTAGCCGGCCTGCATGTCGGCGATCCCAGGCTGAAGGAGACCGAGGTCGGGCCACTGATCCTGCCGCGCGAGACCGAACGTGTGGCAAGCTGGATCAAGGAGGCGATCGACGCAGGGGCAAAGCAGTTCGGCGGAGGGCGTTTGTCCGAGACCACGCTTCTGCCCTCTGTCCTGCTCGATCCGCCTGCCGATGCCAAGGTGTCGCGGCTGGAAGTCTTCGGTCCGCTCACTTGCGTCTACGGGTATAGCGACGTTGACGAGGCAATCCGAATTGCCAACTCGCTGCCATACGCGTTCCAGGCAAGCGTCTTTTCCTCGGATATAGCGATCGCTCTTAAGGCGGCACGGCATCTCGATGCCGCGGCTGTACTCGTGAACGACCATACCGCCTTTCGAACCGACTGGATGCCTTTTGCCGGGCGCAGGCAGTCGGGATATGGTGTCGGGGGTATTCCCTGGACGATGGAAGAGATGGCCGATGACAAGATGGTGGTGTTTAACGGCGTCGGCTAGACGACTGGCTGCAATTCATTGAAAGCCCTGCCGTGTCGGGACGGGCCCGCAATTGATTCGGCAGAGATTGCAGCCGGCATTCCGTGGCGCGCAGTTGAGGGTCAGATAGTTCCAATTTCGTGGAGGGTGCAATTTGCGGCTTTTGCGGCGAGGCCCGGTGTTATATGGGAAGGGAATCGCTTTGAACTTGGCGACGCAACCGCTCGTTCATCGAGTTTCAAGATGGTCCGTGGTGCCAATGGATGTACGTCCACCATGTGATCCCGTAACTGAAGGCAGATGATGAACAAGTTTCTCGGTCTCATTTTGACCTGCCTTGCCCTTTCCGCATGCGAGCAACGCGGTACGGAGGCTGTGGACTGCCCGTCTCAGAGCCCCAACCAGATCGCTCAAGGTCCCGACGGCCCCTACGAGTTCCGGGAGGATTGCGCACCCAGTGCCTTGACCTGTATCGATCCGGACAAGAAGGCCCGGACGGGTAACGGGACCGTCATATGCAGAGCCAGGAAGCAATAGCGCGGGTCAGTGAAAGACTTTGGCCTTGGCTATATTCCGGGTCGCCGTAAGGACCGCGCCAGCGTGAGCGCGATCCCTGATTGCGAGATCAGACAATCCTGCGAACTGACCCGCAAGGACTGGCCGAGATCCATAGATTAAAACTCTTCCCAGGAAGCCGCAGCCGCCGCGCCGGAGCCGGCGAACGCGCCGGCGATCTTGGAGCGGAGCGAACGCGCCGGCGATGCGGCCGGGCTGGAGCGTTCCGTTGCGACGACGGGTCGTGCATGGTTTCGGCCGTTCTGCAGGTTGAATTCTCCCAGAAGGTCGTTCAGCGCCGTAACCTCCTTGGCGAGGCTATAGCTTGCGGCAGTGGATTCCTCGACCATGGCGGCGTTCTGTTGCGTCCCCTGGTCGATGCTGTTGACGGCCGTGTTGATCTCCTGCAGGCCGGTCGCCTGCTCGCGGGCAGATTCGACGATCGCTCGCACATTGCGGTCGATTTCCTCGACTTCCTTGACGATTTGCTGCAGCGACTGTCCGGTTCTCGTGACGAGATTGACGCCGCTGTCGACCTGCTGGCCGGACGTCGAAATCAATGCCTTGATCTCCTTGGCGGCCGTGGCGGATCGTTGCGCCAGTTCGCGCACTTCCTGCGCGACGACGGCAAAGCCCTTGCCGGCGTCGCCCGCCCGGGCAGCCTCAACCCCCGCATTGAGCGCAAGCAGGTTTGTCTGGAAGGCTATGTCGTCGATAACGCCGATAATGTTGCTGATCTCGCCTGAGGATTTCGAGATTGCCGCCATTGCTGCAATCGCTTCCTGCATGACCTCGCCGGATTTTTCCGCGCCGATCCGCGCGCGGCCGACGAGCGAGCTTGCCTCCTCTGCGCGGCGGGTGGAATCCTTGACGGTGGTGGTGATCTCCTCCAGTGCGGCGGCGGTCTCCTCGACGGAGGCTGCCTGCTGCTCTGTGCGCTTGGAGAGATCATCGGCCGCGGAGCGGATCTGGCTGGCGCCGGCGGCGATGGCCTGGCCCCCTTGGCCGACGGAACGCAATGTTTCCTCCAGTTTCGTCATCGAGGCGTTGAAATCCGCCCGCAGGCGGTCGAGATGAGTAACGAAGGGCTGCTCGATGCGGTAGACCAGATTGCCGTTCGAAAGCTCGGCAAGACCGTTTGCCAGACCGTCGACCGCAAATTGCGTATCCGCTGCGTCCTTGGCCTTCTGGGCCTCGCGTTCAAGCCGCTCCTTTTCGGAGAGGCTGCGGTTGGCGTCGGCCTGCTGCTCCAGCCTGATGCGTTCGATGGCGTTGTCACGGAAGATGGAGACGGCGGCCGCCATCTGACCGACTTCGTCCTTGCGTTCGATCCCAGAAATCGCCTCGTCCGTATTTCCGTCGGCCAGCGACACCATGCGAGCCCGCAGGCGTTCGATGGGAGCGGCAATGCCGCGCGCGGAAACAAGAACGGCAACAACGATTGCTGCGGCAAAGAGAACGCCGAGCGCGATCAGGGCATTCATGATCGTGCTGCTCGCGTGCTCGTCCAGCCTGTCGCTCTTGTCATTGATGTTCTTGTTGAATGTATCGATCCACTCGCGAACCGCGACGACTTCGTTGTTGATAAGCGGGTCCGCCTGCTTCAGGAACTTGGCGGCGGTATCGTTGTCGTCGACCAGTCCGGCCTTCACGGCCTGGTCCGTGAGGGCAAGGATGTCATTGGCTTTTGCCGCCAGCTTGTCGATTGCGTCCGCTTCCGAGGGGATCAATTGCCGAACTGTCGCGAAGCGCTGGAGAAGGACTGTCTTGTTCTCCTCATATTGCTTGGAGAACGTCGCCATTTCCGGATCTTTCGTACTGTAGATCAGGATCTGGTAGGCATTGTAGCTCAATGCGGTCACGCGCTGGCTGGCCCTGGCCATTTCCACCGCTGCCGTCTCATCCTTCGCAATGAAATTCGAATAGGTCGCAACCGTATCCTTGTATTGGCTCGATACGACAAGGACACTGGCAATCCCGATCAGGCAGATCGGAATGATGATGGAAAGCACCTTCGTGCGGATCTTGGCGTTCTGAAGAAATGACATGGCGGCTCGTTGACTTTTAGCGAGCCGGCGACTGCCTACACGACGAAGATCGAGATAGGTCGGGGGTTGCCTGCTCTGAAGACCGGGAACATTGCAGGCGTGGAGCATTCTGCTCGTCGCATTGGGCGCTGCAATAGAAAGCAAGCCAGATATGTCTGAGAAAATGATTAATGGTGACGAATATTACATAATTTTAATTAAATAATTCAATAGGTTGAGCATTGACTACAAATTGTATAATCAAAAAATTCTCTGCAAATCAACGGTAGTCTTTTGATTGAAATGACGTGTCAGTGCTTGCAATGTACCTCACACAGATGGTGGCGTCGCATCCGATTTCAGTTTTTGATTGCCGTAATCATGCGATCGAGCAAGCAAACTGCAACTGCTGACCGCATTAGCAGATATGCATGCGCTGCTGAAATTCAGGCCGCCTGATCAGATCAAACGGTGCTGAATGATCTTAAAATATGGCAGCTGTTCCCGAACGGATACAGGGTCACCGCTGCTGAATTATACTTTTGATAGTGTCTACTGGCGCCTTGTCGGTATGCGAGTGCCGGCGATGAAGACCGCCGGCATCGTTATTTGCATGAAATAGCTGCCTGCCTTGTCCGGGTTCAACCCTCGCCCAATGCAAGCTGGACGACGCGCACGAGTACCATGCCGACCGCGACGACAAGATAACCGCGCAATACGATCATCCATACGCGCCGCGACAGTGACAGATGGATGGGTTCCAGGTCGGAGAGCGGCGGCATGCGCCAGGTGAGCCGTTTGGAGCGGTCGTCTTCCAGCAGCCTGGGATAGCCGCTCTGGCCGGGTGCGCGTTTTGCACGGCGCTGCAGCGTCGCGGTTACGACGAAGCCAGCAAATCCGAGAAGCGTTCCCCCTGCAAGTACCCAGAGGATCTGCTCGCCGGTGATATCCGGATAGAGAACCGAAGCCGTCAGAATGATCGACAGCATCACGAGCACGGCAATGACTGCACCGGTGAACAAGTTCATCAACTTGCCGTTTACCCACGGCCCGAGAACGGCCTTATCGTTGCAAAGCAGCAGCAGGAAGACCGTGGCACTTGGCAGCAAGACGCCGGCGAGGGTCTGCACGGCAAGCGTAATCAGGCCGAGCGGCGAGCCGGGGATGAGCACGAGGGCCGCGGCGGCAGCGATCAGGCCGCAATAGACGAGATAGAAGCCTTTCGCTTCACCAACCTTGCGATGGAGAGAATGATTGAGGGAGAGGACATCACCGATTGCATAAGCAGTCGCCAACGATACGGCGGCAGCGCCGATGATGGCGGCGTCGATAAGTGCAATGGCGAACAATACGCCCATGGTCGGGCTTACATATTTGCCAAGTCCGGCAGCAATGCCACCGGCATCCGTGAAGTTGCCGAACTCCGGCTGTCCCTGAAAGATCGCTGCGCAGAACACCATCATTGCAATGGCACCGATCATGACGAGAACGATACCCAGCCAGAGGTCGGCTTTCTCGTAACCGATGAAGCGTGGCGTGATGCGTTTGTCGATGACATAGCTCTGCTGAAAGAACAGTTGCCACGGAGCGACCGTCGTGCCGACAATCCCGATGATAAGAAGAAGAATATCGGACAGCTTGCCGTCCGGCAGATTGGGAACCGTCAGATCGCGTATGATCTGGTGGCCAGATACATGCGCCGCAAGCACGATCGGAACCAGCAGCAGGCTACCGAGGCACAAGAACAGCGCGAAGCGCTCGAAACGGCGAAAACTGCCCGTGCTTGCCGCAGCCATGGTCAACAGTGCAGCAATTGCAACACCTGTGATCTTAGAGACGCCGAGATAGTCGAGCGCCAGGCTGATGCCGATAAATTCAGTAACGATCGTCAGGCCATTGAGGATGAACAGATCGATGACACTGAAAGCACCCCAGAATTTGCCGAACCGTTCCAGAATGAGTCGAGCATGGCCAACGCCCGTCACTGCGCCAAGGCGGAGCACCATTTCCTGGTTCACATAGAGGACCGGCACCAGAAGCAGCAATGTCCAGAGCAGCGATGTGCCGTAGTTCTGTCCAGCTTGAGTATAGGTGGCGAAAGCACCGGCGTCATTATCTCCGACCATGACGATCAGGCCGGGGCCGAGGATCGCCAGCAGGGTGAGTAGTCGGGCGCGCCATGTAGAGCGGGCGGCGACATCGCCGTGATTGATGGTTCCCAGTGCGCCGCGAATATCACCGACATGGGCTGTGTCGAGGACAGCCGAGTTTGCTCCGGTTGATTGCAAATTATCCATAGTCTTGCTCCCGTGCGGGGCGAGCCGCAACGTTTTGACCTGTTATTGAGGAGCCGCCGGTGTGGTGGCCTAGACAAGCATGTTCGATAAAGAGAACCCGTTGGGCATTCAGCCCGATTGGGGGGACGAGATCACGCCTCGTTCCCGATGGTAAATCGGCCGAGGGTAGTAAGGCGAAGCCGCGCAAGCCGACCGGGGGAACAGGTCTGCGAGCCCTTCGTCACAATAGCGAGAGATTGGTTCGGCATGAATGCCGTTCATAACGGCGTGTTCGAAGATGGTGGTCATGATACCGACCTCCTCCTGGTTCGATAGTTGCTCGAACCCGGGAGACCGGAGCCGCGGATCAACGCCGACGGCGTTGGCCCTTGCGGTCACATGTTCTGCCCGGGCATTTTGTCGGCACAGCGGTCTCGACGTTCGACAAGCGTCGACTGTCGCCTTCCGTGTGCTGACTGCTAGATCGCGGGTTCATATGGTCCTCTGTGGCGTTACACGTCCGGTCATGCCGAACTTGTCCGGAACACGATGATCCCGAACATCATCCGGTATACTCCTCTGACGGCAACCTACAACCGATACCTTGGTATAAAGAGCCTCATAGATAGGGGAGACGAAGGGCGTCTATCATCTTGAGTTCATATGAAGGTGCTTAATCTGCCTCTCCGCCCTTAACCCAAGAGATTCGGGAGCATCGGATGTCGGGAAGCGATCGTTCGGCCAAACCGTCGCCGCCGTTGGTCATGGCAAGCATTGGTGCGCTTGGTGTCGTGTTCGGCGATATAGGCACCAGTCCGCTCTATACGCTCAAGACTGTGCTCGACATGACCGGCACCGGTGATCCTTCCGCGATAACGGGCGTACTGTCATTGATCGTATGGACGCTCATCATCGTGACTTCGGTCAAATATGCCGGTTTTGCCATGCGGATCAACAACGATGGCGAGGGTGGAATACTCGCGCTCATGGCTCTGCTCGGCATCAAGCGCCAGGCCCGGCCGCTTATCGTTGCCGTTGGGCTGTTCGGCGCTGCGCTGATCTATGGCGATGGCGCGATCACGCCGGCGATCTCGGTGCTTTCGGCGCTGGAGGGCCTCAATATCGTTGCCCCATCGCTGCATGCCTATGTCCTGCCGCTGACGGTCGCGATCCTACTCGGGCTGTTTCTCATCCAGCCGTTCGGCACGGCGCGAATAGGGCGCGCGTTCGGCCCGATCATGAGCCTGTGGTTCCTGGCGATGGCATTGATGGGGATATGGGGCATTGCGCAGCATCCGGCTGTGTTGTGGGCATTGAGCCCCTTGAACGGCCTTTCCTATCTGCTCCATCATGGCAGCATCGGTTTTCTCGTGCTTGGCGGCGTCTTTCTCTGCGTTACGGGCGCCGAGGCGCTCTATGCGGATATGGGGCATTTTGGCGCAGGGCCGATCAAGCTATCCTGGTCCTTTATCGTCTTTCCAAGTCTTGTTCTGAATTATGCGGGGCAGTCCGCGATCGTCCTTGCCGGCGCGCCGACTGATGGCAATATCTTCTATCGCCTTTGTCCGTCAGGCCTGACCTTGCCGCTGATCCTGTTGTCGACCGTGGCAACGATCATCGCTAGTCAATCGATCGTCACCGGCGCATTCTCCATGACGCGGCAAGCCATAGCACTTGGATGGATGCCGCGGTTGAAGGTGATGCAGACCTCCGCCGAGGGTTATGGCCAGATCTATGTCGGGGCGGTCAACTGGCTGCTGATGATCGTCACGATCGGCCTCGCTTTGACTTTCAAGAAGTCGGACAATTTGGCCGCGGCCTATGGTATTGCCGTGTCCGCCACCATGCTGATGACGACGGCTTTGCTGTTCATGGCGATGCGGGAGATATGGCGCTGGAGTCTGCTCGTCAGCGTCGTCGTTGCCGGCCTGTTTCTCGTCGTGGACATGGCTTTCTTCATATCGAACCTGTCGAAGCTGCTGGATGGCGGTTACGTTCCCCTCATCCTTGCCGCCATCGTCTATGCGGTCATGTACATCTGGCATCGCGGCGTGCTCGCGATGACGGCAAGCATGGAGGAGAATCCTATCTCGGTCGGCGATTTCATCGCCAGCTTGCCACAGCGGCAGATCGCGCGCGTGCCCGGCACGGCTGTCTTCCTGACACGCTCGACGGCCAACACGCCCTTGTTGATCCAGTGGTATGTGAAGCATTCGAATTCGCTGCATCATAAGGTGCTGACGATCACCTTGCGGACGGAATCCGTGCCATGGGTGGCTGAGGCCGACCGCGTCGTCTTTTCCGAAGAAGCGCCCGGCTTCTGGCGCGCCGTCACGCGTTATGGCTTCATGGAGCGCCCCGATATTCCCGCCCTCGTTCGACAAATCGCAGCGCTCGACTGCCCCGTCGACCTTGAGAGCGTCAATTACTTCATCGGTACGCAAAAGATCGTTCGACGGGAGGACGGTCACGGTTTGCCCTACTGGCAACAGGCCTCGTTTGCCGCGCTGATGCGCAATAGTGCCCACATGACGGAGTTCTTCCGCATCCCAGCCGGCGAGCTTCTCGACCTTGGCCATGAGGTTGCCGTCTAGCGCCATTTGAAGAGCCGCCGAAAAAGTGTGGCAGTGAATGCTGTCCGGAGACGCGCGTGTCGTCTTGTCCACGGTTCGCGATGCGCTGGTTGCGCATCAAGTCGACCATGGGTGGTGCTGCTGCCCGCTCGCCCGTGCAGGTCGAGCGCCTTGGCGTGTTAACCAATAATTAAGATTTACGCCGCGGACCGAGGCGCGAAATTGACTTCTCGAACGGCAGAATTTAACCCTTTGTTAACTTGTTCCCTCAGGCAAAGGCGTTTGTATGTTTTGCGTCGTCCGGCCAGCCAACCTTCTCTCTGCAGGCAAGAGCATCCTCCTGGCTCTGTCTTTTACTGCTGCATTGTTGGGATACGACTCGGGTGCCTCAGCGGCATCAAGCCCGTTCATGCCGACGGGATCGGTAACATCGCAGCCGATCGGGCACTATGAATTCTGCAAGCGGCGGCCCGACGAATGCTCGATCCACCCCAGTGACCTGCGCCCGCTTGCAATTAACAAGAAGCTCTGGGATGAGATCGTCGCGGTCAACACCTCCGTGAATGAATGGGTCAAGCCGGTCAGCGACCTCGATCATTATGGCGTGGTGCAATATTGGAACTATCCCGACGACGGCATGGGCAATTGCGAGCACTATGCGCTCGAGAAGCGTCGGGAATTGATGGAAAAGGGCATATCGCTTGCCGATCTGCTCATCACCGTTGTCCGTCTTCCGGATGGAGAGGGGCATGCGGTTGTCACAGTTCGTACTGATCGCGGTGATTTCATTCTCGATAATCTGACCGACCAGGTGAAGAACTGGACGCAAACGCCCTATCACTACCTCAAGCGACAGGCGACCGATGATACCGGGCTTTGGGTCGATATCATTCAGAAGCCGACCGTTGTCGCGGCCGTCGCCAATTGATGTGTCGAGCGGTGTAGCCTATGTCGTTGCGCGCTCCCCCGAGGCTTTTGCCTTCACGCATTCGGGATGGGAGGCCGCCACGTACTCTTCCGAATCGTTAATTCCATGAATTGTTGCAAGCCGGCCATGCTGTCCCGATAGCTGTTCGAGGCGGCATGGCCGGTTCGCGCCTGCTCATTTCAGCGTGACAACGCCGGAGGCGACATCCGGAGCGGCCGGGATGATGCCGTTCTTGGCATACCATTCCGCCACTTTGCCGATCTGCTCCGCATCGGCCTTCGAGACAGCTGTCGTCGGGACGGCATTGTTCTCGCCGATCTTCTGGGCGAGATCGGCCGGCACATTCATTTCCTTGGCCCAGATGGCGCCGGCTTCCGGCTTGTTGGCAATGGCCCAGGCATTTTCCGATTTGATGACGTCGAAGACGAGCTGAAGCTGATCGAGCTTGGATTGGGCGAATTCCTTGCTTGCGACCAGAACGACGGCATTGTCGGAGCGGATGGTTGCGCCATCGGCAACGATCTTTCCATCATAGGCCCTTTCCGCAATGGTCAGAAAGGGGTCCCAGGTCGCCCAGGCGTCGACATGGCCCTGGACGAAGCTCGGGCCGCTGTCGCTTGGACTGAGATAGACGCGCTCGACGCTCTTCGGATCGATGCCGTTGGTCGCAAGACCCTGCATGAGCAGATATTCGCCCGTGCCGCCGCGGTTGACCGCAACCTTCTTGCCGGCGAGATCCTTGATCGAACTGATGCTGGAATCCTTCTTGACGACAATCCCTTCCGAACCCGGCGCCATTTTCTGATAGGCGAAGACGACCAGCGGGATCTTGGCGGCAAGTGCTGCGATCGCGGATGTCGAACTGCCGGCTGTTATGTCGATACTGCCGGCATTGAGCGCTTCGAAGGCGGGAGCTGCCGCGGGGAAGGGACCTGCCCATTCCACCTTGATGCCTTTTTCGGCAAGCGCCTTTTCAAGCGTGCCGCGCGATTTGGCGAGAGTGATATCGTTTGGCCCTCTGAGCCAGCCGATACGCACGACCTGATCGGCAGCCCGAGCGACAGAGGTCAGGTTCGCGACAGCGGCCGTCACCGCCATGGCGATGAGGAATTTGCGCTTGGTGATCATTTTCTTGGTTCCGATCTGCCGAAATGGCGTGGCTTGGAGCGATAAATATCAGGCATGGGACGGTTCGACGCCGAGCTCTGTCAGAAGCTCGGCTTCAATGCGACTTGCTTCCGGGTCGCTGCGGCGACGGGGATGGTCGAGGGTGACGGGTATCTCCCGGACGAAGCGGCCGTTATCGAGCACGAGGATGCGGTCGGCGAGTGTAATGGCCTCGCCGATGTCATGGGTGACCAACAGCACGGCGGGTCTGTGCTTTCGCCAGAGATCGAACACCAGCCCATGCATGCGCAGGCGGGTCAGCGCGTCGAGAGCGGCGAAAGGCTCGTCCAATAGCAGAAGTTCGGGCTCACGCACGAGCGCACGGGCAAGAGCCGCGCGTTGCGCCTCGCCCCCGGAGAGGGTAAGCGGCCAGGCGTTTTGCCGATGCGACAGGCCGACATCGTCGAGCGCCTGCATCGCAACCGAGCGGGCATCCTGATGTCTGACGCCGAGTGTGACGTTGTCGATCACGCTCTTCCACGGCATCAGCCTCGGCTCCTGAAACACGACGGAGCGGCGTTGCGGGAGTTGCAACTGCCGGGCCGGCGCGGCATCGAGGCCGGCAAGCACGCGCAGCAAGGTGGATTTGCCGGAGCCGCTACGACCAAGCAGGGCGACGAATTCTCCCTTTTCGATCGTAAGATCTATACCGTCGAGGATGGCTGGGCCGCCGAAAGAGCGTGTGAGACCGCGAATATCGACCAGAGCTGTCATGCGATCACCTGTGGGCGCCAGCGCAGCGCATAGGCCTCGATCAAGCGCACCAGACCATCCGTCAGCAGTCCCATGATGGCATAGACCATGAGGCAGACCACGATGACATCCGTCTGCAGGAAATCTCGGGCGTAGGTGATGATATAGCCGATACCGCTCGACGCATTGATCTGTTCACCGACCACGAGGCTCAGCCAGGCAACGCTCAGGCCATATCGAACGCCGATCAGAAGCGAGGGCAGCGCGCCGGGAATGACGATGTGGCGAATGATGCCGAACGTATCGAGACCGAGCGTGCGCCCGGCTTCGACGAGTTTGCGGTCAATTCCGCGAATGCCGCCGTGCAGGGTCAGATAGATCGGAAAGACCGAGCCGAATGCGACAAGGCCGATCTTCGGCGCTTCACCGATCCCGAACCAGAGGATGAAGAGCGGCAGGAGGCCGAGAAAGGGCATGGCCTTCAGCATCTGAAGCGGCGGGTCGATCGCGCTCTCTCCAAACCTGGAGAGACCTGCAACAAGCGCCAGCGCGACACCGACGATGAAGGCAATGGTAAAGCCGAGCAGAACACGCAGGAACGAGACGGCAAGGCCTGTTATCAGTTCTCCCGACATGATCAATCGATTTGCCGCGCCGAGGATTTCTCCGGGCGAAGCAAGGATGCGCGGCGGCAGAAGTCCGGTCATGCTGGCAATCTGCCAGACAATGATGATTGCGACCGGCGAGACGAGACGCGCTGCAAAGCGCGCCAATCTCTTGCCGGCGAGTCCACGCGGCGGGGCACTGCCGTCATGGCGGGAGACGTCTCGATCCAGGGTCGAAATTTCAGCCATGCTGCGCGGGCTTTCCACCAAGATCGCGATCAAACAGCGTCGACCAGGTGAAGTGCTTGCGCTCCGGCGCGGCACGCTCGACCGGAAGTCGCGGCAGAACGAGTTCGCCGAAGCGATAGGCTTCCTCCAGAAGCGGCATGCCGGAGAGGATGAAGGTGTCGACGCCAACCTTCTGATAGGCTTCCAGCGTGCGGATCACCGTATCCGGCGAGCCGACGATTGCAGTCCCCGGTCCGGGGCGCACCAGACCTATTCCGGCCCACAGATTGGGGGAGATTTCGAGGTCACGCAGGTTGTCCGGCTTGATGCCGCCATGCATCGCGCTCATCCGCTGCTGGCCGACGGAATCCGTGTTGGAAACAAACCGTTGGTTGGCTGCAATCGCTGCAGCATCCATTTGTTCGTAGAGATCCTCGGCTGCCTCCCAGGCCTTTTCGTCGGTCTGGCGGACGATGACATAGAGCCGAATGCCGTAGTCGAGGGTGCGGCCGTGCGCCTCGGCGCGCAGTTTCACCTTGGCAACCTTGTCGCCCATCTGCTCCGGGGTTTCTCCCCAGGAGAGATAGGTTTCGACATGCTTGGCGGCGACTTCGATCGCGCTGTCGGAGGAGCCCCCGAACCAGAGCGGCGGCGGCTTGATGGCCGAGCCGGCCGGCAGCGCAAGCTTTGCGCCGTCCGTTTGGAAATACTTGCCCTCATGGGTCACGCTTTCGCCGGCCATCAGTCGGTGCCAGATGGTCAGATATTCGTCCGCCATCAGATAACGTTCGTCGTGCGGCAGCATCATGCCGTAGGCGCCGAGCATCTTGGCATCGCCGGAGACGACGTTCAGCATCAGCCGTCCGTTCGAGAACTCCTGGAAGGTTGCCGCCATCTTGGCGAGCAGCGTCGGTGCGATGAGCCCCGGATGGAAGGCGATGAGAAATTTCATCCGCTCGGTATAGGGGAGGAGCGCGCCGGCAAGCGGCCAGACGTCGTGAGCGCCGGTTGCAAACAATGCACCGGTGAAGCCCAGATGATCATAGGCCTGGGCGAGTTGCTTGTAGTAACCATAGTCGATGGTGCGCGACCCCTCGGCCTTCCACGGATAAGCACCGTCCGGCGCGCACATGTACCAGAGTACGTTCATTTCAAATCTCTTTGTCGCTTGTCGTCTCTATTGTCAGTCTGGCCGGCAGATCGCCATGCTTGAAAAGTGTGTCGGCTTCTGCCTGCTGCTCGCGAAGTAGTGCGGCGTTGATGGCGCTCACCTGCCAGTTCCGGCCGGAAACGACGCGCGTCCAGGCCCGTTGTTCCGTCTCATCTCCCGATTTGGAGAGGAGGGATGCCGCCTTTTCTGGGTCGGCTGCAATCTCCTGGCCGAGGCGCTTCAGTTCGCCGGCAAAATCGACCGCCGCATCCCCGGAAAGGCCGCGTTCGTCGATGGTCCAGAACAGGGAACGGTTCGGAATGAGGTCGCCGCAATGGGCAAGCACGCGAAACTCGCCGCCGAGCAGCGATTGTTCGAGATGCGGAGCCATCGCGACCCAGGCGGCAACGGTGCCGTCTTTCAGCGCATCCCGTGAGGGAACTGGCGGCATGTCCCGGCGCTGGATATCGGCGAGCGTCAGGCTGGCTTCTTCCAGCCGTCTGGCAAGCAGGTATGTCAGGAAGGAGCCGTCCACCAGGGCGATTGCTGCGCCTTTGAGATCGGTAATACTTTCAATTGTCGAGGTTTTCGTCACCAGGATTGCCCCATTGGCCGGGCGGGGTGCCGATGCCGCGACATAGGAGACCGAAAGCCCGGATGCGGCGGCAAGGATCGGCGGTGTGGACCCGGTTCCGCCAATATCGAATTCTCCGCGAACCAGTTTTTCCGCCGTATCGCGACCTTCGTCGTAAGCGATGAATTCCGGGTTCATCGCGGCAAAGGCCCCCGGCCACAGGGACGCCAGGTGCAGGTGGAGATTGTTTGGATGGTGGCCAATCCTGAAAGCCAAGATATTTACCTCGTTGCCAGTTGTTATATAAATTTATATAATAAGTAGAGAATTGCTGGCGAGAAATTCGACGCTGAAAATTCCCCAAGAAAGAGAAAACTATTCCGATCGAATGCGAGGGCCGAAACGGATGACCAAAACTGAAGACGATCAGGGGCGACAGCGCAGACCGCACGAACCCAAGGTCAAATGTCGCGCCATTGGTACGGCCTCGGATTTCATGAAAGCCATGGCGAACCCGGTTCGGCTGGCGATTCTGTGCGTGCTCATGGAAGGTGCGAGGACCGTGGGCGAACTGGAAGAGATTCTCGATGTTCATCAGCCGACGCTTTCACAGCAGATCGGCGAATTGCGAGATGCCGGCATCATTATCGGAAGACGGGTCGCGAAGGCTGTCGTCTATCGTCTGGCCGATCCGCGCGCCGGCCAGCTCATAGCTCATTTGCGGCTGCTATTCGCAGATCCCGAAGCATCGGTCATATGGCGTGGAGCTCAATTCGAAGCCGGCATTGCCACACAGATGGCGTAGTTACCTCGCGATGCTGCTCGTAGGTGTGGAGATCGAGCACAGCTCGCCAACCCCGGCGAGAATCAATGAAGCTGTCTTTATCTGTGGGGCCTGCCGCCCGGCACATGGGCACGGCGTTCTGGCTCGGTTTTCCACTTTCCCGTTTCGGCGGGCTGCGACGCCCGATCCAGGCGACAGTCTGGCGCATCGGTATCCCGATGAGTGCTCCAGAACCCGATATCGCGCTGGCACCTTATCCCAATAAGTGGGAATATCCGATATTTTTCAATTGCATATGGAAATAGATGCTGGCAGGCGTCGACGCTTGCGAACCCTATCGAGGGTCTTCGTGGCGACCATACTGATAGCATTTCGGCCAATCGCCAGCGTGTGCGTGGGGACACAGCTAGGCGCGGAATTCTCTTTCTTCCTTCGGGGTACTAGCGTCTTACCGTTAACATTGTGTAAGAAATCGAAACTTAAGGCCGGGATTATTTCGATTCCGAAATTTATTAATAAGCGAATTGAGTTGTGGGAGAAAGTGATGGTTTCCATTCGTACTGCCGCCCCCGCCCTGCTGCTAGTTTTGGCAGGTTGCGTGAGCGGCCCAGACCACAAGCCACCGGAAATGCCGCTTCCGGCCAAATTCTCGGAGGGTGGCCTGAAGGCGAACGGCGATGTCGCCGGCTCGCAATGGTGGACCGCCTTCAGTGATTCCAAGCTGAATGCCTTCGCCGCACAGGGACTTGCCCAGAACCTTAACATCCAGCAGTCGCTGGAGCGCATCAACCAGGCGGAAGCCGCCGTCGTAACCGCAGGTGCAGGTGGCCTCCCAAGCCTCACTCTTTCTGGCGACCATACGACGAGCGGCCAAAAGGGGTCGTTGCGGACGCAGACCGAAACGAAGAACGCCACCAGCGGCAGCGCCTCGGTGTCTTGGCTGCTTGACCTGTGGGGCCAGTACCGCCGGGCGCGGGAAGGTGCAAACGCTTCGCTTGACGCGGCCTACTCCAGCGTCGACGTTGCGCGCCTGACCTATCTGCAGGATCTTGCCAACAGCTACGTCAACGCCCGCTATTACCAGGCGCTGATTTCGATCGCTCAGGAAAACCTGAAGTCACGCCGCGACACGCTTTCGCTGACGAAGTTCCAGTTAGAGGCTGGTGCCGCATCCCGCCTCGACGTGGTTCAGGCCGAAGGCCTCGTCAACCAGACGCTGGCCCTGGTCCCGGGCTATGAAATCAGCTACCGCCAGCAGGTGCATCATATCGCAACGCTGCTGAACGTGCCTTCGGCAACGATCATCGCGCAGATGCAGGGCGGTGGCAGCCAGCCGGTGTTCCGTGGCAACGTCACGACCGGCGTTCCCGCCGACCTGATCCGCAACCGTCCGGACATTCGCGTTGCAGAACGCACTCTCGCTGCCTCGACGGCTCAGATCGGCGTGGCGGAAGCCAAGCTGTACCCGTCAATCACGCTCAGCGGCTCGATTTCGCCGTCCTATGTCAGCACCCACGCAGCAAACGGTGGCCTGACGAGCTGGTCGTTCGGTCCGTCGCTGAACCTGCCGATCTTCGATGGCGGCGCCCTGCGCGCCGGCGTCAAGAGCGCGGAATCGGCTAGCCGGGAGCAGTATATCGTCTGGAAGCAGACGGTGGCCTCTGCGGTCGAACAGGTCGAGAACGGGCTGTCGGCTGTCAGCCGCGACGCACAGACGGTTGCCGCACAGCGGGCTCAGGTCAAGTCCTATCAGTTGGCCCTGCAGCTCTCGACTGCAAGCTACAAGGACGGCGCGTCCTCGCTGCTCGACGTTCTAGATGCGCAGCGCAACGTGACGGCCGCCCAGCAGAGCCTGGTTCAGGCCATTCAGCTGAGCGCGATCGACTATATCTCGCTCAACGTCGCGATTGGCGCCGGCTATGTGCCGGCGAGCAAGGCGACCATCGCTGCGGCTCCGGCCAAGGCCAAGGTCGTCAAGGTTTCGGCCAAGAAAGTAAACTGACGATACCGCCCGCTTAGGTGGGCGTATCGCTGAAGTCAAAGACCGCCGCAGAAACCTGCGGCGGTTTTTTTATGCGAAAAGTGCGGCAGCCTTTGCTCTGAAGAGAAGATCGTAGACCTCGGCGGCGCTCCGAGGTGGCCGCCTACGACGGAAATCTCGGAGCGCCCGGCTAAAGCGGCAATGCGGTCGTATTCTTGACCGTCTCCAGAATGACGGAGCTTTGCATTTCCCGAACTCCGGGCAGCGAGAGGAGCTTGTCCTGGAGCAGGGATTGATAATGGTCGATATCGCGGACGACCACGTGCAAGTGGTAGTCGAAGTCTCCGAGCATCAATACTGCCATCTGCACTTCGGGGATTTTCTGCACTGCAAGCTTGAAATCCTCCAGGGCAGAACGCTCGTGGGTACGCAGCTTCACGCGTGCGACAACCGTCGTATTGAATCCCAGTTTTCGAGCGTCGAGAGCCACCGTTCTGCCGAGGATAACACCATCCTCTTGCATTTGGATGATCCTGCGCGAGCAGGGGGACTGCGATATTCCCACTCGCTCGGCAATCTCGGAAACGGTGAGGCTTCCGTCCTTCTGCAAGGTACGAAGAATCTTTAGATCGGTTTCATCGAGCGTGCGCATGAAACATGTTCCATTTTTCTGGATTTGAGCATGGATTATGCTCACTTCATCGTAATCCCAATAAAGGTCGATAGGAATATGCGCAAGGATGGGTCTATAATGGCCGTGTTGGTGTTGAGGAGGAGCAACAATGACGAATGTCGCAATCATCGCGGCGAAGCGCACGCCCATGGGCGCTTTTCTGGGAGAGCTTTCCGCACTTTCGGCCGTCGAGCTGGGCGGGGCGGCCATCGCCGGTGCGCTCAGTGACATTTCCCTCGATCCCAATCGCATAGATCAGACCCTGATGGGGATCGTGCTGCCTGCGGGCGTCGGCCAGGCCCCCGCGAGGCAGGCAGGCGTCGCCGGCGGATTGCCTTTCTCCGTCCCGGCGACAGCGATCAGCAAAGTTTGCGGTTCGGGAATGAAGGCGGTCATTGACGGATTTCGAGACCTTTCGGCCGGCGCCGCGGATGTCGTCGTGGCCGGCGGCATGGAAAGCATGTCGAATGCTCCGCATCTTCTGCGGTCATCCCGCAAGGGGCACAGATTGGGGGACGTCGCGCTGATCGATCATATGGCCTTCGACGGCCTGCAGGACGCCTACGAGACCGGCGCCTCCATGGGGAAATTCGCGGAGGACTGTGCAAGCCAGTATCAGTTCGCCCGCAAGCAGCAGGATCAGTACGCGCTTGAATCCCTGTCCTTATCCCTGGCGGCGGAACAGCGCGGTGCATTCAACAGAGAGATCGTCGCCGTAAAAGTGAAGGGGAGGCAGGCCGAGGTCGTCGTGGGCTCCGACGAACAGCCGCGAGCCGCCAAGCCGGAGAAGATCCCCACGCTGAAGCCTGCTTTTGTCGCTGGTGGTACGATTACCGCGGCAAGCGCCTCATCGATTTCCGACGGAGCTGCCGCTCTGGTTTTGGCGAGCGGCGATGCCATTGAGGCCAACGGCCTCGCCCCGCGTGCATGGATTGCGGGTGCTGCCTCCCATGCGCAGGAGCCGGGATGGTTCACGACAGCTCCCGTTTTTGCCGCCCGCAAGCTGCTGGCCAAGCTCAACTGGGCGTCGAGCGATGTCGACCTGTGGGAGGTAAACGAGGCCTTTGCAGTCGTCGCATTGGCATTCATGACGGAAATGGGCATCCCCCGGGAGCGGCTGAACGTGAATGGCGGGGCATGCGCGCTCGGCCATCCCATCGGAGCATCCGGCGCAAGGATCATCGTCACATTGCTGCATGCGCTGGAAGAGCGCTCGCTGAAGCGAGGTATTGCGGCAATCTGCATCGGCGGCGGCGAGGCACTGGCAATCGCAATCGAGAGGAGAGCCTGATGAGTGCGATTCTGAACGATGAACAAGGGATGATCCAGGACATCGCGCGCAAGTTCGCACAGGCGCGTTTGGCTCCCAAGGCCGCCGAGCGCGAAAAGGCGGGGCGGATCGAGGCGGATATCATCAATGAATTGGGCGAGCTCGGATTTCTCGGAATGACCGTCCCGATAGAATCCGGCGGGGCAGGGGCGGACTATGTATCCTACGCACTTGCGCTGATGGAGATTGCGGGCGGCGATGGCGCTGTTTCCACGATGATGTCGGTTCACAACGCTCCCTTCCTGGCGATCCTTCAACGTTTCGGCTCGCCCGAACAGAAGGAGCGCTGGTTGGAGCCTGCCGCTCGCGGCGCCTTCATCGGTTGCTTTGCGCTTACAGAGCCTGACACGGGCAGCGATGCCGCCGCCATCAAGGCAACCGCTCGGAGATCCGGCGACGGCTATGTGATCAACGGCACAAAGCAGTTCATAACGTCGGCCCGGATCGGCGGAGCGACGATCGTCTTTGCAGTGACCGACGCGGCAGCCGGAAAGAAGGGGCTTTCCGCATTCTACGTACCTCAGGACACACCCGGCCTGACCGTCGGCCCTCCCGAACATAAGATGGGGCAAAAAGCTTCCGATACCTGCCCGCTGACATTCGACGATGTCCATGTCGGCCGGGATGCGTTGTTGGGCGAAGAGGGGCAGGGCCTGGCGATAGCGCTGTCGTCGCTGGAATCAGGCAGGATCGGCATAGCGTCCCAATCGGTCGGCATGGCGCGGGCGGCGTTCGACTATGCGGCGCGCTATGCGCTGGATCGCAAGACGTTCGGAAAGGCGCTGGTCGAGCATCAGGCCGTTGCGTTCCGATTGGCCGACATGGATATGCAGCTGGAGGCTGCGACGCAGCTCACCCTGAATGCCGCACGTCTCAAGGACGCCGGTCTCCCATGCCTGCGGGAGGCGTCGATCGCAAAGCTGTTTGCGAGCGAGATCGCCGAGCGCGTGACGTCCGATGCGATCCAGATACTGGGCGGCTACGGCTATTTGCAGGACTATCCGCTCGAGAGGATCTATCGGGACGTGCGGGTCTGCCAGATCTACGAGGGTACGTCGGATGTCCAGAAGATCAATATTTCGAGGGAACTTCTCAAGAGGTTGAAATCATGAATCTCGGAACCAACACTCCGGCCATCGTCACCGGCGGCTCGTCCGGACTCGGCGCTGCAGTCGCGCGCATGCTGGCGTCAGCCGGTATTCCCGTTGGCATACTCGATCTGAATGCCGAAGCCGGCGCCGCCTTTGCCAAGGAGATCGGCGCATCATTCGCCAGATGCGACGTCGCCGATTCTCTCTCGGTCACGGCCGCACTGGAGCAGGTTCGGTCCCTCCACGGACAGGAGAGGATCTGCATCAACTGTGCCGGAATTGCGCCGGCGGCGCGCACGGTCTCGAAGGGGCTACCCCATGATCCCGGCCTGTTTGCAAAGGTCGTCTCGGTCAATCTTGTCGGCTCGTTCAATGTCGCCTCCCAGTCCGCCGCGGGAATGAGCGGCGGCGAGCCGATCGGTGACGATGGGGAAAGAGGCGTCATCATCAATACTGCGTCGATCGCCGCTTTCGAGGGGCAGATCGGTCAGATCGCCTATGCTGCGTCAAAGGCCGGCATCGTCGGAATGACGCTGCCGATGGCGCGTGATCTGGCAAAGTCGGGCATTCGGGTTGCCGCGATAGCGCCCGGTATCTTCGCAACGCAGATGGTCAGCGGATTTTCCGCGGAGGTGCAGGAAGCCCTTGTCCAGACGGCCGAGTTTCCGCGCCGTCTCGGCCGGCCCGAGGAATTTGCATCGCTGGTCCGGCACATCGTCGAAAATCCGATGATCAATGGAGAAATCATTCGTCTCGATGCAGCGGTGAGGATGGGTTCGAAATGACCTTGGCGAAAAGACTGAACCATCCGCATCCGCCGGCCCGGCCGAGCGAGACCCCCGATTTCTCCAGGATAAGGATACCGCCTGCCGGGACACTTGATGTGCCGCCTGTGGATCTGACGGCCGAGAATTCACGGCCATACGCCGAGGGGATGGTCCGCATTCTCGATGCAGACGGTCGCGCGGTCGGGCCGTGGGTGGCTCTGCTGGAGGATCTGTCGGCAGACGAGCTTCGGCGCGGCCTCCGGGATATGCTGCGCATGCGCGCGATCGACAAGCGGCTTCTCAACGCACAGCGGCAAGGCAAGACTTCCTTCTATCTGCAATGCGCCGGCGAGGAAGCGATCGGATGCGCCTTCCAGCGGCAGCTGCGGCCGGGAGACATGAATTTCCCGACATATCGGCAGCAGTCCTTGCTGGTGGCCGCCGAGTATCCGATCGAAAGCCTTATGGGGCAGATCTATGGCAATCGGCTTGATCCCATCGGGGGTCGGCAACTCCCCACCATGCATTCGGCCCGCGACTACGGATATTTCTCGATCTCGGGCAACCTTGGAACCCAGTTCGTGCAAGCCGTTGGCTGGGCCATGGCATGCGCGCTGCAAAACAGCGACAGCATCGCCGCGGGCTGGATAGGAGATGGCGCGACGGCATCCAATGATTTTCACAGCGGCCTTCTCTGCGCCTCCGTCTACCAGCCGCCGATTGTTCTGAATGTCGTCAACAATCAGTGGGCAATTTCGACCTATACCGGCGTCGCCTCCGGGGCCGGCCGGACGTATGCGTCGCGCGCCCTTGGCTACGGGGTTCCCGCCTTAAGGGTGGACGGCAACGACTATCTGGCGGTTGTGGCTGCCTCGAGATGGGCGCTGCAGCGGGTCCGCTCCGGTCTCGGACCTGTGTTGATCGAGTGGTTTACGTACCGCGTCGGGGCGCATTCGACCTCCGACGATCCCTCGGCCTATCGGCCGAAGGACGAGGCGCTTGCATGGCCGCTCGGCGATCCGATCGAAAGGCTGAAAGAGCATCTGATCGTCGAAGGTCAATGGAGCGAGGAGCGCCACATTCAGGCCGAAGCTGAAATCGTGGATGAGGTCATGCAGGCGCAGAAACTGGTCGAAAGCCACGGCACCTTCGTGAACCCGCAGCCCTTGTCGCCGGCGGAGATATTCAGAGGCGTTTACGCCGAGATGCCGGAACATCTGCGTCGTCAACGCCAGGAAATGGGATACTGATATGCCGGCAATGTCGATGATTGAAGCGTTGCGCGATGCGATGGACGTCATGCTGGCACGCGATCCGGCCGTCATCATATTCGGAGAGGATGTCGGTTATTTCGGCGGGGTGTTCCGATGCACCTCCGGCCTGCAGGCGAAGTTCGGTGAAGAGCGTGTATTCGACACGCCGATCAACGAGAGCGCAATCGTCGGATTGGCTGTCGGTATGGCCGCTCAGGGAATGAAGCCCTGTGTGGAAATCCAGTTCGCCGACTACATGTATCCCGCCTATGATCAGATTACCCAGGAAGCTGCCCGCCTCAGATATCGTTCGAACGAGCAATTTACCTGCCCCCTCGTCGTTCGCATGCCAACGGGGGGAGGCATCTTCGGCGGGCAGACCCATAGCCAGAGCCCTGAGGCGCTCTTTACGCACGTTGCCGGGTTGAAGGTGGTTGTGCCATCGACGCCGCGGGACGCCAAAGGCCTGCTCATCGCCGCAATTGAAGATCCCGACCCGGTCATCTTTCTGGAGCCGAAGCGGCTCTATAACGGGCCGTTCTACGGCAATCATTCGGGCTCGTCGCTCAGTTGGTCTTCCCATCCCGACGGCGAGGTTTCGCCGGGTTATTTCCGGATAGAGCTCGGAAAGGCATCCATCCGCCGCCCGGGAACGCAGCTGACGATCCTTGCCTATGGCACGATGGTCTATGTTGCCGAGGCCGCAGCCAAGGCAAGCGGTGTCGACGCAGAGATCGTCGACCTGAGAACGCTCCTCCCGCTCGACCACGAGACCATCGAGGCCTCCGTCAAGAAGACGGGGCGTTGCCTGGTCCTCCACGAAGCGACCCGCACGAGCGGTTTCGGAGCCGAGTTGATCGCCGAGGTTCAGGAGGCGTGCTTCTGGCACCTGAAGGCGCCGATCCTGCGGGTAACGGGCTGGGATGCCCCATATCCCCTTGCGCAGGAGTGGGATTATTTTCCGAGCGTCGAGCGTGTCGCCCGCGCGATCAAGAAGACGATGGAGGCATAGATGCCAATTCTGTCGATTAAGCTGCCCGATATCGGGGAAGGCATCACGCAGGTCGAGCTGCTCGAATGGCAGGTCGCGGTTGGGTCGGATATTCGCGAGGATGACGTGATCGCGGCCGTCATGACCGACAAGGCGACGGTGGAAATTCCGTCGCTGTATCACGGGACGATCGTCGCCTTGGGATGCCAGGTCGGGGATACGCTCGCGGTCGGCTCCGAGCTGGTCCGCATCGAGGTTGCGGAGGGCACGCAGACAGCCGACGTCGCGAACGCCGTTTACAGCGACGAACCTGTAGCGCCGGAAAGGGGTCACGAGGAGGCGGATCGCGTACAGCTTTCGGACAAGTCATCCGAGGAAAGCGAGAGATCGGAAATACCGGCTGCGTCCTCAGCTACCATTACGCCTTCCGACGTGGCTCCTTCCACGCCCCGTGGCCCGGCCACGGCTCCCCGTCCGGAAGGCGAGGAGCCGCTTGCCGCGCCGTCAGTTCGCTGGCGTGCGCGAAACGCCGGCGTCGATCTTCGGCAGGTCAAGGGAACAGGCCCTGCGGGCCGGATTTCGCACGAGGACCTCGACGCCGTCTTCCAACAGAGCGGCTCGCGATCGAAGGTGGCTGAGGCGCCTCGTGCCGAAAGCCGCCGCAGCGGCGAGCAGCAGATCAAGGTGATCGGCCTTCGCCGGAAAATTGCCGAACGGATGTCGCTCGCCAACGCGCGGATCGCGCATATCACGGTGATCGAGGAGGTCGACGTCACCTCTCTGGAGGATCTGCGCGGAAAGCTGAATGCCGACCGGGGCGAGAAACCGAAGCTGACCGTGTTGCCCTTCATCATCGCCGCTCTTGCCAAGGCGATGCCGGATCATCCGGAAATGAATGCTCACTTCGACGACGAGGCAGGCGTGATTACCCGCTTTGCTGGCCTGCACCTAGGTATTGCCACGATGACCGAGTCTGGGCTTGTCGTGCCGGTGCTGCGGCATGCCGAGGCATTGGAGCCCTTTGCGGCCGCGCGGGAAATCGCGCGTCTCGCCGAAGCGGCGCGCACCGGAAAGGCGACGCGCGAGGAACTGAGCGGGTCGACCTTCACCATCAGCTCGCTCGGTCCGCTCGGCGCATTGGCCACGACGCCAATCATCAATCATCCGGAAGTGGCGATCCTTGGCGTCAACAAGATGGCCGTGCGCCCCATGTGGGACGGTCAGCAGTTCGTCCCGCGAACGATGATGAATATTTCCGCGAGCTTCGACCATAGGGTGATCGACGGCTGGGATGCGGCAAAATTCATCCAGCGCCTCAAGACGCTGCTGGAGACGCCCGCGATGATCTTTATCGGACGCTGAACATGAAACAGATCAAAACCAAAGTCCTTATTATCGGCGGCGGCCCAGGCGGCTACGTTTGTGGCATCCGATGCGGTCAGCTTGGTCTGGACACCGTGCTTGTGGAGGCGAACGCGCTTGGCGGGACCTGTCTCAATGTCGGGTGCATTCCGTCGAAGGCGCTGATACATGCCGCGGAGGAAGCCCATAGGGTCACGACGCTGTCGGCGGGGCCGCTCGGGCTATCGGCGCATTTGAGCGGCATCGATTTTCAACGGACGATGGCCTGGAAGGATGGGATCGTCCAAAAGCTGACCGGCGGCGTTGGTGCACTGCTGAAGAAGGCAAAGACGACCGTCCTGCAGGGGAAAGCTCGTATCCTCGATGGCAAGACCGTCGAGGTCACCGGCGGGCCGGAGCCGATCGTCGTGCGGGCGGAGCATCTTATCCTTGCGACCGGATCGCGGCCCTTCGGGCTTCGAAACCTTCCCTTTGGCGATCATGTCATTTCCTCCACTGAGGCGCTGCAGCTGCCGGCAATTCCAGAAACATTGGCGATCGTCGGTGGTGGGTATATCGGCCTTGAGATCGGAACCGCGATGGCGAAACTCGGATCGAAGGTCACGGTCGTCGAGGCAGCGGATCGCATCCTGCCGCAATATGATGCCGACCTGACAAGGCCGGTTGCCTCCCGCCTGGCGCAGTTGGGCGTGACGGTCCATACCGGCGCGCAGGCGAAGGGCCTGAGCGTAGATGGGAAAAGCTTGCTCTTCTCGACCGAGGATGGCGAGCAGACGGTTGCGGCGTCCAAGATACTCGTCACCATCGGCCGCGAGCCTGTTCTAGACGGCTTTGGGCTGGAGCAGCTCGGACTGGAGATGCAGGGACGCTACATTCGCATCGACGCCAAATGTGCGACGTCGATGCATGGCGTATATGCCATCGGTGATATTACGGGCGAACCGATGCTCGCGCACCGCGCGATGGCTCAGGGCGACCTGGTCGCCAATGTCATCGCCGGCGATCATGCCTCATGGGACAAGCGCGCGATCCCCGCAGTCTGCTTCACCGATCCGGAGATCGTCAGCGTCGGACTTTTACCCACCGACAGGAGCGATCTGAAAGTCTCGTCCTTTCCTTTTGTCGGCAATGGTCGTGCGATGAGCCTGGAGAGGAGCGATGGGTTCGTCCGGTTCGTATCGGAACCGCGCAACGATCTCGTACTTGGAATCCAGGCGGTCGGCGCAGGCGTTTCGGAGCTTGCGGGCCAATTCGGTCTCGCCATCGAAATGGGGGCGACGCTGCAGGATGTTGCCGCCACGATCCACGCGCATCCGACCTTGGGGGAGACTGTGCAGGAGGCTGCCATGAAGGGATTCGGACGGGCACTCCATATCTGACAATATCTGACATTGGAATCGGCCGACGCTCGCCGGCGGGCCATCGCCGGTGGGACCTCGGCCTCAACGACGATGGACGGGCCGGAGATTCGACCTCGTTGAATCCGGACGCAGCCCTAGATCATAGCTGTCCGGCACGATATCGGTCGGCGATGGTCCTGCAGGCGCGGATGGTCAGAGCCATCACCGTCAGCGTCGTGCCGGCAATCCCACTGCCCGGGAAGGCGGATGCATCCGTCACGATCAGGTTGGGGACGTCCCAGCTCTGGTTATAGGCGTTGAGGACGGATTCCCTGCTCGACGTCCCCATGCGCGCGCCGCCAGTCTCGTGGATCGCTGCTCCCATGCACATGGTCTTGCGGAACCATGTGCGGAACATGAAGCGGCTGAATGGATCGGCATCGGGAAACGCGCCTCGGCCCATCTCCCTGAGGCCGGTGGGCGAGCCGATGAACTCCAGCTCGCCGCCGACCTCACGCACCATGTCGATCAGCACCTCTTCCTGCCGGCGCAACAGGCCATGTTCCTCATCACCCATGACGCAGCGTATGTGCGGCACTGGAATGCCCCACGCATCCTTGCGCTTCACATCGAGCGTGATGCGATTGTCGGCATAAGGCAACATGCGGCCAAAGCCGAAGAAGGCTAGTCGTGAAGGTTCGTTATCGGGCGTCGGTGCCCGACCGATACTGCCCTGATAGTCGAAATCATCGCGGCCTGCATCGCCTTCTCCGAACCGCGGCACGAAGATGCCGCCGGAGGGATTGTAGAAGGGATCTGTCGGCGCGGAATCGTCGGCCGCCCAGCCGTTTGCCTTGGGAAACGAGCCGAAGGCCAGGCAAGGCAGCTGGTCCATGAAATAGCGCCCAAGCGTGCCCGAGCTATTGCCGAGCCCCTCGGGATGGCGGGCACTGGCCGAGTTGAGAAGCAGCCGCACGCTTTCGATCGGCGATGCTGAGAGCACGACGAGGGCCGCGCGAACGGTCTCGACCCTACCGGTCACGCGGTCGATGAATTCTGCTCCAGTCGCCCTGCTGTCTGAAACATCGGTGGTGATGCGCCGCACGATGGCATCGTGGCGGATGGTCAGCCGCCCGGTTGCCAATGCCTCGCGCAAGGGTTTCGGCGTGCGCTTCGCGTCAGGCGCGATATATCGCCAGGAAACGACGTGCCGCTTCGGCCAGCGTCCTTCCACTTCCGTCTTGAAGGTCGTTTCGGCCGGTGTCAGCTTGGCGGGATGTGCGTAGACGCCGTCGGGCAGTGTCTCCACGCCATCCTCATTGCCATAAAGGCCAAGGCTTGCCTCGACCTCGGCATAATAGGGAGCGAGTTCATCGTAGGAAACCGGCCAGTCGACACCCTTGCCGGTCTTCGAGCGGATCTTGAAATCATCGTCCGTCCAGCGCAGCAGCACACGACCGAAGCTGTGCAGGCGGCCGCCGCCCTGACGTCCGCGTATCCACAGGAACGGCGCATCCTTCGGCGTCGTATAGGGATTCTTGCGATCGTTGACGAAGAAATGGCTGAAGCGCTCGGTAAAGAAAGCGGCGCGCGCCTGGATGGGCTGCCCCTTGAGCGTGGCGCGGGCGCGCTCCCAGATATTGATGCTGCTGGCGGGCGCCTTCTTGCGGTTCGGGTCGAAATCCTTCTGCGTCACGGCAGGGCCGGCTTCGAGCAGCAAGACCGTGAGTCCTTGGGCGGTCAATTCTTTGGCGGCGAAGGAGCCGGCGGCGCCGGAGCCAATCACCAGCGCGTCGTAGACAGTCTGAGACATGGATAATTTCCGTATGCTTTGAAGGTGGTCCTAGAGGCGAGCGCCATCGGCACCGAAGAGGGAGGCCTTGGCGATATCAAGGCCGGGTGCGATCGCCGCGCCCGGCTTCAGGACGGCATCATCTCCCATGATGCGATAGGAGAGGCTTTGACCCGCCCAGTCGAACCACAAAACGGTGTCGGCGCCCATCGGCTCGACAACTGAGACGACGCCGGGGATGGTAGGCCAGCCGATGTCTGCGCCATCAGGCGCGATATGTTCCGGCCGGATGCCGAGCGTCGCGGGACCAGCCTTCGCGGAGTTGAGAAAGGGATAGCCGGCGAGATCGATGGCAAGCCCGTTGCTTTCGAAGACCGGCGTGCCTGCCTTCAAGGCGATCTCGCCCTCGATAAAATTCATCGCCGGCGCGCCGATGAAGCCGGCTACGAAGAGATTGGCCGGGCGATGGTAGATTTCGGACGGGCTGGCAAGCTGCTGGATCACGCCGTCCTTCATGATGGCGATGCGGTCGGCAAGGGTGAGCGCCTCGACCTGATCATGCGTGACATAGATCATCGTGTTGCCGAGGCTCTGATGCAGCTTCTTGATCTCGACGCGCAATTCGTTGCGCAGCTTGGCATCGAGATTGGAGAGCGGTTCGTCGAACAGAAAGACGTTAACCTCGCGCACCAGGGCACGGCCGATGGCGACGCGCTGGCGCTGGCCGCCCGACAGTTCCGAAGGGCGGCGGTCGAGCAGTTTGTCGAGATGCAGGAGCGAGGCCGTGCGGGCGATGCGCGCCTCGATCTCGGTCTTGGGAAGACCGGCCACGCGCAGGCCGAAGGACAGGTTCTTGCGCACCGACATGCGGGGATAGAGCGCATAGGACTGGAAAACCATGCCGATACCGCGATCCTTCGGCTCGGCCCAGGTGACGTTCTTGTCCGATATCCAGATCTCACCATCTCTGATGTCCTGCAGGCCGGCAATGGAGTTGAGCAGGGTCGATTTTCCGCAGCCGGAGGGTCCGAGCAGCACCAGGAATTCGCGCGGGGCAATGTCGATCGACAGCTTCTCGATGACGGTGTGGTCGCCATAGGCGATCTTGAGGTCCTTGACGGAGACGGCAGGCTGCATGGCGTTACCCCTTGACGGCGCCGGCGGCGACACCACGCAGGAACCAGCGGCCGGAAAAGAAATAGATGGCGAGCGGAACGACGGCGGTCAGGATGGTGGCGGCCATGTTCACATTGTAGGCGCGCTCGCCCATGGTGGTGTTGACGATGTTGTTGAGCTGCACTGTCATCGGCAGATTGTCCCGCCCGGCAAAGACCAGGCCGATCAGGAAGTCGTTCCAGATGCCGGTAAACTGGAAGATCGAGGCGACGACGATCATGGGCACCGACATGGGCAGCATGATTTCAAGGAAGATCCGCCAGAAGCCGGCGCCATCGACGCGAGCGGCCTTGCAAAGTTCTTCGGGAATGGCGAGGAAATAGTTGCGGAACAGCAGCGTCACCAGCGGCAGGCCGAAAATGACATGGACCAGAACGACGCCGGCTACCGAATTGTAGAGACTGAGATTGGCGAGCAACCGCACCAGCGGATAGAGGAAGATCTGGTAGGGGATGAGGCCGCCGGCCATCAGAAGCCCGAACAGCAGGTTCGAGCCTCTCGGCCGCCAGAAGGAGAGGGCATAGCCGTTGATAGCGCCGATGAAGACGGAAATCGCCACCGCCGGCACGGTGATCCTGACCGAGTTCCAGAAGCCGACACGCACGCCCAGGCATTGCGTGCCCATACAGGCTCCCGACCAGGCGGTCTTCCACGCGTCGAAATCGATGGTATCGGGCAAGGCGAAGATACGGCCCTGGCGGATTTCCTCCATCGTCTTCAGCGAGGTGACAAGCATCGTATAGAGCGGCAGCAGGAAGAAGAGCGCCGACAGGATGAGGAAGGCGTAGAGCCCGATCTGACCGGCCGTCAGCCGTGACGGCTTAGGGCCGCGAGGGTGAAGAGCCGCCATCAGTGTGCTCCCCTTCTTCTGGCGCGCATGTGGAGCGCATAGCGGAACGGCGCGACGGCCATGACGACCGAGAGCACGAGCACGGTGGCGCCGGCGCTCGCAAGGCCAAGGTTCTGGCGCTCGAACAGATTGTCCATGATGAATTTCGCCGGCACTTCGGTCGAATAGCCGGGTCCACCACCGGTCTGCGCGACAATCAGGTCATAGGTCTTGATCACGCCCATCGAGAGCAGCATGCCGGATGCGGCAAGTGCCGGGCCGAGCTGCGGCAGGATGATCGAGACATAGATGCGCCAGACCGGAATGCCGTCAATCTGCGCCGCCTTCCACTGCTCTTCGCCGATTCCGCGCATGCCTGACAGTGCGATGACCATGACGAGGCCGGCGCCCTGCCAGACACCGGCAAAGACCACGGTGTAGATCGCCATATCGCGATTGACGATCCAGTCGAAGACGAAGCTCTGCCAGCCGAGCGCCCTGACCGTCGCCTGGATGCCGAAGGTCGGATTCAGCATCCATTGCCAGATGAGACCGGTCACCACGAAGGACATGGCATAGGGATAGAGGAAGATGGTGCGGAACATGCTCTCAAAGCGGACCTTGCGATCAAGGGCTGCGGCGAGCACGAAGCCGAGAGTGAGGCATCCTCCCACATAGAGCACACCGAAGATCAGCACGTTTTCCAGCGATGCCAGCCACCGCGCGTTTTTAAACAGCTTGGCGTATTGCGCGAAACCAACATAGTTGGACGACGGAAAGATGGTCGAATCCGTAAACGACAGCCGCACCGACCAGACCATGGTGCCGATATAGACGAAGATCGCGGCAATCCAGGTCGGCAGCAGGGCAAGGGTCGCAGCAAAGGGACGTCTGCGCTTGGCTTGCATCAGCAAACTTTCTCGAAAGAATGGTTGGAGCCGATCGACCGACGATCGGCTCGCTGGAAGAGCTATTCGAAGATCGCGAAGAACTTTTCCGCACCCGAAGAGCTATCCTCGGATGGATTGGTCCAGAACTCGTCGACGAAATCGTTGAGGGCGCCGGCCTGTTGCGGCGAGAGGATCAACGCTTGATCCGGCACGATCTTGCCGGCGCTCATCAGCTCGAGGCCCTTTTGCGCGCAGATGTCGAGTTTCGACTTGTCGACGTCGGTACGCATCGGCACCGAGCCTTTCCTGAGTGAAAACTCGACCTGCACGGTCGGGTCCATGGCGACTTCGGCCAGCAGGGCCTGACCTTTTTGCGAGGCGGCGTCGGCGATCTTCGGGAATGAGAAGGAATCGGCGACATAGACCATCCCAGGCGATTGCGGCGCGAGCATGCAGCCGTAATCCTTGCCCAGCTCTTTGCCGGCGGCGACGAATTCACCCTTGGCCCAATCGCCCATGAATTGCACGCCGGCCTTTCCGGTGATGACCATGGCTGTCGCGTCGTTCCAGTTGCGGCCTGCGGCACCTTCATCGACATAGGCGCGCAGCTTGCCGAGGATATCGAGCGTCTTCTTCACCCCTTCCGTCGATGCGTCACTCTTGTCCTTGTCGACATAGATCTTGAGGAAGCCGTCAATGCCGACCTGGGTCAGCAGGATCATGTTGAAGACCTTGGATTCCTGCCAGGATTGGCCGCCCCAGGCGACAGGCTGAATGCCGGCAGCCTTAAGCTTGTCGAGTGCTGCGAAGAATTCGTCCCAGCTCTTCGGTTCCTCGCTGACGCCGGCCTTGGCGAAGGCTTCCTTGGAATAGAATACCCAGCTTTCGCCATGGGCATCGCTGGGAGAAAGATAGACCTTGCCGTTATAGGAAATGAGGTCGTAGATCGACTTCGGCAGGACATCGGCCCATTTGCCGGCCTTTGCCACATCGTCGATCGAATTCATCAGACCCTGATTGACGAAATCGGTGTTGGCAAGGCCAATCACGGCCTGTTTGGCAGCCGGCGGATCGCCGGCGACCAGACGGTTCTGGAATGCGGCATCGGCCGCGCCGAAGCCGGCGATGGAGGAATCCTTCCACACGCCGCCTCGCCTTTCGAATTCCTGTCTGATGACACCGAGGGCTGCGGCTTCGCTGCCTGATGTCCAGGACGTGATCACCTCGGCTTGAGGCTTGTCTTCGGCAAGGGCAGGCAGGGAGGTCGCAATAAGCGCGACTCCCATCAAGAGCATTTTCATTATGTCTTTCATTGTTCCACCTCTTCAGGAAAGCCCTCTTGGCGGGGCTATTCGTCTTCGGATTGTTGGTATCAGCGATAGATCGGCAAAAGCGCCTGCCTGACGAGCGTCAGCCCGTTGGCGATATCGCCGACGGGATCGGGCGCGGCATCAAGCTCGAGAATGGCCCAGCCCTCATAGCCACGGTCGCGCAACAGCCTCGCCCAGCCCGGCCAATCGACCCGGCCAAGACCAAAGCCGCAGAAATAGGGGCGATGGCGATCATGGATGTGCTTGTCGATGATGGTATCGGCCGGCATCGGCCCCAGGGCATCCTTCCAGTGAGCGATGATGACACGTTCATGGTGACGGTCGACAAGCTGCAGCGGATCGGAGCCGGCAACGATAATATGCGCCGTATCCGGGCACATATGCACATAGGCAGGATCGGTCAGTAGCATCAGCAGATCGACATCGCGTGCAGCCGCGAAGATCGAATGCGCCTCGGTATGGAGCGCGAGCTGTACACCCTTGGCATAGAGAGCGGCGCCGAGGCGATTGAGGAAATCGGCAATCTTGCGCGCCTGCTCGAAATCGAAGAACCGCGTCGGCTGAGCGCCGGGCGTCTGACGAAGCGGCGCGCCGATGACCATGATGTCGCTGCCGCAGGCTTTGAGAAATTCGGCGTATTTTTCCGCCTTGTCGACGATGGCGGCCTGCGCGGATGGCTCGGTGAAATCGCCGGCAGCCTCCAACTCGGCGAAGAACCCGCTCGCAAGCGTCAGCCCGCGTCTGGAAAGCTCTGCGGCAAATTTCTCGACCGAACCGTAGGTCTTTGTCGCATCCTGCCAGTTGAATGGCGAGAAGGTGAGTTCCACACCGGTCACGCCGGAGGCTTGCACCGCATCGAGTATCTTGTCCCAGAAGGCGCGGGGCTCATTGCGCGATAGTGCGATGATGCCGTCATAATCCTCGACGCCCCAGAATCCGGGGTGGAAAAAGGTGACGAGGTCGACACCAAAGCGCAGCCGTTCCGTGGAGGTCATGAAACTATCCGTTCTTTTGACACGGGAAGTCGTTCGCGAAAGCATATTTCGCGCCGAATAATCCCTAATGATTTCAATGCACTGCAATTGGCAAACGTTTGCCGTTCCCAAATAGTAGACAAGTCGTTTTTATATGCAAGCGATTTTTGGCAAACGTTTGCTAAACGGTTCGGATTGCCGTAGCATTCGGGACAGCAGGCATTGGGAAGGGCGCGAAAAAGTGAAGGTTAACAAGGATTTGCCGGTTGAAGAGCATTCCGGTCCCTTAATGGCGGATGTTGCTCGGCTGGCAGGAGTTGCGATCTCCACCGTAAGCCGGGCACTCGCCAATCCGGGTCGCGTCAACGAGAAGACGCGCGCCAAGATCGATGCGGCCGCAAGGCAGCTCGGCTACACGCCGAATGCCATGGCAAGGGGGCTTCGCGTCGGTAAGTCCAACGTCGTCATGATCATTCTCCCGGGTTCGCTCTATTACGGCGTGTCGCAGGTCATTCCTCAGGTTTTGCAGGGGATAAACCGATCGCTGCGCCAAAATGGTTACCACCTGATGATTGCCAACCTCGATCGTGACGAGGTTTCGGAGCGTCATATCCTCGATCTTGCCTTCGGCGGCACGGTGCGAGGCGCCATCATTCTTTCCTCGGATCTCCCGGTCGACGGCGGCCGTTCACTCAGGGATTCGGCTCTGCCGGTCGTCTCGCTATTGTTCGACATGAGCCATGCGGCTCTGCCGAGTGTCGTGACTAACGACCGGCAAGCCGTTCGCGATTCAACGACGGAACTGATTGCCCTCGGCCACCGGCGCTTCCTTTATCTTGCCGGTCCGCAGGGCAATTATCATGACAATGAACGATATCTGGGCGCCGTCGAGGCGCTTGCCGCTGCTGGTCTGCCCGAGACGGCGATCGTCCGGTCAGGCGGACGTCTCGATTATCAGCATGGCTTCCAGATCGGCGCCGCCGCCGCCACGGAATTCGCCAATCTCATGTCAAAGCCGACGGCCGTCATTGCCACGAGCGATGACATGGCGATTTCCTTCATGAGCTGCGTTCAGCGGATGGGCTGGAAGATTCCGACAGATCTTTCCATCGTGTCCTTCGACGGCGCACCGGTATGCGAATATTCGACACCGCCGCTGTCGACCATCGAACAACCGGTCGAGGAGATGGGGCAAATGGCCGTAAGCTTGCTGATGGAACGAATCGACACACCGGAAAAGGCGACGGCCATGCGTCACGTCATCAAAAGCAAACTCATCCGGCGCGAAAGCTTTGGCCCGGCGCCGTCGAGTGCATAGAGATGATGTGGCATCGTGCCGGCCGGCGTCCCCACAAAGGCGCCGGCAACGCGTGCAGCCTTATGATCATTTCCATTCCCATTGATCAGGCGCGTTTGGCCGGGTTCAAGTCGCCGTTTGCGGGTATGTAGGGCGGCAGTTCCAGGTTGGAGCGGAAATCGTCGCCAACATAATCGGTATCGATGATTGCACGACGCCGCAACTCGGGCAGCAGCCCGTTCACTAGCAGATCCTCCTGGTCGGGATTGCCGAAACCGTGCAGGGAGAGCACATCGAGAATTCCGGCGCGATAGCGCTCCTCGATTGCATCAGCAAGCTGTTCCGGCGTGCCGGCTACCGACCAGTGACCCGTTTCCTGTGCCTGAATGATGAGTTGCCGCAGGGTCAACCCCTCGCGCGCGTAGCGCCGGAAGATTTCGACGCGCCCGCGCCGGCGGTTGATGCTGGTGACATCTGGCAGCAATGCTTCCGGCAGGGGCTCGTCGAGCGGCAGTTCGGAAAGATCAAGATCGCCGCCGAGCATATCTGCCAGTTTCAGCCGTCCTTGCTCGTAGTCGATCCGCTCGTGCTTTTCCTTCAGCCGTCGCGCGACATCCGCATCCGATTCTCCGATGATGGCGTGGAACGAATTCATGATGAAGGGGAGGCCCGTCGCACGGCCGAAGCTTGCCGCACGGCGCCGCAACTCCGTCGCAAAGGCGATGGCGTCATCGAGCTTGGGCTGGGATGTGTAGACCACTTCGGCATAGCGCGCGCCGACGGTCACGCCTGCCTCGGATTGTCCAGCCTGAAACTGGACGGGGCGGCCCTGCGGCAAAGGCGGCACGTTGAGGGGGCCGTCGACCTTGAAATGCTTGCCGCGATAGTTGATCGGATGGAATTTCGCCGGATCGATGCCAATCGCGCCGGACGCCTTCCGCTCGGCGGCATTGCCTTCGTTGGCATCATAAAGCGCATTGACGATCTCGATGAATTCCGCAGCCCGCTCGTAGCGCTCTTCCGGACTTGGCAGGGTCTCGCCGAAATTCTCTTCACCAACCGAGGAGGTCACGGCGTTCCAGCCGGCGCGTCCGCCGCTTGCATGGTCGAGTGTGCCGATCTGGCGCGCCAGATTGTAGGGATAGTGAAAAGTGGTGGAAACGGTAGCGATCAGGCCGATGTGGGACGTTACCTGGCTCAAGGCGGCAAGTGCAATGATCGGCTCCTGGATGCCGGCGGTTCCGGCAAGTCCCGCGGGGTCGATGTGGAGCAGGTCCGCCGTGAACAGTCCGGTGATCTTTTCCGCTTCAGCCTTACGGGCAAGTTCGACGGCACGCTTGATGCCGATGACGGGACTTGCGTCGTTTGCGGCGGAAATGACACTGCTTGCTCCGGTCAATGTCTTCAGGCGTCGGGGACGATTGTGGGTCATTGCGAATTTCCTTGATCGTTTAAAATTCTGGTCTGTGCCGGTGTTTGAATTGTGCGTCTCACGGCAAAGCCGGAACGGCTTCCAGCAGCGTGCGCGTGTAGCTGTGATGTGGACTGGTGAAGACATCTGCCACGGCGCCGGCTTCGACGATGCGCCCCTCCTTCATCACCAGAACTCGGTCCGTCAGGTGATGGACGACGCCGAGGTCGTGTGAGATGAAGAGCAGTGAGGTTCCGGATGCAGCCTGAAGCTCCGCCAGAAGGTCGAGCACCTGCGCCTGCACCGATACGTCGAGTGCGCTGACCGGCTCGTCGGCGACGAGAAGCCGCGGGCGCGGTGCAAATGCGCGTGCGATTGCGATGCGTTGGCGCTGACCGCCGGAAAGTTCGCGGGGATGGCGCTTCAGGAAGGCGTCGCTGAGGCGGACCGCATCCAGCACCTCTCGTACCCGCTCTCGGCGCGCTGCGCCGAAGATGCCGGCGCTATCGAGGCTTTCGCCGATGATTTTCTCGACCGTGTAGCGGGGATCGAAGGAACTGAGCGCGTCCTGCGCGATAAGCTGCATGTTGGAGCGCCGGGCGCGACGCGCATGTTCCGGGATATTGCTCCAGCCGCCGCCGTCAAGGCGCACCGATCCTTGATCCGGTTCCATCAAGCCGAGAACGATTTTTGCCACCGTCGTTTTGCCGGAGCCGGATTCGCCGACGATGCCGAGGGCTTCACCGGCTGCGAGGTCGAAGGAGACATCGTTGACGGCAAAGATACCGCCCGAGCCGCCATAGCGCTTGACGAGATTGCGAGCCGACAGAATGTGATTGTGACGATCGATCGTCTTTGCGGGCAGGGGGACGCGTTGCCGCGTATTTGGCGGGAGCGCGGCGAACGGCTTCTCGGTGCTGGTGCTTGTCATGGGCGCGGATGACAGCCGGAATCCCTTGGAGGCGGCTGAAGGCACGGCATCCAGCAACTGCCGCGTATAGGGGTCGCGAGGTCTCTTTAGGATCTGTTCGGTCGGACCCTCCTCGACAATCCGGCCGTTGTTCATGACGAGGACGCGATCGGCGAGATGGGAGACGACGGCGAGATCGTGGCTGATCAGAAGAAGCGTGTGGCCGCCCTTGCGCCGTTCGAGAAGCAGGTCGAGGATCTGCTTTTGAACCGTCGCATCCAACGCAGTCGTCGGCTCGTCGGCAATTAACAATGACGGGCGTCGGGCTACGGCCGTCGCGATAAGGGTGCGCTGGCGAAGACCGCCGGAAAGCTGGTGCGGGTATTGCTGTAGTCGTCGATCCGGATCGGGAATGCCGACCGACTGCAGCAGCAGGCGGCTGTCTTCGTGTCGGTTGGGTCGGCGAAAGAGACTGCGCCCGCCGAAGGCGTCGGATAGCTGCTGCGAAATCCGTCTCAGCGGATCGAGGGAGACGAGCGCATCCTGCAGAACGAAGCCGATCTTTTCGCCGCGAAGGCGCTGCCATTGCCTTTCATCGAAGCCGCGGACATCGGTTCCGTCGATATCGAAACGATCAGCACTCACAATTGCATTTGGGCCGGCGAGGCCGATGATGGAGCGGGCCGTCACCGATTTGCCGGAGCCGGATTCTCCGACAAGGGCAACTGTTTCGCCCTTGTCGATCGTCAGATCGATGCCGTGGACGACTTTGTCGTCGTGGCCATCTCGGCGAAAGCCGATTGTCAGGTTTCGAATGTCGAGAACCGGGGTCACGACGGCCTCCTGCCTTCAAATGCGAGCTGCCAGCGTCTTCCAAAGACGCTTATGGAAATGACCGTCAACGTAATGGCGAGGCCTGGCCAGACGCCGATCCACCAAGCAACGCGCAGATAGTTGCGGGCCTCCGCCAGCATCGCTCCCCATTCCGGTGCGGGCGGCTGCGGCCCCATGCCGAGGAAGCTTAGTCCCGCGGCCTGTATGATGGTCGTGCCGAGGCCGATCGTCGCGAGGATGGGTACCTGTGCCAGGGCATGGGGCAGGATATGGCGGGCCACAAGTACGCTGCGCCTCAGGCCGAACGTCCTTGCCTGCTCCACATAACCGCTTTTGGCGATCACGAAGGTCTGTGCGCGCACGACCCTGGCAAAGCGTGGCACCGAGGCAACGCCGAGCGCGAAGATAAGGTTGATCGTGCCAGGTCCGGTAAAGGAAATCAGCACGAGAGCCAAAAGCAGATCGGGGAACGATGAAATCACGTCGAGAAAACGCGAGATAGCTTCGTCGATGAGACCACGGGCAAGACCCGACAGGAGGCCTAGAAGAGCGCCGGCGATTGCGGCGATGGCAACGGCGCTGACGCCGATAAGGATGGAGTAACGCGCACCATAAATGACGCGCGCGAAGACATCTCTTCCCAGATGATCCGTACCGAACCAGTGTTCTGTCGACGGCGGCAGCTGCGCCTGTAAGGGATCGGCAGCAATCGGATTGGTAGTGGTGAGAACTTGCGGCCAGATGGTTGCGATCGCTACCAGCAACAGGAAAATCGCGGAAACAGTAAGACCCGGACTTGAGAGCCGCGCACGCAGTCGCGGCTGATGCCGACCGGCTTCTCGCTCTGAGGGGGAGGAGACGCTCAATGGCCCGCCTCCAGGTTGCGATTGCGCAGGCGAGGATCGAGTAGCAGATAAAGCACATCCACCAATGTGCTGAGGGCGACGTAGACGAAGGCTGAAAGGATGGCGACGGCGAGCACGACGGGGAGGTCGTGCGCCAGCACGGCATCGACCGTAATCCGCCCCAGCCCGGGCCGGCCGAATACCGCTTCGGTGATGACCGCGCCGGACAACAGATTGCCGACGAGCCAACCGGCAAGCGTCACGGCGGGAAGTGCGGCATGACGCAAACCGTGGCGCAGCTTCAGCACGAAATCATTGGCGCCCCAGCTCTTCACCGTCAGCATGAAGGGTTCTTCCAGTGCCCGTTCGAGCCCTTCTCGCAGCACCTGTCCGATAACGGCGCCGAGTGACAGGCCCAGAGACAAGGCCGGCAGGACCAGCGCCGAGAACGTCCGGTCGCCGGCGACGGGAAAGAGCTTCAAGGTGAAGGAGAATATGAATAGGAGCACAATGCCGAGCCAGAAGGACGGCGTCGAGATCAGGATGAGTTCAACGCCGCCGGCAATGCTGCGTGGCAGGCGCTTGCCAGCGGTCAGCAGGGCGCTGGTGACGGCAAAGACCACGGCGACGAAGAGGGCGGCCGCAGTCAGCTTCAATGTCGGCAACATCTGCGACAAGACGAGGCCCGAGACATCCGTTTGCAGGATATAGGAGCGTCCGAAATCGCCATGCAGGACACGCAGGAGATAGGTCAGGTATTGCGTCAATAGCGGCTTGTCCAAGCCCCATTCGAGGCGGATGGCGGCTTCCACCTCCGGTGTGCGCAGCTGCTCTCCGATCAAGAGGCTGACAATATCGCCCGGCGCGAGATGAATGCTGATGAAGCTCAACGTTATCGCCGCCCATAGAACCGCGATGGCGGAGCCGATCCGCACCAGGATCTGTGATGCGAGGCTGTTGCGCCTCAGCCGGCGTCTGCGCGAAAGCCAATCCGATGCGGTCTGGTCGAAGGCCGTTGTATTGTCAGCAGTCATGATCTGTCGTTCCTCCACTGTCCCCGGCCTCCACTGTCCCGAGCTGTCGCCGGGGACGCGTTGACAATACGGTTCACTCGCTGCGCCAGATGTCGTAGGCGCTCTCCGGCAATTGCTTGAAGGGTCTGAAGCTGATGCCCTTCACATAGCTTGCCGCCGCCACCTGGTCCTCAGGTTCGTAGAGCGGCAGGGCATAGCTCTGATCGAGAATGGCGAAGCGCTGCAGCTTCGAATAGAGATCGAAGCGCTTCTTCTGGTCCAGCGTCGAGGCGGCTTCATTCAGCCACTGGGCAAGTTCCGGCGCAAAGGCACGGCTGTAGTTGATGCTGCCGCCCTTATCGAGGGGTAGGTAATGATATTCGATGTCGATCGCATCCGTCGGCGTATTGGAATTGGCGATCGAGCCGAACTGACCGGTCTTGCGCCGATCGGTATAGGTACCTGCGTCCACGAAGACGATCTTGAGATCGATGCCGGCGTTCTGGCGTGCCTGCGCCTGCAGGGCCTGTAGCAGCACGTCGCGCTGATCGCGCACCGTCGCCTGCGCCTGGATGACCTCGATGGTCAGCCGCTTGCCGTCCTTTGTCCTGAAGCCGTCGGCATCCCGCGCGGTCCAGCCCGCCTCGTCAAGAAGTGTGTTTGCGACCTTGGGATCTGGCTTGTATGCCGCCTCGATGCTCTTGTCGTAGAACTGCGGATCGATCGGCGATGTGATGCCCCAAGCGCGGGTGCGTTCGCCGCGATAGACGGCTTTCAGCACCGCATCGACGTCGATTGCGGCGATCAGGGCCTTGCGTACCTTGAGATCCTGGGTTGGGCCCCAGGTGACATTGAGGAACAATGAATAGGGCGTACCGGTGTTAAGAGCCGTCTGGTAGCTGAAGTCCGGATTGCCCTTGAAAAGGCTGGCATCATTGCCGGCGATCCCCTCGATCACGTCGACCTGGCCGGACGAGAGAGCACCGGTCCTGACTGAAGATTCGGAGAGAAAACGATAGGTCACCTCATCCAGATAGGCTGGTCCCTGATGAGCTGATGTCTTGGGTGCCCAGTTGTAAGCCGGATTCTTGACGAACTGAATGTCCTGCCCCTTGGCGTAGCGCTTGAGGATGAAGGGGCCGGTTCCTGCAATCTCCGGTCCGCCGGATTTCAGCTGCGTCGAATTGAAGGCCGCGGGCGAAAGGATCTCCAGGCTGGTGGCATAGTCGAGAAAGGGGGCGTAGACCTGGTTCAATGTGAAGGAGACGGTGTGGTCGTCCAGCGCCTTCGCGCCGATGATGCGGGAAACCGGGCCGGCGCTCACGCTGCCGCTATAGGCGGCATCCTTGAGCTTGGTGAAATTGGTGATGACGGCCTGCGCATCGAGCTTCTGTCCATCGGTAAAGCTCACATCGTCGCGCAACTTGAACGTATATGTCTTGCCGTCGTCGGAAATCTTGTATTCGGTTGCAAGCCAGGGAAGGTAGCCGCCATCGGCGCTGCGCGCCAGCAGTGACTCGTAGGAGTTTCGCAGCAGCAGCTTGGTCTTATCCTGCCCGTTGAGTTGCGGATTGAGCGTGGCCGGCTCCGTCTCGACGCCCCATGTCAGCTTGCCGCCGCTGACCGGTGTGCCGTCGGCCGCCAGTGAAATGCCTGACAGCATGGAGGCCGCAAGGGTAACGGCGGTCAGGCTCAGAAAATGTCTGCGAATAAGCATTTATCGATATCTCCTTTTGAAAAACCTTTGGGAATCCAACTCAGACCTGTTGTTGGAGCCAGACGTCGTAGGCGTTTTCGGGTAGGCGCTTGAACGGGCGAAAGCCGACACCCTTGACTGCGGCCGATGCAGCGATTTGATCGTCCGGAACATAGAGCGGCAGTCCGAGTGCCTGCTCCTGAAGCGCGAAACGCTGCAGCGCCGAGTAGATCTCGAAGCGCTTCTTGGCGTCGAGCGTCGAGGCGGCCTCGGCAAGCCAAGTCGATATTTCAGACGCCACGGTGCGGCTGTAGTTGATTGATCCACCCTTTTCGCGCGGCAGATAATGAAAATAGAGGGTGAGGCCGTTTTCCTGCGCCGTGGTCGAGTTCGGAATGATGCCGTATTGGCCGTCGTTCTGTCGGTTCACATAGGTGCCGGCGTCGACATAGCGCAAGACAATATCGATGCCGGCGTTCTGACGTGCCTGCGCCTGAACAGCCTCGAGAAGAACATCGCGCTGATCGCGCAACGTCGCCTGCGACTGCACGATCTCGATTGTCAGCCGCTTGCCGTCTTTCGTGCGGATGCCATCGCCGTCTCTTTGCGACCAGCCGGCCGCGTCGAGCAGTTTGTTTGCCAAATCCGCATCAAAGCCGTAGCTGCCCTCAATGCTCTTGTCGTAGAAATCGGTGTCGGCGGGCGTCAGTACTCCCCATGCCCGCTTGCGTTCGCCGCGATAGACGGACTGGATGATCTGTTCCACATCGATCGCTGCAAGCAGGGCCTTGCGTATCTGTAGGTCGCTCGTGGGCTCCTTGGCGACATTCAGGTAAAGCGTATAGGGAGTGCCGGTATTCAACGCGCTTTGATAGGTGAAATCCGGATCGTCACGGAAGAGTGCCGCGTCATTGCCGGAAATACCTTCGATGACGTGTACTTGGCCGGAGCTCAGGGCACCGGTGCGAACCGCGGATTCGGGCAGGAAGCGATACACGACCTCATCGAGATAGGCAGGGCCTTGATGCCCGGCATTGGCCGGGGCCCAATTGTAGGCGCGATTTTTGACGAAGCGGATTTCCTGGCCTTTGACATAGCGGTCGAGAATGAAAGGGCCAGTGCCCGCGATTGCGGGGCCGCCCGCCTTCAGCTGTGGGGATGAGAACGACTTCGGAGAAATGATCTCGATGCTGCTGGCGCCGTCGAGGAAGGGCGCGTAGACGTCGTTAAGCGCAAGCACGACCGTATGGGCATCGCGTGCCGTCGCCCCGGCGATGTGGGAGACGTGACCTGCACTGATGCTGCCCGAATAGAGCGGCTCCTTCAGTTTCAGGAAATTCATTACGACGGCCGCCGCGTCGAATGCCTCTCCGTCACTGAAGGTTACGTCCTCGCGGAGGTTGAACGTATAGGTCCTGCCGTCTTCAGAGATCGAATAGTCTTTTGCCAGCCACGGTGCATAGCCGCCATCGGCCGAGCGGGCGAGAAGGCATTCATAGGCATTGCGTAGAACCAGCTTCGCCTTGGCCTGACCGTTCAAATGCGGGTTAAGCGTGGATGGTTCCGTCTCTACACCCCAGGTCAGAGATCCGCCGTGAACGGGCGCTTCGTCCGCGCGCGTCCGCGAAGGTTTCAGCCCGAGCGACAATGAGAGCGCTGCGATCCCTGAGCTCTTCAGAAATTTCCGCCGGTTGACCACTGTGTGCTTCCTATCCGATCTCGGTCTGGCTGAGGATCAGGCTGCGGCCGCGTTGCGCGTACCGGCCAGCAGTTCGATGGTGCTCAGCCGGTGCGCGCCCTCGGAAACCGGGCAGTCAATGATAAATTCATCGATGCCGAACCGGTCGTGCAGGCGCTGCAGCTCCAAATGAACGTCGGCTGGCGTTCCGCGAAGAACGCGCGGGCTTCTTTCTTCGATCCGATAGTCGGTCGCGCCTGCCTGGCGGGCATATTCGAGCGCCTGCTCGTGGCTTCCGACATTGACGTTTTGGCCGCCCTTGATTTCCAGGTGAAATCGCCGTGTGTCGCCCAGGAACCTATCGGCGATGGCGGCTGTTTGCGCCGTGATGACACTGATAGCGAGCACTGCGATCTTGCCGCCCGCCTGCCGATAGGCAGTCAGAGATTGCGCGATTGCCGCATCGTCACCGTGGATATGGCCCGCATAGACGAAGCCCCAGCCCAGACGAGCAGCCAGTCTCGCGCTGTCCGGGCTCGCCCCGAGCAGGAAGCGGCCGGGTGGCTCGTCGGGAGCTGGAAAGGCCGCGAGCTCCTCGATGGTGCTTTCAATATCGTGTTCATGACGCAGGAAGCCATCCAGCTCGGTCAGCTGCGCTTCGAATGACGGTTTGCGCGAGGGGTCGTATGCCTTCTGGAGGGCGGCGGTCGAAAGCGGAAAGCCGCCGGGTGCCTTGCCCACCCCAAGGTCGACACGGCCCGGCGCCAGAGCGGCAAGGAGATTGAAGTTCTCTGCGACCTTGTAGGCACTGTAGTGCTGCAGCATCACGCCGCCGGACCCTATCCGGATGCGGCGCGTATGCGCCAGCAGATGGCTGATCAGAATCTCTGGGGACGAACTTGCGAGCTTGGGTGAATTGTGATGCTCAGCCACCCAGAAACGCCGGTACCCGAGATCTTCGGCTCGTCTGGCGAGCGCCAAACTGCGCTGTAACGCTTGCGAGGCGGGCTCGGAGCCATCGATCGGGCTCTTGTCGAGAAAACTCAGGGCGTAAGACATCTGTCCTCTTGCGGGTTATCAGTATGATCAGTCTTTATAATCTATATTTTTAATAGATTAATTGATCGAGCAATGATGTTTTAATCGACGACTGCACAATGAAAGATCATCCCGCGCCAGGCCCCGCGCAGAACATGCATCCTGCCGAACCGGGGATTGAGCATTGGTGGCGGAGCAGCCGGCAGGGCTCAACGAGCGCCGGGGACAGATCGCGCAAGTCCGTTGCGGATTGAGTTGAAGACCTGTGGCGCGCACCGGCGAGCACGGGGCCTTGTTGCGCTTGCCTTGATCGGAATCAGGGGGTACGTTGCAAAGACCCTGGCGCCTTCCACTCCCACTGCGGAGCCCTGAACTCCTCAAGCGGGTACGATCCGCGTGCAGGGAGTCGGCGTGTATCCATTGCCGACAATCCGATAGGCAAAGGAACAAAGGGGCTTACGGAGTGCTTCTAGCGGGTGGCGCGATCAAATCGATTAAAATATTAAAATCGATTTAAATACGTTGAACTTGTTCGTATTTCTTTGAATTTCGCTTTATCCGCCCTAGACAGCACCGAGGTGTTCTGGTCGTTATTGCCGCCAACTCAACTCATGAACCAGCGGGTTTCGAAAAACGGTAACGATCAAACGCTAAGCCATCGAAGCTGAAAAACTTCGCACACTATAGTTCACGTTTCCACCACCACGCGCCCTAAAGAGTTTAGGGTAAAATCAGGAATGTTACGGGGAGAAAGCATGGTCGACGCTAAGCAGATGGCGCAGATGTCCGAGAAGAAGGGTTTCATCGCCGCCCTTGATCAGAGCGGCGGTTCCACTCCAGGCGCCTTGCGTCTCTATGGGATAGCAGATTCCGCATATAGCGGCGACGAGGAGATGTTCCGTCTGATGCACGAGATGCGCGTGCGCATCATGACGGCGCCCAGCTTTTCCGGAGACAAAGTCATCGGCGCCATCCTGTTCGAAAAGACCATGGATGGGGAGGCACAGGGCAAGCCGGTGCCTTCCTACCTGTGGGAAGATCGCGGTGTGGTGCCCTTTCTCAAGGTCGACAAGGGGCTGGCGGCCGAGGAAAACGGCGTCCAGCTGATGAAGCCGATGCCCGATCTCGACATCTTGCTCGCCCGCGCGGTGAAAAAGGGGATCTTCGGCACCAAGATGCGGTCGGTGATCGCCAATGCCGATAAGGCCGGCATTGCTGCCGTCGTGAAGCAGCAGTTCGAGGTTGGGCGGCAGATTCTGGGCCACGGCCTCATTCCGATCATTGAGCCGGAAGTCTCGATCAAGAGCCCGACGAAGCAGGAGGCGGAAGCCATTCTGAGGGACGAGATCACCAAGGAACTCGACGCTTTGCCGTCGGGCACGAAGGTCATGCTGAAGCTGACTATTCCGACGGTTGCGGATTTCTACGCGCCTCTCATCGCCCATAAGGCGGTCGCCCGCGTTGTGGCGCTGTCTGGCGGCTATAGCCGTGCCGAAGCTTGCGAAAAGCTGAGCCACAACCATGGCATGATCGCCAGCTTCTCGCGCGCTCTGACCGAGGATCTTCGCGTCACGATGAGCGATGCCGAGTTCGACGCGAGCCTTGCTGCCACGATCGACCAAATCTATGCCGGCAGCGTGACGAAGGTCTGAGTTCGAAGCCGTGATATCGCCGCAACGTCGACGATATCACGGCATTCCCGACGCGATCGCAAGGCGATAGCCCGCTCACTTGAGCGAAGCAATTCCTGTATGGGCGGCGTTCGCCGTCGCGGATGATAAACTAGTTTCGTGTCAGCTTGCCACGAAGCTGATGGCCACGAGGCCGCCCCCCCTTTTCTCATCGGAATTCTGCGGTAAATATTGCCTAGCTCAAAAAGCAGGATTCGATATGGACGAGATGGTCGAGCAGCTGCTGCGTCTTTGTGCGACCAGTTCGACGCTCATCGCAGTCTATGACAGCGAGGATCGCTTGCGATACGCGAACGATGCATTTCGCCTCGCCTTTTTCATCGATCCCGATGAGACGCCGCTATGGCCGGACCTGATGCGGCGCAACTTCGAACTCGGCCGGGGGACGGTCATTCGTTCGAGCGATTTCGACGGGTGGCTACGGTCGACGCAGTCGCGTCGCGGAAAGATCGGCTATCGAGCCTTCGAAACGGATCTGACCGATGGTCGCTGGCTCTGGATGACAGAGACCGTGCAGAAAAATGGCTGGATGCTGTGCGTTGCAAGCGAAATAACGACGTTGCGCGCCGGCGACCGAAGCGTCCGGCAAGATCGCGATCAGGCCATCAGGGCTTCTCAAACTGACGAACTGACTGGGGTCGCTAACCGCCGTTTCGTCATGGCGCGCGTCGACGATATGTTGATTGGCGCCAGGGATGGTGGCGCCGGATGTCTTGCCGTATTCGATATCGATAATTTCAAGCTGATCAACGATAGGCACGGCCATGACGCCGGAGATCTCGTTCTGCGGGATTTTGCGCATCGGCTTCATCAGTATGTGCGGCGTACCGACTGCTTCGGGCGGGTTGGCGGCGAGGAGTTCGTGCTGGTCATGCCGGGCACGGGGCTTCAGGATGCAATCGAACTCACGGAACGGATGTTGACGACGATCCGGTTTTCCCGCCCGCTCCCCAACTCACCGGATTTTGGCTACACCTGTTCTGCCGGCATTGCTGCCTGTATTGAGACAGACAGCGCGCCAGATCTGTACCGACGCGCCGACCAAGCTCTCTATGCTGCCAAGCTTAGCGGCCGTGATCGTGTTCGCGCTGCTTGAAATGTCGACACATATCAGGCACATCGCCTTGCTTCTCGACGATGGCGATAGGCAGGCCCATCAACCGATCGGCATATGCGATAAATGGCGCTTCCATTTCGCGGCATGCGTTGGTTTTGCCGCTTTTATGATGAGCAGTTGAGATCATGGCCAAAACTGGCTATCTGCCCGTCTGTCCAATTCGCAAACAGTAAGGTCATGGCCGTATGGCTCCAAATTTCCTCGTCACACATTCCGGCGGCTTTCATGCCGACGAAGTGTTGTCCAGCGTCATTCTTACGCGGCTTTTCCCTGATGCGCGGGTGGTTCGCAGCAGGGCGTCGGAATGGATTGCACCCGGCGCCGATCGCATCGTCTACGATGTCGGTGGCGCTTATGATGCGGCTGCCGGTATTTTCGATCATCACCAGCGCGGCGCGCCGCAGCGCGACGACGGTCAGCCCTACAGCTCGTTCGGGCTGATCTGGAAACATTTCGGCCGTGATTACCTGACTGCGCTTTCTATCCCGAGCACCTTCGTTGAGACTGTTCACGCTGCTTTCGATGCCGGCTTCGTCGTACCGGTTGATCTGGTCGATAATGGCGCGCTGAGCCCGGATAGCGCCGGTCTTCTAGCCGGATTGACCCTGCCGTCCTTATTCGAAACGTTGAAACCCGTCTTCGACGATCCTGATCCGGAAGCGACTGATCGGGCATTCCATGCCGCAGTCGCGATTGCCCGCCATTTTGTCGAAGGAAAGATTGCCGGCATTCATGCGAAGCTGCGCGCCGAAGCCTTGGTCCTGCAGGCGATTGCGTCTGCCGGGAAGGGCCGCGTTCTTGAACTGCCGATGGGGATGCCGTTTCGTTCGGCGATCGTCAAGGCAGGCGCCGATCATCTCCTGTTCGTGGTTCATCCGCGCGAGGCGGATTGGTGCCTGACCGGAATCCGCCGGGCGGAGGAGGGGTTCGAACTGCGCGCGGATCTTCCGCTCGCCTGGGCCGGGTTGAGCGGTCGCGACCTGGAAGTTGTCACGGGAGTTGAAGGTGCCAGTTTCTGTCACAACGGCCGTTTCATTGCCGCCGCAAAGACGCGGGAGGCAGCGCTTGCCCTGGCGAAACTGGCTGTGGAGAATGCGCAGGGGGGAGCCGGTTAGGGTACCGTCGGACCTGTCTGCATGACGCGCGATGCTTGAGCTACTTTGATGAAGGCGGATGATATCGAAACAGCAAATCATAGATCCGCATGCCGTCCGATGGAATGCGAACCCCGTCGATCTTGCGCGACGTCGGGAGAAGCGTCGCGATCAAGAACAGCGCCTGGTAAAATCCGAACACGAGTAACACTTCCTCGTGGCCAGGCCACAGTCGATAGAGCGCCGCGATTGGCGCAAGGGCCAATCCATTTGCCAACGGGCCGGCGGCATCGATGACGATGCGTGCCCAGCGCCGCTTCGTTGGTTCTCGCCATATGTGACCGGTAATCGGTACCAGCTTTAGAATAAAGTCGGTCCGCCCCACACGCAACTTTAGGACGGTCGGGCCGATGCCGATGACAAAGGAAGAAAGCCGGAGCCCACATGCGAGCGTCGCGAGCGCGTGGCCCTCCTCGTGTATGATCACCGCAACGAGGACCGCCGCAATCGTCTCGCCGACAATGACAATGATGACAGATAACATTGGACTGTTGATCCCAAGTATATGGCAATTGGTGGAGGCTATCATGATGTCAGCATTCATTGTGTGGCTGCCGCCACGCGATTGTCGACGGACTCGACACTCAAACGGAGAATTCTCGTCAATCGCTCGGAAAAGCATGATGAGCGATGCAGGATTCCTATCTGCGGGAGGCCTGCAGAGCTTCGATTCGGCGCTTCCAAACCTACTCGCCGTCTCACCTCACGAGCGCTCCGTCCCCGCCATCTAGCTTCATCGGACATGCGCGGTCGAACGTGCTGATCGCACCAGGTAATAAATTTGAGCAATCGGGCCAGCCCACGCTGGCGACATCAATAATGGCGTCGACAACTTCGAGCCTGCTGCAAGCTTGACGGCGCGAGCGCTCCCGAAACATAGATAGGGCCGCATTTGTCGGAGTCTTTGCTGACGGGGGAGCCTTTTGGACGCGATTTCCGAGTTCGCATTGTTTCGAACCATTGTCGAGGAAGGCGGAATTTCCGCAGCCGCATTGCGCCTGGAGTCGTCGCCGGCGGCGGTCAGCCGTCGCTTGTCGGCGCTGGAAGCGAAGCTCGGCGTTCGCCTGGCCGATAGGAGTTCACGCCGGTTTCGCCTCACTGACGAGGGCCTGCTTCTCTATGAGCGAAGCCGGGTCATATTGGAGCAGGTAAGGGATGTCGAGGCTGAGGTTGCGTCGCTCGGTGGTGTGGCAAGAGGGCTTCTTCGCGTCGGAGCTTCGGCGGATTTCGGGCGGAGACACCTTGCTCCCCTGCTCTCTTCCTTCGTCGCGCAGCATCCCGGTGTCGAGGCGCATCTGGTCTTGTCCGACATCGGCCTCGAGAATGAAATCGATCACTGCGATCTCGTCCTGCGCTTCGGGCTGCCGAATGACGAAGGCATGGTTGCACGCAAGGTTGCCACCACGCGCCAGGTCGTTTGCGCGGCACCGTCCTATCTCGAACGGTTCGGCACTCCCATGGAGCCGGCCGATCTCGTGAGCCATCGCTGCCTTCGTCTGGCCCGCCGCCACAGATTGATCGACATGTGGCGTTTCAGGCGCGATGACGAGGTGTTCGAAATCCAGGTCACGGGGGTTCTGTCGAGCGGCGATGGAACAGTCTTGCGGGACTGGGCCCTGTCGGGCCAGGGCATCTCCTGGGAGGCCAGGTGGGACGTCAGCGCCGATCTTGATGACGGACGGCTCGTCGAATTGCTGCCTGACTACCAAAGCGCTGAAATGGACCTCTACGCCGTCTTCGCGCCCGGCAGGCCTATACCGCCGAGGATCAGGTTGTTCCTGGACCATGTATCCCGGGCGTTCGGGCCGTTGCGGAAAGATCCAGGCAAGGACGGTCTGTCGCAATAACCGCCTGGAGCGCCCCTGTTGCCGGATCGAGATGTCTCAAGTCGAAGGCATGCCAATCGCAGACAGGATTGCCCCGAGCCATTTGGGTGGCGTCGCTATCGTTACCGTCGGCTCGACCGACATGCCTGGCGACAGCATGTCGAGTGTCTGCTGTGGCCCGTCGAGCATGATTTTTACCGGGATGCGCTGCACGACTTTGACATAGTTGCCGGTGGCATTCTCGGGGGGTAGCAGAGCAAAGCTCGAACCGGTTCCCCGCTGAATGCTGTCGAGATGGCCCTCGAGTATTTGTCCGGGAAGGGCATCGACCCGGATGCGAACAGGCTGCCCTTGCCGCATGCCGGAAAGTTCGGTCTCCTTGAAGTTGGCAACAATGTACATTTGCCTTGGAACGTCTGAGAACAACGTCTGTCCGGGTTGCACGAAGCTTCCGACCTGAACGGTCTTGTTGGCGACGCTGCCGGCGTCGGCGGCATAGATCTTCGTGTATGAGAGGTTGAGCTGCGCCTGGGCGACAGCCGCCTGCGCCCCCGTGATCGCCGCATCGGCCTGATCGATCTGGCTCTGCAAGACATTGATCTGCGACTGGGCCGCCGCAAGAGCGGCGCGGTCGTGCTCGACCAGAGCCTTGCGCTGACCGATATCCGCTTGAGCCTGTTGCCAGAGCTGTTCGCTTCCGGCTCCATGCGTCGCCAGATCGCTGTTTCTTGCGAGCTGCTGCTGTGCGTATTGAAGCTGTGCTTCGTCGCTTTGGACCGTTGCCTGCGCAGCGGCAATCTGGTGTTGCTGCTGCGCCAACTGTGCGTTGACGTTTTCCTTCGAGGCCTGTGCGCTCAATAGGCCCGCCTGCGCACTTTTCAGAGCGACCTCGAAATCACGGGGATCGATCTCCACAAGCAGGTCGTTCTTCGCGAAGACGCTGTTATCGTCGACGTGCAATGCGGTGACATAGCCCGCGACCTTCGGAACGACCGCAACGGTGTCGGCCTGGACGCTGGCGTCATTCGTCTGGCGTATATAGAGCGCGGGCATGTATATGTAGGCGCCCGCCAGAAGGATGACGGCAGCGACGCCCCCCACCCAGGCAGACATTCGCCGACGCTTGCTCGGAGCAATTGCCGCCGCCGGGAGTGTGTTGCCAACTGCGGGGTCGGCCTTGGGTGCTGGAAATTCCATCGTCGAGCGAGGTGCTGTTGGGGAGGCAAGTTTGAGCTTGGTCATTTCTTCACCACCGGTGTTGGAGACATGAGGGGTATGAAGCAAAGGGAGATGATCCCGATTGCCGCCATGAAGAGAAATGCGTCGGCATAGGCAAGGGTGGCCGCCTGGCGAGTACTCGTTTCCGCCAGCAGTTTCAGTGCCATGTCGTGGGCCTGTTCGGAGGTAACACCGCCGCGCTGCATCATGCTGTCGGCCGCCGTTGTGATCCATTGCGACATCACAGCCGATGTCGCGTTCAGGTGTTCGAAGAGACGACCGGAATGCAGCTCCTCGCGGCGATCGATGATGATCGTCACCAATGTCACGCCGAGCGATGCGCCGAACTGGCGGAAAGTCATATAGATCGAGACGGCATCCAGCTGCGCTTCCTGTGGAAGGCGCGCGACGGTTCCCCCGGCGATTGATGACAAGAGTGGTGCCAGGCAAAAGGCATAAAGAACCAACGGCAACGCGAAATAAGTGTAAGGGGTTTCAGTTGTGATCAGCCTTGCCATCATCAGCATCGAAGCGATCAGCATCAGGAGGGCAAATGCCAGGATCTTTCGCTGACCGTATTTGCCGATTGCCGAGGTGACGAACGGTCGGATCAGGGCAGCCGTCAGGGCGTAGACCGCCATCAGACGTCCGGTGTCCGTTGCGCTCAGCATCTGCGGATTGACGTTGCGAAGAAACTCGGGAAGTGCGTAGAGGCTTCCGGAGAGAATGATGCCGGCGAAAACGCCGAGGAAGATCGCTGCCAGCAGGTGTCGATCGCGGATGAGTTCGAGCCGCAACAGGCGAGCGTCGTTACGCTCGTTCAATTGCCATGCCACGAAGGAAGCCAGAGATGCCACGCAGATGAGGGACAGGACCTGAATCCGCGTCGAGCCGAACCAGTCATCGATTTCCCCACGGCTGAGCACTGTCTGTCCGCATATCAGGGCTGTGGCGAGAAGCACTATGCCTGGCCCATCGATGCCTCGCGCACGGCGGTCCAGACTCCTCGGAATTTGAGGAAAGTACTGGCGCAGAAGAATGATCGCGGCGATGACAAAGATCACATTCGGCAGAAAGATCAATCGCCAGCTGAAATTGTCGGTCACGAAGCCGCTAAAGAGAAGGCCGGCGCTGGTTGCGAGATAGAGCATCACCGAGATCTTCATGAGCGATCTGCTGCGGCTCTGTTTCGGGACGAGCATGTAGACGCTGGCGCGCCACCACATAGTCAGACCGGCGCCGGAAAAGCCGAGGATGATGCGCCATAGGAGCATCGTCTCCTGGTTGGTTGCGACAGCGCACCCAAGCGAGGCGATCACGAAGATGATGGCGGAACCGAGGATATAACGTAGATGGCCGACATAGCCGGCCATCCAGATCGATACGGGAACGCCAAGGAGCAGCGCCGAGCTATACGTCGTCAGAAACCAGCTCGCCTCGTCCTGGGAGATTCCGAAGGAGCCGGCCATGTCAGGCAGCACCAGATTGACGGCGTCATAGGTGTAGAATTCCATCCATGTGGCAAGGCCGAGCCCTATCAGGACCATGTTGGTCTGAGCGGGGTTTGTCATACTGAATTGACCGACACCGCCGGCCAGCGCGGCTTGCGACGAATTGTGACCCGTTTCATCCGACATCATTGGTAAACACCACTGTTGATATTTTCGACGCCAATGTGCCGCCGCGGGCCACTTTTCGGAAAGTGGCGTGGGTGCAAACCATCATTGCGAATAATGGAAGCCATCGATCGGAAGATGGGGCGATAGCGGCGAGCCTACCGATCCATAGTGCGGCTTGAACCGGTTGCTTTGCGCAAAGCCAGCGTGGGGAATGTCTCCGAAGGGCTTTTTAAGCTCACCGCCGCGAAGAGCTGAAATAGGGATATGGCTTTGGTTTATGCCGCGTGAAGGCGGGCGACTTGGCACCAACTATCGAATGCTGTTGGGCGCAGTTCGCGACGGCGAGCTGATGCGGTGTGGTCTCGAGCCGAAGGCTCATGCTTGAATACTCTAGGCGCGAATCCCGCGCATTCAGTAATCGATGACTCGGGCGTCGGCCGGATCAGCCCAGCGCGTATTTGGTACGGTAGAGAACCAGCCCGGGCGGGCCGGGTCTCGATCGTAAAGGTAGCCGCCCAGCGATTTATACAGATCTGAATATTGGCCGAGCTTCTCGCGGTCGATTTCCACGCCGAGGCCATGGCCGGTCGGCACTTTGATCGAGCCGTTCGTGTATTTCATAGGACCGCCGACGATGATGTCGTCGGTCAGCTGGTGGTAGTGCGCATCCGCCGTGTAGACGAGGTTCGGCAGGACGGCGCCCAGATGCAGCATGGTCGCGAGTTGGATGCCGAGTTCGCCGGACGAATGCACGGCGACCCCGAGCTGGAATGTCTCGCACACGCCCGCCGCCTTGATACAGGGTCGGATGCCGCCCCAGAAGGTGGTGTCGAGCAGGATTACATCGACCGCCGGGTTCAGCACGTTGGTGGCAAGCTGCTCGAAGTTGATGACGATCGTGTTGGTGGCAAGCGGCATATGGGTGTTTTCCCGCACGCGCCGCATGCCGTTCAGACCCCAGGTTGGGTCCTCATAATAATCGTTGTTCAGGTCCTCGATCCCTTTGGCGAAGCGGACGGCCTCCTCGACGCTGAAGGCCGCGTTCGGGTCGTAGCGCACGGAATCAGTGCCAACGGCGCTTGCAAGCGCACGGAAGACCTCGAGCTCGTAGTCCGGCGGGAAGACGCCGCTTTTCAGCTTGTGCGCCCTGAAGCCGTGGCTGCGCTTGAGTTCCAGCGCCTGTTCGATCAACTGATCGGCAGTGCGGATCTCGCCCGTGCCGGTGTCCTTGTTGGGCAGACGGAAGAACAGATAGCTTGCAAAACCGACCTCGTCGCGCATCTTGCCGCCAAGTACGTCATAGGCAGGCACACCCAGAAATTTGCCGATGATATCTATGCAGGCAAATTCAATGGCGGCATGCATCTGCGTGCGGTTGTTGTAGAGGCTGGCCGTGGGGTTGCAGATCTTGAAGCGCAGTTGCTCCAGTTCGAACGGGTCGTGGCCGACAAGGTAGGTCTTGAGCGCGCGAAACGCGGCTTCGGCACTTTCTCCGCCTCCGCCCATCTCGCCCAAGCCGACGATGCCGACGTCCGTTTCGATCTCGATGATCGTGCGCACGAAACGGCCCCAGTGTGCGCCGTTGGAATGGCGCAGCGGCGCTTCGAGGGGTACCGTCACGGTCGTCGCGCGGATGTCAGTGATCTTCGGCCGCTTCATGCTGGTCTCCATTGAAATGAATAGAATCGCTCAATCCGGCAGGACAATGCCGAGCTTGGCCATGGTGCCGCCATCGATCTTCATGTCGGCGCCGGTGATGAAGCGGGCCTTGTCGCTGGCAAGGAAGGCGACCAGATCCGCCACTTCTTCCTGCTTGCCGACGCGGCCGATCGGGTGCCCCTTGCCCCATTGAGCGATCATCTCGTCCTGGGTCATGTCCCCCTTGAAGAGATCTGCCGCCCAACGCAGCATCGGCGTATCGATCGAGGCGGGGCAGACCGCATTGACCGTGATATTGTCGGCGGCATGATCGAGCGCCATGGCGCGCACGAGCGCGTTGATGCCGCCCTTGCTGGCGGTATAGGCGGCAACATTCGCTTGCGAGGCATAGGATTGTATCGACGAGATAGCGACGATCGAGCCGCCGCCCCGCTCTTTCATTGCCGGTATTGCAAATTTCGAGGCGAGGTAGATGCCCTTCAGATTGATGTCGAGCACGTCGTCCCAGACATCCTCCGGCGTATCGACCACGGTTCCATAGCGCTGGACGCCGGCGCTGCAAACAAGAATATCGACGCCGCCGTTCTTTACTTTCGCCTGATCGACTGCGGCGCGCATGTCTGTGGCGTTGCGAACATCAGCGACGAAACCGCTCGTTCTGCCGCCGATCTCCGTGACGGCTTTCTCGATCGATTGCCTGTCATTGGCAACGATCAGGACGCTCGCGCCGGCACCGGCAAAACGTTCCGCGCAAGCCCGCCCCATGCCGAGGCTGCCGCCGGTAACGATGACGCTCTTGCCGTCGAATTCCATTTTCGGTGCTCCTCCATGCGACAGGACTTATTAACATTCTACCATACCAGTATGTCAATATCCGAATTTCGGTTCCTCGACGCCGCGAAACTCCGTCTTGATCGCGAGCAGGCTACCTTCGAGCGGATGGGCGCCGAGATGTTCGTCCGTCATGGTGAAACGGGCCGAGGTGACGTAGAGCGTCGAAAGGTCCGTGCCGCCGAATGTGCAACTCGTCGGCCAGGAAACCGGCAATTCGACAAGATCCTTGAGTATGCCATCGGCGCTAAAACGCGCGACGGCTGCGCCGCCGACCACGCGGCAGTTCCACAAGTGATCATCGGAATCAAGGCACGAGCCATCCGGCAGGCCTCGTTCAAAACCGCCGACGATGGTGCAGCGGTTGGAGATGGCTTTTGTCTCGGGATCGTAGGCAAAGGAATAGATTTCGTTTGCCAGCGTGTCGGCGAAGAGGAAGCGGTGATCGCGGGTCCAAGCCATCGTATTGGTGATGCCGTATTCATTCGGCGTCATCCGATTGATCTCACCCGAGGGATCGATGCGGTAGATCGCGCCGGTATCGGCCGTCATCTCCTTCGGCGTGCCGTCCGCATGGAGATTGTTCTGCATCGTGGAAACCCAGAATGAACCGTCTACGGCGACGCGTCCTTCGTTGAGCCGGTTCTCCGGCCTGTCCGGCTCCGGTATCGCGAAGACCCTAAATGTTTCGTCCGGCTGCCAGAAGCAGACCTCGCGCGCCAGGCCAAGGATGAAGCCGCCGTTCTTGCGCATGGCGATCGAGGTAGGAAAATCAGGCGTCGGCCATGTGTCGTGCCGTCCCGTCTCTACCTCCAGACGATGAATGCGCTTGCCGCCGATATCGACCCAGTAAAGCGCCTGCTCGTCGGCGGACCAGATGATGCTTTCGCCGACGATGTCCCGTGCCTCGAAGAAGATGTTGGCTTGCATGTGCCTCCCCCAGCCGCTGTCAAAATCCTCGGATTGACAATAGGCGAGATGAGATCTAAATCAAGCTTAGTTTAAACCTATATGATAGGTAGGCGCGAAGCTTGATGGAAACCTTGCCAACCATAAAAGAAACCAGCGATCGGCCTGATATGGCCGAAGGGCTGCTCGGCGGCGTGATGGAGGCCGTGAAGGTCCACATCCGCGACAATGGGCTTCAGGTTGGCGATGAATTGCCAAGCGAGGGCGCCTTCGCCGAACTCACGGGTGCATCGCGAACGATCGTGCGCGAGGCCTATCGTTCGCTTGCGGCGTTGACGCTCATCGATATCGGCAACGGACGACGGGCGCGGGTGGCTGCGCCAAAGGCTGATGTGCTGGCAATGATCACCGACCACGCGGTTCACACCAACCAGGCGACGATCCAGCAGATCTTCGATGTACGCCGAACCATCGAGAGGCGTACCGTTGCGCTTGCCGCGCTACGGCGGACCGACCGCGAGGCGGCCGAAATCTATGCGCTTGCCGAGGCGATGCAGCGTGATTTCAATGATCCGCAGAAAGTCATGGAGCACGATATCGCGTTTCACGAGGCCATTGGCGTCGCTTCGAAGAACCCGATGTTTTCGCTGATTGTCGGCTCCTTCCATGTCGTGACACGCCATACCTGGCCGATCGGCTGGGCGAGCCGCGGCAGCAACGAGACGAGACAGGAGAGCATTGACGGTCACTTCGCCATCGCCCAGGCGATCGCCAATGGCGATCCGGCCAAGGGCGAGGCGGCGATGGTCGAGCACTTCGATCTCACCGTGAAGGCATTGCTGGCGGCCGGGGTATATTGATGAAGATCACCGCATTCGAAACCGTTCGCGTCAAGGAGTTCCCGAACATCCTTTGGGTGAAGATCCACACCGACGAGGGCCTGGTCGGACTTGGCGAAACCTTCTTTATGGCCGAGACGGTGGAAGCCTATATCCATGAGGTTGTTGCGCCGAAGCTGCTCGGGCAGGATCCGCTCCAGATCGACAAGATCGCAAAGGATCTGACCGGTTACCTTGGCTTCCGCTCCACCGGCGTCGAGATGCGCGGCAACTCGGCCGTCGATATCGGCCTTTGGGATTTGTTCGGAAAGGCGACGAATCTGCCGATCGCGCAGCTGTTGGGCGGTTTCTCGCGCCGGGAGATCCGCACCTATAATACCTGCGCCGGGAATACCTACATGCGGGAGGCAAGCGGACAGCAGACCGGAAACTATGGCATCGGCGGTCCACGCCGAGACTATGACGATCTGAACGGCTTCCTCGAACATGCCGATGATCTGGCGGAAGACCTGCTTTCCGAAGGCATCTCGGCGATGAAGATCTGGCCTTTCGACATCGCGGCCGAGGCGAGCGGCGGGCAGTATATTTCCGGGCCTGACCTGCGCAGGGCTCTCGAGCCTTTCGAAAAGATCCGCAAGCGCGTCGGCGACAGGATGGACATCATGGTCGAGTTCCACTCCATGTGGCAGCTCACGCCGGCGATCCAGATTGCGCGCGCGCTCGAACCTTACGCAACCTTCTGGCACGAAGATCCCATCAAGATGGATTCGCTATCGAGCTTGAAGCGCTATGCGGCGGCAAGCCGCGCGCCGTTATGTGCCTCCGAAACATTGGCGACCCGGTGGGCTTTCCGTGATCTGCTGGAGACCGACAGTGCTGGCATCGTCATGCTCGACCTTTCGTGGTGCGGCGGCATTTCCGAGGCAAAGAAGATTGCCACCATGGCCGAGGCCTGGCATCTGCCCGTGGCGCCGCATGATTGCACGGGACCAGTGGTGCTTTCCGCATCGACGCATCTCTCGCTCAATGCCCCGAATGCGCTCGTTCAGGAAAGCGTGCGCGCCTATTATCGCACCTGGTATGCGGATATCACGACACAATTGCCGAGCGTGACCAATGGCATGATTACCGTTCCGCCAGGGCCTGGGCATGGGGTCGAGCTCGCCGAAGATCTCGATAAAAAATTCAATGTTTATCGGCGTATGGCAAAGGTGGAAGTCTCGACCTAGCAAAAATGCTTGACTTGTATGGTAGTAGGTTAGTACACAATCCGCATTGAGCTGACGTCGGGAAGAGGGTCGCCGCATGCAGAACGCCAAGTCCCCAAAAGTAGTTGCCCTGAGCGAATCCGTCGGCCCGCAGGTCTATCGCATCCTGCGCGAGCGGATCATTCAGGCCGAGCTTTTGCCGGGAGAGCGACTGTCGGAATCCGACGCGGCCAAGTCCTTGTCCGTCAGCCGTCAGCCGGTGCGTGAGGCTTTCATCAAGCTTTCCGAGGAAGGGCTGGTGCAGGTGCTGCCGCAGCGAGGCACGTTCGTTACGAAGATCTCCGTGGCATCGGTCATGGACGTGCGCTTCGTGCGCGAGGCGATCGAGGCCGATATCGTGCGCCTGGTGGCGAAAGGCCATGCGGCGGACACGATCGCGGAATTGCGTCGCCAGCTCGCGGAACAGCGAAAGGTATCGCATGACGATCGCGTCGGGTTTTTGCGACTCGATGAACTCTTCCATCACACGCTCGCGGCCGCGGCAGGCAAGTCCTATGCCTGGAGCGTGATCGAAAGCGTCAAGGCCCAAATGGACCGTGTCCGTTTTCTATCCGTCGACGACCTGCACATCGGGCGGCTGATCGAGCAGCATGAAAAGATAGTCGACGGCATCGCTGCCGGTGACACAGCCGCCGCGGAGGAGGCGATGCGGCTACACCTGCGCGAGATACTGACATCCTTGCCTGAAATCGCTCGTTCACGCGCGGAGCTGTTCGACGATACGGAGTGATTGCAGCGCAAATCATATAAACCAGAGGGAGGAAAGCATGCTTAGGAAATTGATCGCCGGTACGGCGCTCGGTCTGTCGCTCATGGCATCCGGGGCATCTGCCGCAGGACTGAATATCACATTCATCAGCCACTCTTCGGCTTCCAATACATTCTGGCAATCGGTGAAGAAGGGCTTTGACGATGCATGCACCCGCGTCGAGGCCAGTTGCCAGCTCGTCCTGACGCAGACCGAAGGCTCGGTCGAACAGGCGGTCGCAAACCTGCAGGCCGCAATCGCGACCAAGCCCGATGCGATCTTCGTCGCCATCGTCGATGACAAGGCCTATGACGCTGCGATCAAGGAGGCGACCGACGCCGGCATCCTCGTGCTGGCCGTCAATGTCGACGATAGTCAGGGCGCCAAGGGCAATGCCCGCAAGGCCTTCATTGGCCAGGGCTTCGTCGCGGCCGGTTATTCGCTCGCCAAGGCGCAGTCGTTGAATTTCCCGAAGGATGGTCCGCTCAACCTGCTGGTCGGCGTTAATGCGCCCGGTCAGACATGGTCCGAACAGCGCGCTGCCGGGGTGACCAAATTCCTTGAGGAATACAAGGCCGAGCACAAGGATCGCGAGGTCAATATCGCGCGCATCGACTCGGCGACCGATCTCGCTGTCGCTGCCGACCGCATCGGCGCCTATCTCAACGCCAATCCGAACACGACGGCCTATTTCGATACGGGCTATTGGGATGCCGGCGTTGCCAAGGTGTTGAAGGACCGTGGCATCAAGCCTGGAAAGGTTTTGCTTGGCGGCTTCGATCTCGTGCCTGAGGTGCTGCAGCAGATGACGGCCGGCTATGTGCAGGTTCAGGTCGATCAGCAGCCCTACATGCAGGGCTTCATGCCTGTCATGGAAGCCTATCTCTGGAAGACTGCCGGTCTCACGCCCTCGGATATCGACACAGGGCAGGGGATCGTCACGCCCAAGGATGTTCCCATGATCATGGAAATGTCGAAGCGCGGCCTGCGCTGAGAAAACCCATCCAATTGCCACCCGGCGTCTTGTTCCGCGGAATGGGACGCCGAACTATCACGAGCGATACGCGGATGAAGCGGTTTCTGAAAATTTATCTCGACAAGCCCGAGCTGGCGGGGCTTGCCCTGCTGATCCTTCTGGTTGTCCTGTTCCAGATCAAGTCGAACGGCGTGTTCCTGTCGTTCGAGAACATACGCGGCATCATGGGGCTGCTGCCGGAAATGGCGCTCGTTGCCATCGGTGTGACCATATTGATGATCTGCGGTGAATTCGATTTGTCTGTCGGTTCTGTCTTCGCGCTGATGCCGATGTCTATGGCGGTTATGTTGAACGACGGCATTCCGTTCAGTCTTGCTTTGCTGCTTGGCTTGCTGCTCTCAGCATTTATCGGTGCTATCAATGGCTACATAACGCTGCAGTTCTCGATCCCGAGCTTCATTACCACGCTTGGCATGCTGTTCATCGCACGCTCTCTGACGATCGTTGTTTCCGGCGGCTTTCCGCCGCTTCTGCCGGATGATCTGCCGACCTGGCTCTTCACCGACTATATCTGGCCGGGGGCGATCCTGCGCATGTCCTTCCTGTGGTTTGCACTGATCGCGATCCTGGCTGCCGCTTTCCTCTCGTTGACGAATTTTGGCAACTGGATCAGGGCGGTTGGCGGCTTCAACGAAGCAGCCGCCTCGATGGGAATTCCGGTCAGGCGCGTGAAAATCGTCTGCTTCATGCTCTGCTCGATGCTTGCGGGCTTTGCCGGTCTGTTGCAGGTCTTGCGGCTCGGCTCGCCACTGCCGTCGATCGGCGAGGGTCTGGAATTGCAGGCCGTGGCTGCGGCCGTCATCGGCGGGACGGCGTTGGCGGGTGGCATCGGCACGGTGTTCGGCGCGATCATCGGCACGCTTTTGATCCGCACCATCGACAATGGCCTCGTGCTTTCGCGCGTCGATGCCAACTGGTTCAAGTTCGCGATCGGCATGCTCACCATGTTCGCCGTCATCGCCAATGCCTGGATGGGCAAGATGTCCCGCAAGATCAAGGTGGAGGCGCATAAATGACCCAGCCGATCATCGAGTGCCGTAATCTGCAGAAATGGTATAGCGGCGTGCATGCGTTGAAGAACGTGTCGCTGACCATCAATCCCGGCGAGTCCGTCGGTCTCGTCGGTGACAATGGAGCAGGCAAATCGACGCTGATCAAGATATTGTCCGGCGTCCACCATCAGGATGCCGGCCAGATCCTCATCGAAGGCCGGGAAGTCAATTTCCGCTCGCCCAAGGATGCGATGCGTCACGGGCTCGAGACGATCTACCAGTACAATTCCATGGTTCCCACGATGTCGATCGCCCGCAACCTGTTCATCGGGCGCGAGCCGATGAAGTGGCGGATCGGCAATTTCGGTGTCATGGACCAGAAGCGCATGCGCGACGAAAGCATCAAGGCAATCGCCGATGTCGATCTGCATCTGCGCTCGCCGGATGCGTTGGTGGGCGAACTTTCAGGCGGTCAGAAGCAGGGCGTGGCGATCGCCCGTGCGATGCATTTCAAATCGAAGGTGCTGATCCTCGATGAGCCGACCAACCATCTATCCGTCAAGGAGACGAACAAAGTGATCGGTTTCGTGCGCGGCCTGAAGGCGCAGGGCCTGACCGGCATCTTCATCTCGCACAACATGCAGCACGTCTTCCAGTCCTGTGACCGGATCGTGGCGATGGCGCGAGGCGAAATCGTCTTCGACCGGCCGACCACGGAAACCTCGATCGACGAAGTTCACGAACTGCTGTGAGGCTCAGATGACGACTTTATCGGGGAAGACGGTGTTGCTGACCGGCGCGCTCGGAACGCTGGGGCGCGAGCAAGCGGCCCGCTTGGCGCGCGCGGGCGCCCGGGTATTGATGCTGGACAGGGCGGAAAGCCATGCCGGTGAGGCTCTTGCTTCCAATATTGCAGCGGAGAGCGGCGGTGCCGTGTCCTATGTCAGGCAGGACCTCGGCGATCTCAAAGCGAGCGAGATGCGGGTGGCGGCGCTTTGCGATGCGCATGCGGGGATCGATATCCTCATCAACAATGCTGCGCTCATCATCAACAAGCCGTTCGAGGAATTCTCGCTGGAGGAATATGAGGAGCAACTGCGGGTCAATTCCTCCGCCGCCTTCGCATTGACCCGCGCCGTTGCGCCGCACATGAAGCAGAAAGGCTACGGCAAGATCGTCAACTTTTGCTCGCTGACACTCAACGGCCGTTGGGACGGTTATGTGCCCTATGTCGCGTCGAAGGGGGCGATATACGGTCTTACGAAATCGCTTGCGCGCGAGCTCGGGCCATACGGCGTACGCGTCAATTGCGTCTCGCCCGGTGCCGTGGTGTCGGAGGCCGAGGAGCGCGTCTTCGGCGACCGGCTGCAGCAGTATAATGATTGGATATTGGAGAACCAGTCGATCAAATCGCGCATTCAGCCTGGCGACATCGCCGAGCTGGTGCTGTTTCTCGTATCGCCGGGGTCCGACATGATCTCCGGCCAGAACATCGGAATTGACGGCGGCTGGTGACGCTCTTCAACTCCACCATCAGGCGCAAACGAGAATTGCCTCCGCATTGCGCTGCTCGAATGTCTGAGGGATGGGCAGCAGACCGAAGCAACTGAACGCTGCATTTTCCCACGACCGCCCGACGGCTGCGGGAAGACGGTCACGTCGACCTCCGGACGACCAGTTTACCAGTCAGGGTAACCGTTTCGGCTTCAACGGTTCCGACAATCATGCCGATGATCGCCTCCACCATTTCGTGTCGCGGCTGTTCGTAGGTGGTGAGGCTATAGGCCGACGATCCGCCCAGCTCGTAATTGTCGAAACCGACGATCGCGATATCATCAGGCACGCTCAGCCCGAACTCTCCACGGATTTCATCCATGGCTCCCAATGCCAGGATATCGTTTTCGCACATGAGAACATCGATGCGGTCGGCAGGCGCAATGCGAGACAGATAACCGCGGACGGATTCTGCTCCTGCCTCGGCACTATATTTCTCGGCAGACAGCAATTCGATCTCGCCAACACCTTTCTGCGCCCAGAAGTCGGTGAAATGTTGCCGGCGCCTCAGCGCCGTTGAAAGCGCCGTCGCGCCGCTCATGAAGCCGGGCCGTCGATATCCCCGCTTGTGCAGGTGATCGACGATGTCCCTGAGAGCAAGCTCGGCATCACAGACCACTGCCGGCACGCCGTCGATCTGACTATCGCGAGCCAGAACGAACATGGGAGGCATTCCATTGCCGAGTTGGCGATCCGTCAGTGTCTCGTCGCGAAATGCGGTGCCGAACAGGATGACGGCATCGACCTGTCGCTGGTCCGCATGCAACAACGCATGCACGTGATCGAAGTGATTGTTGATGTTGATCAGCATAGCAACCAGACCCGCGGCCTGCAGGCGCTCGGTCAATGTCTCAAGGAATGGCAGTTTTTGGGGGTTGCTGAAGTCGTCCACGAAGACTGCAACCTGGCGCGTGGAGTTTGTTGCGAGACTTCGAGCGAGAAGATTCGGCGAATAGTTCAAGGCCGTCGCCGCCTCCATGACGCGGCGCTTGCTCTCCTCCGTGATCGACGATCCCGGCGTAAAGGCCCGAATGACCGTCCATTTCGACACCCCGGCGACGGCCGCAACTTCCTTCGCTGTGGTTCGCCTGACGGTCTCTTTCCTGCGCATGCTGCCTCCGGAGGAAACGGAATAAACATTCCATTTTCTGATTCCAGTGAAATGAATGCTTGCTTTTACCTTATTCAAGCTTATGATGCACCTGCTTGCACCCGGTAGCAGGGAATTTGCACCCGGTAGCAACTACATTTGCCGACCTGAGGAGCGGGCGGTACAAGGAGGAGGAACAACATGAAATCTATTCTCAGCAAAATTGCCTTCGGCATTCTGGCCGCGGGGATCGCCGTTTCTTGCTCAACGGCTGCAAGAGCGCAGGACCAGTTGACGATCATTGCCGTCACGCACGGCCAGGCATCCGACCCGTTCTGGTCGATCGTCAAGAACGGCATGATGCAGGCCGGCAAGGATAGCAACGTCAGAGTGGACTACCGTGCGCCGGAAACCTTCGACATGGTTGCGATGGGTCAGCTCATTGAAGCCGCAGCCAACCAAAATCCGGCCGGGATCGTGATTTCGGACCCCGACCCGGATGCCCTTGGTCCGGCGATCCAGAAAGCCGTTGCCGCCGGCATTCCAGTGATCTCCATGAACTCCGGTATCGCCGCCGCCGAAAAGCTCGGCATCAAGCTGCATGTCGGCCAGGATGAGCTCCCGGCCGGCATCAAGGTCGGTGCAAAATTGAAGTCCCTCGGTCTGAAGCATGTTCTGTGCGTCAATCAGGAAGTAGGCAATGCAGCTCTCGACCAGCGTTGCGCAGGCACGGAGAAAGGCTTCGAAGGCGGCAAGGTGACCGTATTGCCGACCACGGCGGATCCGGCCGAGATCGAAGCCAAGATTCAGGCGGCGCTCACCTCCGATCCGTCGATCGACGTCGTCCTCGGCCTATCTGCGCCGCTGGTCGGCGAACGCGCTGTCGCGGTTGTCGAGAAGATGGGCGTCGGCGATAAAGTGAAGGTCGCGTCCTACGACCTTTCGGCCGGGTTCCTCAAGGCTGTCGCTGACGGCAAGGCATTGTTCGCAGTCGACCAGCAACCCTATCTCCAGGGCTATCTGCCGGTGACTTTCCTTGCATTGAATGCGCGTTACGGCACGATGCCGGCAGGCAACGTCGCGTCCGGCCCGAGCTTCGTTGAGAAGGACACCGCGGCCAAGGTCATCGAAAAATCCTCCCAAGGCATCCGCTAGGCCGGAGCCGTCGCAGTTCCCGTAAGGGCGGGAACTGCCCCAACCGCCATGCTCGCCTATCCACGCGACCGGTCCGATGAATGATCTGGCGCGCAAGGACAACGAACAAACTGAGGAACGACCCCATGACGCTGGCCAACGAACAGAACGGGACTTCCGCCCGATCCGACGAGCGGCTGAAAAAGGTTTCGACGATGACCGCATTGCTGCGGCGTCCGGAACTTGGCGCTGTCGCCGGATTGGTGCTTGTCACCGTCTTCTTTTTCTTCACCGCCAATCCTGCCATGTTCACGCTGGCCGGCGTGATCAACTTCATGGCTCCGGCCGCCCAGCTTGGAATTCTTGCGATCGGTGCCGCTCTGTTGATGATCGGGGGCGAGTTCGATCTGTCGATCGGATCGATGGTTGCCTTCGCCGGTCTGGTATTCGGTACGGCGCTTGTGGTCTTGCACCTGCCGCTCAGCGTGGCGATCCTGATTGCCATGGGCTTCGCCGTCGCAATCGGTGTCACGAATGCACAGCTCACGATGCATACCGGCCTTCCTTCCTTCATCGTCACGCTTGCCTTCCTGTTCATCCTGCGCGGCTTGACATTGGTCGGTCTCAAATGGGCAAGCGGCGGCGCAACACAGCTTCGAGGGATGAAGGAAGCCGCCGCCAACAGTCCGCTTGCGCCAATCTTCTCCGGCGATGCATTCACGGGTCTGTTTTCCTGGCTCGGAAGCCACGGCATCATCGAGACTTTTCCAAGTGGCACACCGAAGGTTCCCGGCATTCCCGTGGAAATCCTGTGGTTCGTCCTGATTGCACTGGCTGCCACTTGGGTGCTTTTACGGACGCGCTTCGGCAACTGGATCTTTGCGTCCGGCGGCGATCCGCGAGCCGCCCGCAAATCCGGCGTCCCTGTTGCCCGCGTCAAGACGACACTCTTCATCATTACAGCCATGTGCGCCACTCTCGTCGCAATCCTCACCGTCCTCGATGCCGGTTCCACGGATGCCCGCCGCGGTTTCCAGAAGGAGTTCGAGGCAATCATCGCAGCCGTCATCGGCGGCTGCCTTCTGACTGGCGGCTATGGGTCGGCGATCGGTGCGTTCTTCGGTTCTATCGTCTTTGGCATGGTGCTGATCGGGCTCACCTACACATCGATCGATCAGGATTGGTACCTCGTCTTCCTCGGCGGCATGCTGCTGACGGCCGTCATCTTCAACAATGTCATCCGCAAACGCGTCACGGGAGAACGCTGATGACCAAGTCTCAAACGCCCATCGTCGAGGTTAGGAACCTCGTCAAGCACTTCGGCTCGATCATTGCGCTTAACGGCGTCTCGTTGAGCGTCAACGCCGGTGAAGTCCTCTGCCTTCTCGGCGACAACGGCGCCGGCAAGTCTACCCTTATCAATACGCTGTCTGGTGTGTTCAGGCCGACATCGGGAGAATTTTTGGTCGATGGACAGCCCCGGACGTTCAACGGCCCGCGTGACGCGCTCGATGCCGGCATTGCCACCGTCTACCAGGATCTTGCGATGATCCCGCTGATGTCGGTGACGCGAAACTTCTTCATGGGGCGCGAACCTCTGAAAGGTTTTGGCCCGTTCAAGCACATGGACATGGACTTCGCCAACAACATCACACGCGACGAGATGCGCAGGATCGGCATCGATGTCCGCGAGCCGGATCAGGCCGTTGGCACGCTATCGGGCGGAGAGCGCCAGTGTGTCGCCATCGCGCGTGCTGTTTACTTCGGTGCCAAGGTCCTAATTCTCGACGAGCCCACGTCCGCGCTCGGCGTTGCCCAAACCTCGATGGTTCTGAAGTATATCGACCAGGTTCGCGGCAAAGGGCTTGGCGTCATCTTCATCACGCACAACGTTCGCCACGCCTATGCGGTGGGCAATCGGTTTACGGCGCTCAACCGCGGAAAGACGCTTGGAACCTTCACCAAGAGCGAGATCGATCTGGACGGCCTCCAGAATCTGATGGCGGGCGGCAAGGAGCTGCAGTCCCTTTCCGAGGAGCTCGGCGGAACCATCTGAGCGAATATTACAGAACAGCTGTTCGGTTCGGTGTTCCTTCACTGCGCCACGGATTTTCATATCCATCAACAAGGTAAGATCTCGATGACTGCTCCTACGACTTTCTTTCCATTGGCGGCCTGCGCCGAGATGCTGTGGCGTGACAAGCCGATCGAGTGGCGCGCCTCGCGGCTCAAGGAAATGGGCTTCGGTGTCGGCCTGTGGAACTGGCCAGAACATGACATTGGCAAACTGGAGGCGACGGGCGCGACTTTCACCATCATGAATGGCTATCTCACGGGCTGCCTGACCGATGACGAAGGAGCCGACGAGCTTGTCAGGACCGCTCGTGAAACCGCGCAGGTCGGCAAGCGCCTCGGTGTCCAGCGACTGAACCTCCATGGCACCGGTCTCGGCGATCGTGGCCTTCCGGTGCAGCCGATCGAAGTCGTCACGGGTGCGATGTGGCTGAGGGCCCGCGACACTCTTCGTCGGATCGTGGATCTAGCCGAGGCTGAAGATGTCGTCTTCACGCTTGAGAACCTGAACCTGCCCGTCGATCACCCCGGCGTGCCCTTCGGCCGTGCCGAGGACACACTGGCTCTCGTGTCCAGCATCGATCATCCGAGGCTGCGCCTCAACCTCGATCTCTACCACGCGCAGATCGGCGAAGGAAATCTGATAGAGCTTTGCCGCAAATGCCTGCCCTGGATCGGCGAAATCCAGGTCGCCGATGTGCCGGGCCGCTGCGAACCGGGCACCGGCGAAGTCAATTGGAACGGTATCGCGAAAGCGTTGAAGGCGATGGGTTACGCCGGCCCGATCGGCATGGAAGCCTGGGCCGCAGGCAATGCCGACGAAGCCCTCTTTGCATTCCGTACGGCATTCACAATCTGACATCATAACCCTACAGGACAAATCCTATGACCAAGATCAAACCCGTCAATGTCGGCCTCATCGGCGCCGGCCGCATCGGCTCCTTCCATGGTGAAACTGTTGCAAGGCGACTGGTCGACGCTGAACTCGTTGCCATCGCCGATCCCGCGTCCGGTGCCGCGGCAAAGCTTGCAGATCGACTTGGGGTCGATGCGTCATACACGGACGTTACCGAGCTTCTCGCGCATCCGGGTCTTGACGCGGTTATCATTGCCACCCCCGCCCGGTTCCACACCAATATCCTGGTTCAAGCCGCCGAGGCCGGCAAGGCGATCTTCTGCGAGAAGCCGATGTCGCTGACGCTTGAGGATGCCGATCGCGCGATTGCCGCCGCACGCGGCGCTGGTGTCACGCTCCAGGTGGGGTTCAACCGCCGCTGGGATCAGGCCTTCGCCGAAGGGCGCGCGGCCATCGATGCCGGCAAGATCGGCGCACCGCAGCTTATCCGGTCTTTGACGCGCGATCCAGGCCCGTTCGGCGCCGATCCCGGCAAGATCCCGCTCTGGACCATCTTCTACGAGACCCTCATTCACGACTTCGACACGCTGCTCTGGCTCAATCCTGGAGCCAAGCCCGTTGAAGTCTTCGCTATGGCGGACGCGCTGGTCCGGCCCGATGCGAGAGAAAAGGGGTTCCTCGATACCGCCGTCGTGAGCATCCGCTTCGACAATGGCTCGGTCGCCGTCGCGGAGGCGAACTTCTCCGCTCTTTATGGTTACGATATCCGCGGCGAAGTCTTTGGCTCCGGTGGCATGGTCACCATGGGTGATGTGCGCCGTTCAAGCCTGACCCTTTTCGACAAGGACGGTGTCTCCAACGACACCTGGCGGCGCGATACAGACCACTTCATTCATGGCTATACCGCCCAGCTTGCGTCCTTCGCCAACGCCGTCAGAAACAGAGCGCTGGCGGAGGGGCCAACGGGTATCGATGCGCGCAACGCTCTTGCGATCGCCTTGGCCTGCATCGAGTCGGTTTCCACGAAGCAGCCAGTCATTCTAAAATGAATTGACGAGTGCGCTGCTTCGTCAGCGCACTCGTTCATGCATCCATGACGATCAGGATCGCTTCATGAGCACGCAACAAACAATGAAAAAGCCCGACAATGTCAGAGAGCTGAAGCGCATGATCGCGGCGGTGGGCTTGAGGCTACCCGAGCAGCAGGAGCGGCTTGCGCGCGTCGTTCTGGCTCGGCCGGATATCGTAGCCTTCGGAACCATCAATTCCCTTGCGAACGAATGTCTCGTCTCGCCCTCGACGGTCGTGCGGATGGCGAATGCCCTCGGCTTTTCGACCTTCAGGGAATTCAAGACGCTATTTCGCCAGCACTTGCGCGCTGCGGCGAGCGAGCGGCATGTGGCGAAAGAACCCTAATTTTCTCGAGAGACGCGGAATGAGCCTTCCCACCCCACGCGTCACTCACGGAGGAAACATGAATATGATCGAATTCTCGCCGAAAGGCATCCGGCTTGCCGTCAGTCCCTTATCCTGGGCAAATGATGTTCTCGAGGATCTTGGCGCGGACATCTTGCTGGAGACCTGCCTCACCGACGCCGCGGAAGTCGGTTATCAAGGCATCGAACTTGGACGGAAATTTCCGCGCGATGCGGACGTGCTGCGACCGCTGCTGGGGAGTTTTGGACTTTCATTGGCGTCGGGTTGGCACTCCGGCGAGTTGGCTGAACGCAGTGTCGACGAAGAAATGGCCGCGGTCGCACGCCACGCCGGCCTGCTTCGTGCCATGGGCTGTGAGGTCATGGTCTATGGCGAGGTCGGGATGATGGCTCCCGGATCGCCGCTTGACCGGCCGATGTCGCAGCGAATGATCATGCCGAAGGAGGATGTGCCCGGATATGCCGCGCGTCTGACCGAGTTCTCGATGCGTCTCTTCGGGGACTATGGGCTGAAGTTTGCCTATCACCATCATCTCATGATGGTCGCGGAGACATATGACGAGGTTTCCCGATTGTTCGATCTAGCTGGCCGCGAAGCCGGTCTGCTTCTCGACACGGGACATTCTAAAGGCGGCGGGTTCGACTACCAGAGGCTCATAGATCGCTTTGGAGACCGCATCGTGCATATCCATCTGAAAGACGTTAGGGGAGGGGTGATGGACGAAGTTCGCCAACGAGACCTGAGCTTCAACGCAGGCGTCCGAGGCGGAATGTTCACCGTCCCGGGCGATGGCATCATCGACTTCGCCCCTCTTGCGAAGTTCGTGCGCGAAAGCGGTTATCGCGGATGGCTCGTGGTGGAGGCAGAACAAGATCCCGCGATTGCTCCTCCCAAAGCGGCGGTCGCACGCGCCATTCGGCACGTTGCGACAATTTTGGAAAGTTAGATGATTGGCCCAAGAGGCGCTGGACGGACCAGGAAGCTAGCGCCACTGGCAACTGGGGTCCGCTCAGCATACGCCGCGTGTCTTGCCTGCAGAACAGCGCAGTCAGCGCATCTTCGACGGTATGATGGAGGCTTTGCGCATCTTCGCCATCAATTTGCGAAGCCATCGAGCTTGGCGCCACTCCTAGTGCGCCTGAAATGGCGATGTCCGCTCCGATGGTTGCGAACATCGCGACAGGGGTCGCGCAGGCCTCGATCAATCGGCGCGCTGGTTCACCATGTGGCCTTGTCTCACGTGCTGGCCGCCGTGAGCAGCGGATAGTCGGTGTATCCGGTAGCATTTCCGCCGAAGAACGTGGTTTGGTCTGCTTGGTTCATCGCAGCATTGGTCTTAAGCCGATCGACGAAGTCAGGGTTTGCCAGCACAAGTTGGCCATAGGCCTCGAGATCGGCAAGACCGGCCGCAATATCGGCGCCAATGAGATCGCGCGAACGCCCTGGTCGGTTGACGATCAATGGTTGGTGCCACAGCTTTCTGATGTCTGCGAGCAGCGCATCGTTTCCGGTATGCATGATGTGGAGATAGGCAAGGTTCAATTCGTCGAGCTTGCGGACGAGGTAGCGGTAGAGCTCAGGGCCCTCAACGCCTTCGTCGATCCCCCACATTGCAAGTCCGGGTGACAGGCGGATTGCCGTGCGCGCTGCGCCGATTTCGGCTGCAATCGCCGCCGTTACGTCGATCGCGAAGCGCGCCCGGTTTTCGATCGAGCCTCCATACTCGTCCGTGCGCCTATTGGCGCTAGGTGCGAGGAACTGGTGGACAAGATAACCGTTTGCGCCGTGTATCTCGACACCATCAGCTCCAGCTTCGATTGCACGACGGGCGGCCAGGCGGAAGTCTGCCACGGTTTGACCGATTTCTCCGATGGTCAGGGCACGCGGAGCGGGAATGTCTTGCATGCCCGACAGGGTGAACATCGGAGCGCCTGGCGCTACCGCGGAAGGTGCGACGCCCTGGCGATGATGCGGCGTGTTGTTGGGATGAGACATGCGCCCGGCATGCATCAGCTGGAAGAAGATGCGGCCGCCGTTGGTGTGCACGGCCGAGGTCACTTTGCTCCAGCCTTCGACATGGGCATCCGTATAAATGCCGGGCGTCGTCAGGTAGCCCTGTCCGTCGTCCGAGGGCTGTGTACCCTCCGTAACGATCAAGCCGAGGCCGGCGCGCTGAGAATAATATTCGGCGGCAAGGTCGCTAGGCGTACCATCCGTGTTTGCGCGCGAACGGGTCATGGGAGCCATGACGAGCCGGTTCGCAAGCTCGATCTGGCCGACTGTAACGGGTTCGAAGATGTTGTTCATGTCAATGTTCCTTCTAACTGACGACACAGATATGAGCTTGTCCATTGAGCAGGATAACCCTAGGCTAATGGAAATGATTATCCATCTCATGGAGCAATTGTTTGGATTACCTGAACGACATGGCGCTCTTCGTTGAAGTGGTGAAAACACGCAGCTTTCGCCGCGCCGCAGAGATTCTCGGCATGCCAAATTCAACCTTGTCGCGCCGGATCGGCCTGTTGGAAGAGGGGATCGGGCTCAGGCTCCTCAATAGGACAACCCGCAAAATCGAGCTCACCGAAGCCGGCCAAATCTATTATGAACGCTGTAGCCGCATCGTCGAGGAAGCGCGGATCGCCTATGAGGAACTAGGCACGATGGTTGCACAGCCGACGGGGGTGCTCCGGGTGTCGTCATCGGTCGATTTCACGTTGACCTACATCGCTCCGCTTCTTCCGGAATTCGCGGAGCTATATCCAGGCATCAGTTTCGATCTCGACCTGACGCCTCGCAATGTCGACCTCGTTGGCGAACCTTTCGATCTGGCGATCCGGATGAGAGCACCGGAAAACCCTGGTCTGATCAGCCGCGTGATTGCCCGGATTCACGCTCAATTTTACGCGGCTCCGTCCTATCTCGACGCGAATGGTTCCCCCGGGCATCCGCAAGAGCTCGAACAGCATCAATGCCTGACAATGCCCACAATGCCGACATGGATGGTTCAATCGGGAGCAGAAGCAGCCAATCCGACGGTTCACGGCCGCTATCGGGTCAATAGCGTATCCATGATCCGTCAACTGGCGGTCCTTGGCATGGGAGTGGCGTTCCTTCCGGAACCTATCGTCTTGCAAGATTTAGCGGCTGGAAGGTTGCGGCGAATTCTGCCGCAATGGCAAGGCGCTGTCCAGACGGTCCATGCCGTGACCGAAACACGGCTCGTACCTGCCAAAACCCTGTGCTTCATCGAATTTCTAAAGGAAAAACTACGCTAGATTTGACAGGCATGGCCCAAATTGCGACCCTCCATCTCGTTGAATGGCGCAGACAATCGAGTTTGCCGGGCATGAGAATGGCTCGCTCGGCATATGTTTGCCGAACGGATCACCGCAGGAAGGTACGATCAAGAATCCAGGCTTTCAGTCAAGGAACGGTTCACGTCTCCCTTCGATCCCGGCATATCGAGGGTTCGATAGTCGACCTCGATCAGCGGCAGGTCCAGAGGTAGCCGCGTGGGCAAGCCGGGTTTGCAACGATCCGGCCTATGCCCTGCATCACGGTTTACCAAGCTGGCTGCGGAACGGCATCGAGCAGCATCCGCGTATATTGCTGTTTCGGGTGCGCAAAGATCTGCGAGACCACGCCTTCTTCAACGATTTTTCCATGGTGCATGACGACGACGCGATCACACAGGTGACGCACCACCGACAGATCATGGCTGATGAAGAGCAATGTCAGATTGAAGTGGCGTTTCAGTTCGAGCAGCAGATTGATGACCTGAGCTTGAATGGAAACGTCGAGGGAGGCGACGGGCTCATCGCAGACGATCAGCTCGGGCTGCATGGCAAGCGCGCGAGCAATCGCGATGCGTTGCCTCTGCCCGCCGGAAAACTGATGCGGGTAGCGATCGGCCAGTGCCGAGTCGAAAGCAACAGCCTTGAGCCAGCGGTTGACATAGTTGCGCGCATCCTTCTTCGTGCAAAGCCTGTGCGCTATCGGCCCATCGGCCACCGACTGAAATATCGTGCGCCTGGGATCAAGCGATGCGAATGGGTCCTGGAAGATCATCTGGACCGAGGTCCCGATCTTGCTGTCGTTTTCGCGCACCTTGCGGCCATCGACAAGGACATTGCCTGATGTCGGCGTGTAGATGCCACAGACGATCCGCCCCAGCGTGGATTTGCCGGAACCGGATTCGCCCACCAGTCCTAGCACCTCGCCGCGCGCAATCGTCAGGTTTGCCGATTGAACCGCGTGATTGACATGAGGTGGCTTGGCGATGCCGAGGCGCTGCGCAAAGCGACCCGCCGACCCCACCGGCTTCTGGAACACCATGTTAACGTCTTGAACGCTTACGAATTGCGGGTTCGCATCGATCGGCTTGTTCGGCTCATCGTCTGAAACAGAAAATTGCTCGGCATTTTCCGTGGCGCTTGATGTCAGCAGCTCCCCGGGGCGCTTTCTCGATGGCAGGGCATCGAGCAATCCTTGCGTATAGGGGTGCTTCGGCGAACCCAGCACTTCCGCTACTGAGCCCATTTCGACGATTTTGCCGAGCCGCATGACCGCAATCTTCTGCGATATCGATGCGACCGTCGCCAGATCGTGGCTGATCCAGATCATCGAGATGCCGAGTTCGGCGACAAGCGCCTTCACTTCCTTCAGTATTTCAGCTTGGACGGACACGTCGAGCGCCGTCGTCGGTTCGTCCGCAATCACCAGCTTGGGCTTATGCAATAGGGCGATCGCGATCGCGACGCGCTGGCGCATGCCGCCGGAGAACTGGTGTGGGTACTGATCGACCTTTTTCTCCGGCTCGATGATGCGCACCCGCGCCAGAGCATCGATCGCCCTGCGACGAACCTCGGCATCCGACGCCTTTTCATGCGCGCGGATCGCCATTGCAATCTGGTCGATGATCTTAAGCACCGGGTTGAGGGTCATCATCGGGTCTTGGAAGACCATCGAGATCTCCCGGCCGCGAATACTGCGCAGCTCGCCCTCGGACAATCCGACCAGCTCCCGGCCCTCGAAACGGATCGAGCTGCCTGACTGGATACGCCCAGGTTTGTCGAGCAGCCCGATCAGCGAAAAGCCCGTAATGGACTTGCCGGAACCGGATTCACCGACCAGCCCTAAAATCTGTCCCCTTTCGACATCGAACGAAATGCCATCGACGGACTTAACCGTCCCCCGTTCGGTTTCGAAGTAGGTGCGGAGATTGTCGACTTGCAGGAGAGCGGTCATTTGCGCAACCTCGGATTCAATATGTCCCTGATCTGATCGCCCATGAGGTTGATAGCCATGATCAGGATAATCAGCGCGACACCAGGATAGATCGAAATCCAGTAGCGCCCAGAGAGCAGATACTGGAAGCCGTTGGCAATCAGCATGCCGAGCGAGGGTTCTGTCGGAGGCAGGCCGACACCGAGGAACGACAGCGTCGCCTCGAGCGAAATCGCTGACGCGACCTGCACGGTTGCGACGACGATGAGGGGCGGCAGCGAGTTGGGCAAAATATGCCGCGTCACGACATGCCAGCCGCTCATCGGTATGGAGAGTGCGGCCTGCACATAGTCCTTCTGTCGCTCAGCCGATGCGGCGCCATGAGCGGTTCTGACAAAATAGGCATATTGCGCAAAGACGAGCGCCAGAATCAGCTGCCATTTTCCTTGCCCAAGCAGAGCGGCGACGACAAAAGCCAGGAGAATGGCAGGAAATGACAGCTGGACGTCGACGAGACGCATGATGAACGTCTCGGTGCGTCCGCCGAGATAGGCCGCGAAACACCCGACGATGGCACCGAGGCTGAATGCAATGGCACCGGCGATGAGGCCCATCTCGAGCGAAATGCGCAGCCCATAGATCATCGCGGACAGAAGATCTCTGCCCTGACTGTCGGAGCCCAGCCAATAGTGCATTCCACTCGCGCCAACGTAGCCCGGCGGCCGGCGGGCATCACGCAATACCAACGATTTCAAATCATATGGATCTTGTGGCGTTATCCATGGTGCAAATATGGCTAGTAGAACGATGACAGCAACGACTATCAGCGCGATAACCGCGATCTTGTTCTTTGCAAAAGCGCGCCAGAACTCCATTAGCGGTGAGACATTTTGCTGGGGAGTGCTGATCTGATTGGAAGTCGACATCTCAGCGGCCTTTCTGGCGAAGTCGTGGATCGAGGAAGGCATAAGCCAGATCGACGCAGAGATTGATGACGACAAATAGAACTGCAACCATCATCAGATAAGCCACCATGACCGGGCGATCCAATGAGGCAATCGAATCGACGATAAGCTTGCCGAGTCCCGGCCAGTTGAAAATGGTTTCCGTGACCAACGCGAAGGCAACGGTAGAGCCGAGCTCAAGTCCGAATACGGTCACGAGCGGTATGGAAATCAGTTTCAGCACATGCTTGCGCAGGATCGTTCCTTCCGGAATGCCGGCAGCACGCGCAAACTTGATCGTGTCGGTGGTCATGATCTCGCGAGTGCCGGCGGCCGCCAGTCTGCACATCATCGCCATCTTGAACAATGCCAGATTGAGAACGGGTAGAGCGAGGTGCATCCATCCGTCCCCGGTCAGGAACGAGAATGGGACACCGAAGAGATCGATTGTCGCTCCTCGTCCGCCTGCCGGCAAAATACCAAGCTGTACGGCGAAAATCATGATGAGCATAAGACCGATCCAGAAGGTCGGCACGGAAAATCCCAAGATCGAGCCAGCCAGGATCAGCTTCGGCAGAAACCCGTCAGGCCGATAACCCGCATAGACACCGAGGGGCACACCGATCACCGACGCAAGCAGTACAGCGATAACGGCAAGCTCCAGCGTTGCCGGCAATCGCTGTGCAATCAGCTCAACGACTGGCATGTTGAACACGAACGACCTGCCGAAGTCTCCGCTGACCGTTTTAAGGACAAAATCGATATACTGCTTCCAGAGAGGCTGATTGAGTCCGTATTCCTCGATGACCCGCTGGCGAATTTCCTGTGTAACATCAGGAGATATCAGTACGTCGATAGGGTTGCCGATGACGTAGACACCGATGAAGACGAGGATGGACATGACGATCAGGACAATGAGCGCCTGCCCCGATCTGCGAAGGATGAATGAAGCCATGTGCTTCTCTCTGGATGCGTCCCCTGTTCTTACGCAAAGGATCGTGCGTTAAAACGATAAATCCGGCGTCTCAATGCCAGTCATGCTCGATTTCATGCCGCGTCTCTTCGACGGCGACCTTCCAGATTTCCATCATGTCCTGGTCGGGCCGCTGGAATACGCCGTGGTAGTTGCCTTCGGCTATGCGCTCGCGCTTTCGTCCCGCGTCGACACGCGCCGTCGCGGCAAAGTCTATGCGATCTTTTTTGAAGTTCGGAACCGGGGCACCTTCCAGGCGCGTCCATGGAAAGTTTTCCATCCAGCTTGCATGGCTGGCGGCGGAATCGATCTCCAAAACTTTTGCCATGGTCTTCGGAGCGCGCCACCAGTCATGAAGCTTGACCGACGTATCGCGATGGCTGTTCATCCATTCCGACAACAGCGGATTGATCGGCGTGTTGCCGCCGTGGCCGTTGACGATGAGAATGCGGCGGAAGCCGGCATGATAGACGCTGTCGAGTATGTCCTCGACGACATTGATGTAGGTGCGAAGCGAGAGGGTTATCGTACCTGGAAAATCCGCAAAGCCGGAGGCCATGCCATAGGGCAGGCAGGGGAAGACGGGCACGCCCGTCGGCTGCGCCGCATCGACCGAGACACGCTCGGCGAGGATCATGTCGGTCGCGAGGCTCAGATAGGCGTGCTGCTCAACCGATCCGATTGGAAGGATACAGCGATCGTCTTCCTTGACGCGGGCCTCGACCTGCGACCAATGCATGTCCTGAATGCGCATTTTCGTCTCCTGGAATATCGGGAATCAGGCACCAGAGCGCACCAACCCCTCACGAAGAAGCCGGTGCGACGAGCATCTCCGCATTTTGTTTGTTTTGTAATTCAGTTCCATTAGGAACAAAAAAATGGAGTTGACGCAACAAATATTTTAAATATCGTCCCAAATAGTACTAATTGGAAAATCTGATCGGGTTTTGTCGATGGACGAGCTATTGCGCACTGCCCTTTATGAAGGACGAGCCGGGAGAGACGAGCCGGGGCTTTCAAGTCTCTCGGAAGACGATCCCCTCTACCCCAAGCTCTGGCGGAATCCCTGTTGGTTTTCCTTTCGCCTGAACTACCTGGCATTGCAATTCAACAACCCGGTCTATGGGCTGATCCAACAGCAACTTGGATTGTTGCGGCCCGAATTCGTCGTGCTTTGGTCGCTCTATTTGAGCGATGAGCTCACATTGACCGAAGTCGTCCGCTCCTCGGGTTTTCCGAAAAACACTTTGAGCCGCGCTGTTACCAAATTGGACACGCTCGGCATGATCAGCCGCGAACTCGACCAGATTGATCAGCGGCGCGTTGCGCTGAAACTGACGGAAAAGGGCCGTGCCGCGGTCGAGGCGGTCGAGGAAAAGATGATGAGCTACGAGCGGACGATGCTCGAATGCCTCTCGCCTGCGGAACGCCTGAACCTCTCCGAAATCCTGACCAAGCTTGTTGTTGCCTCCGAAAGCTGGCCCCAGCAACTGGTACCCGACCTTGAGCCTGAAGACGATGGAGACGACGCCTCCTGACGACGGGCGCAAACAACCGGCGGCAAGCCGTTCTTGCCCATGAGAAATAGATAAGGGAACACATGACAATACGCTCCGTTTTCAAGGCCGCATTGCTGGCCGCGACCATCATGATGCCGCTGTCGGCGATCGCCGCAGACCTCGTCATCGCCACCAAGTCCGGTCCGGCTTCGATGGACCCGCATTTCACCGCGACCTCAGCCAATGCCGAGGCGACCAAGCATATATTCGATACCTTGCTGAAGTCCGGCAACAAGCTTGAAGTCGAACCTTCTCTGGCCGTCAGCTGGAAGCCGGTTGACGACACCACCTGGGAGTTCAAGCTGCGCGAAGGTGTCAAGTTCCATGATGGATCGGACTTCACCGCCGAAGACGTGAAATTCTCGATCGAGCGTATTCCGAACGTCACTGGTCCAAACCCCTCGACCATCTATGTCCGCAGGGTCAAGAGCGTCGAAGTTGTCGACCCGCATACCGTTCGCGTCAAGACCCTTGGGCCGGCACCGACACTTCCCAACGATTTCGTCCGGCTTTTCATCGTGTCTCATAAGGCGGCGGCCGCTTACTCGACGAAAGAGACGGCAGCGGACGGCTTCAATTCAGGCAAGGCGACCATCGGTACAGGTCCCTATAAATTCGTCAAATGGGCGCCGACGCAGGATCTTGTCCTGGAAAAGTTCGATGGCTACTGGGGCGACGCCCAGCCTTGGGATCATGTCATCCGCAAGGAAATACCGAACGATGCCGCCCGTGTTGCGCAGTTGAAAGCCGGCCAGGTCGACTTGATCTCCAAGGTTCCGTCGACGGACCTCGCGGCTCTTCAATCCGATTCCAAGCTCGAGGTGGTCAAGGACGAGTCGGTCTATATTCCCTATCTGGAATTCGACTTCCGTAAAGATAGTCCGCTGGTTTGGGATAAGTCGGGAAAGAAGCTGGACAAGAATCCCTTCCTCGATCCGCGCGTACGCGAAGCATTCGATCTTGCCATAGATCGCCAGACGATCACCGAAATTGCGCTTGAGGACATGGGCAAGGTTCCCACGCAAATGGTGGCCTCGAACATTTTCGGATACAACGAGCACATCGTACCCAGCGCCTTTGACGTAACAAAGGCGGCCAAGCTGATGGCCGACGCAGGCTATCCGAACGGCTTCAAGGTGTCGCTGAACTACGCCAACGACCGCTTGCCGACGGAGCTCGGGCCGACCGTCGCTCAGTTGCTCGCTGCTATCAATGTCCAGGTCGATGTCAATGGTGCCCCGGCGGCCGTGTTCAACCCTGCCAAGACCCGCGGCGAATATTCGTTGTATATGGCCTCCTGGGGTACGCTGACGGGTGAGGCCAACTATATGCTGTCGTCTCTGATGCATACCAACGATGCCAGCAAATCGCTTGGCGCATTCAACACGCGTGGATATTCCAACCCGGAAATGGACAAGCTGATCGAGGATGCCGCCAGCGAAATGGACGAGGCCAAGCGTCGCGATCTGCTTGAAAGGGCCAACCTGCTCGTCTCCACCGACAGGCCGGATCTTCCGCTTGCCGTGAACGTGTCGGCATGGGGCGTGAAAAGGGACAAGATTTCCTACACGCCGCGCTCTGACGAGGACACGTTGGCGATGGATGCTCGCCCTAAGTGAGATAGGCAGGTTTCCTGGCGGTGAAGTTGCCGCCAGGGCTTTATCTGCGCCTCAAGCTTCGGGGCTCTACGAAGGTCTCGTCCGGCGCGGCTGAACGGGTGCCAATCGCGTTGAGGGGCCCCGGCAGCCCAGCACGATGGAAGGACGTCAGCGCCGTTGGCGTTTGATGTCCAGGCGTCCTATTTCCTACAACCAAGGTCGGCGGATCTGACATTGTCCGCCACCTTGGCAACTGGGGAAGAGCGGGATTCACGCTCGTCAAACTTTGCTCACATGGCGATCACATAATAGTCACATAATAGTGCAGAAAGACGACGGACAAACATTTGCCATCACAGGGCGTTTTTGCTGCCTGACGACGTCCAATCCCGGTCGCCGCGTTCAGGGAATGATGAACATGGCCGAATTGCAGCGTTCATCTCGGCTTAAGAGCCCAAAGGCGCTGATAGCCTGCATTCTTATCGTCGGAATAGCCGGTACAGTATGGGCGAAAAGGGCGTCCATAGAAGCGGAGCTGACGGGGCCTGATCACTCCGTTGCGAATGGTGGCGCAAAACCAGCACAAGATGCCGGTGTCCCGGTCACCCTTGCTTCCGCTCGATCACAGGATTTTCTCGTCAATCTCGATGAGCTTGGAACGGTTCAAGCGTTGAACACTGTCACCGTCCATTCGCAAATCACCGGTCGCATAGCCAAGGTCGATTTCACGCAAGGGCATATGGTGAACAAGGGCGCCCCGCTCGTGGAGATCGATCCGCAGAGCTATGAGGCGGCACTCGCGCAGGCAAAGGGGCAACTGGCGCGCGACCAGGCCTTGCTAAAGGGCGCTCAGGTGGATCTCGATCGGGACAGCAAGCTGGCCACGCAGCACGCCGCTTCGCAGCAGACATTGGACGACCAGGCGGCACTTGTCGCTCAGGATCAGGGAACCGTTCAGGCAGACCAAGCGGCTGTGCAGGCTGCGAGCGTCAACCTGGCCTATTGCCGGATCGCAGCACCATTTACGGGGAGGGTAGGCTTCAGCCTGATCGATGTGGGCAACCTGGTGCAGCCTACCGATACGACCGGTATTGTTACCATAGCGCAGGTCCAGCCGATCAGCGTGGTCTTCCCAGCCCCTCAGGATCAGCTCCAGGCGGTCACCAAGGCGCTCGCGTCGGGCGACGTGCCGGTAGAGGTGATAAGCGAGGATGGTAAGACCGTGCTTTCGCAAGGCACGCTTTCTTACATCGACAACCAGATCAATGTCGCAACCGGCACAATCAATCTCAAGGCGACGTTCGCGAATGCGGATGACGCGCTTTGGCCGGGGCAGTCGGTGACGGTCAGGCTGGGCGTCTCGACGCTGAAGAATGTGGTGCAGATTCCGCTCGACGCGGTGCAACACGGCCCGGATGGCTTGTTTGCCTATATTGTCGGGCCTGATCGCAAGGCTCAGGTTCGACCGATAAAGGTTTCAGAGACCGGCAACGGTAGTGTCGTGGTTAGCGACGGCGTGAAGCCTGGCGAGACGGTGGTAACAGATGGTTCCTATCGCGTGCAGCCCGGCAGCCTTGTCGCTGACGTCAGGCAGCAGGTCGCCACGGACGCATCGCCTGCGACAGCAATAGCTTCCCCGTAGACTAAGACGATCGCTGTTTCCGGTGCAACTGAATGACAAGAGTGAGAAGCTCGCATGGCTCAGTTTAGTGGTCCGTCGGCGCCATTCATCAAACATCCAATCGCCACCTCGCTCATCATGGCGGGCATCCTGCTCATCGGCATAGTGGCATACCCCTTGCTGCCCGTTGCGCCGCTGCCGCAAGTGGATTTTCCGACCATCCAGGTCTCGGTGCAGTTGCCCGGCGCAAGCCCCACCATCATGGCGTCGTCCGTTGCGCAGCCGCTCGAAACCGCCTTTGCCTCGATCGCCGGCGTGAGCGAGATGACCTCATTGAACTCGCTTGGTTCGACGCAGATCACCCTGCAGTTCGATCTGGATCGAGATATCGACGGCGCCGCCAACGATGTGCAGGCGGCCATCAATTCCGCGAGCGGCCAGCTTCCGACGAACCTGCCCAATCCGCCGACCTATCGCAAGGTCAACCCGGCGGATTCGCCGATTCTTCTCCTCTCGGCGACGTCGGACACCCTACCATTGACGACCGTCGACAACGAGGTCGAGACGAAGCTCGGCCAGCAGATCAGCCAACTTCCCGGCGTCGCGCAGGTGCTTTACGGCGGACAACAAAAGCCGGCCATCCGCGTGCAGCTGGACCCGAGCAAGATGGCGGTCAGGGGCTTGACGCTGGAGGATGTGCGAACGCAACTGAACGGCGTCACCGAAAACAACCCGACCGGCAATATCGACGGCCCAACGCGAAGCTACACCATCTATACCAACGGCCAGCTCACCGAGGCATCGAAATGGAACGATGTCATCGTCACCTATCAGAATGGCTCGCCGCTCTATATCCGCGATATCGGCCAGGCCGTCAGCGCGGCGCAGGACAGCAAGCAAGCGGCCTGGGCCAATGGCAAGCGGGGCATCTTCTTGATCATCTTCAAGCAGCCGGGCGCGAATGTGATCCAGACGGTCGACAGCATCACGGCCGAGTTGCCGCGCCTGACGGCGTCGATGCAACCGGGCATCAAGGTCGGCATCCTCAGCGATCGAACGCAGACGATCCGGGCCGCCGTTAGCGACGTGCGAACGACACTTCTGATCACCGTGCTGCTTGTGATCGGCGTCATCTTCGTGTTCCTGCGCAGCGTCCGGGCCACAATCATTCCGAGCTTGACCGTGCCGCTTGCCTTGTTCGGTGCCTGCGCAATGATGTGGATTGCCGGCTTCACGCTCGACAATCTCTCGTTGATGGCGCTGACCATCGCGGTCGGCTTTGTGGTCGACGACGCGATCGTTGTTTTGGAGAACATCCAGCGCCATATCGACGAGGGCATGAGCGGCTTTGAAGCGGCTATGACCGGCGCGGGTGAGATCGGCTTTACGATCCTGTCGATCAGCCTCTCGCTCGTCGCCGTCCTTTTGCCGCTGCTGTTGATGAGTGGCATCATCGGGCGCCTGTTCAGGGAATTCTCGGTGACGCTTGCTATGACGATCGCCGTATCGGCCTTCGTGTCGCTGACGTTGATACCGATGCTGGCGTCACGCTTCCTGCGCAACCACGGAGAAACTCGTCACGGCAGGCTTTACGCCCTCAGCGAACGCGGGTTTGACGCGATGACGAACGGCTATGAATGGGCGCTTGATCTCGCGCTGAAATTCCGTCTGATCACGCTTGCCGTCTTCTTCGCGTCGCTGGTCCTCTCCGTACTCCTCTTCATCTGGATACCCAAGGGCTTCTTTCCGCAACAGGACACCGGGCTGATCACGGGGCAATCCGAAGCGGCGCAGGACATTTCCTTCGCCAAGATGCTCGACCGCGAGCGGCAGCTGGGCGCCATTGTCCAAGCGGACCCGGACGTGGCGAGCGTTGCCATGGCTGTGGGCGGCGTCGGCAATCCGTTGAACACGGGTCGGATGTTCATTACCCTGAAGCCGCGCGACCAGCGTCAGGCGAGCGCCGACGAGATCATTCGGCGGCTGCAGCCAAAGCTACAGAAAGTCGAGGGCGCGCGCCTCTTCCTCCAGGCGGCGCAAGACGTGCGTGTCGGTGCTCGCGCATCGCGCACCCAGTATCAGATGAGCATGACCAGCGCCGATATCGACGCACTCGACAGCTGGTCGCCGAAGGTGCTCGCCAAGATGCAGACGTTGCCCGGCCTCGAGGGCGTCGCCTCGGACCAGCAAACGAACGGCTCGACGCTGACCTTGACCATCGACCGCGCCCAGGCGCAGCGCTACGGCATTCAGCCGGAAGCGATCGACAATACGCTGGACGACGCCTTCGGTCAGCGCCAGATCGCCCAGTATTTCACCCAGCTGTCGAGTTATGACGTCATCATGGAGGTACTGCCGAGCCTGCAGAGCGACGTCAGCACGTTGGACAAGCTCTACGTGAAGGCCTCAGACGGGTCGGATGTCCCGCTCTCCGTCCTGGCGCACTGGACCACCGTACCGGTGCAACCGCTCCAGATCAGCCACGAAAGCCAGTTCCCCTCCGTCACGATCAGCTTCAACCTTGCGGCAGGCACGTCCATCGGCGTCGCCGCGGACAGGATCAATGCGGCCCTGCATCAGATGAACCTGCCGACATCGATCAACACCAGTTTCGAGGGCACGGCGCAGGCGTTCCAGCAGTCGCTGTCTTCCGTCCCACTGCTGCTGCTTGGCGCACTCGTGGTTGTCTATCTGATCCTCGGCGTCCTTTATGAGAGCTACATTCATCCCCTGACCATCCTGTCCACCTTGCCGTCGGCCGGTGTCGGGGCGATGGCGACGCTGATGCTGCTCGGCTATGACTTCAGCCTGATCGCATTGATCGCGGTCATCCTCCTCATCGGGATCGTCAAGAAGAACGGTATCATGATGGTTGATTTTGCCATCGAGGGAGAGCGCAATCAGGGATTGACGAGCGAGCAGGCGATACGCAAAGCGGCGCTGATCCGGTTCCGGCCGATCATGATGACCACCATGGCGACCATGTTGGGGGCGGTGCCGCTGATGCTCGGCCACGGGACAGGATCGGAACTTCGCCAGCCCCTGGGCTTTGCGATGTTCGGGGGCTTGGCCGTCAGTCAAGCACTGACCTTGCTCACTACGCCGGTTGTCTACCTCTATCTCGATGGGTTTTCCAATTGGCTTACCAAGAACCGCGAGAATTCGCCCAAGGAGGAGGCGAGACGAGAGCAGCTCAAAGCCCTGCATTAAGCTGGGACGGATAATGAGCGCCAAACCGGTTGCGGAAACCGACCGGCAAGCGGTACGGCTCTGAAGCCTCTTGGTCTCTGCCACTCGGTTTTCCGCGAACGGATACCCGCGAGATTAATACCTTCCTGGCTTGAGCAAGGATACTCGTCGCAGATAGCCTGAATTGGGATCACAAGCGTTCAACAGCGGCGGCGTTGCTTCACGATCAAGATTTTTCGCGGGGAAGGGACGGCAGCCCGTCCCTCGGCAATCGCTCAGATGTTGGCAGCGGTATATATTTCAAAGGGAAGAATGTGCTGCGATACGCTTGGAGATCGATGGGTGTCCAGCGCTTCCGCCATTGCTCTCACCAGCGTATCCGCCAGTAATCGCGCCGGATGGGAGAGCACCACCTTTATCAATCCTTCGGCCAGGCCGGCGCGTGTCTCGTTCGTCAGCTCGTGAGCCACGACCATGAGCCGCTTGGCTGCGGGGCCACCATCGTCGCGAAGAGCGCGCATGACGCCGGTTACGCCGCCTCCGGCAACATATAAGCCGACCCAGTTTTCCTCCTTCGCCAACAGGTTGCGCGTGAGCTCGTAGGCGATATCGGGTTCTTCCTGGGTTCCGAGGGTCTCCATCATCTGGAACTCGGAAGCGCTCTCCCGGAAATATGATCGAAAGCCCATTTCGCATAATTCCTGCGACAGGTAGCGGTGGCTTCCGACGAAGACGGAGACCTTGCCGGGGTTGGCATTGACGTTGTCGATGAACCAGGCCGCGGTTCGTCCCTTTTTCACGCAATCATTGCCGACATAGCCTGCGCGGCCGGGTGCCGTCAGGTCGGAAATCATGGTGAATACAGGTATCCCCTCGGCCTCAAGGCCGTCGACAGCGTGGTTTATCTGCGGGTGGTCCGACGTAATCACGCTGATGACGTCGACTTCCCGGCTCAGTGCCAGCATCGCATTCGCTGTGTTTTCGGGCGCGAGTTCGTCGTCGAACCGGACGATGGCCCTGCCATGCGCTTCCGGATAGGTTTCGACCGCCTTCGTCAGGACCTCTCCCCACATCCGATAGAGCTTGCGGTGGGACTGCTTCAAGAGGAAGCCGAATTTGATGATCGGCTTTTCCTTTTCGAGCCGGCGCTTAATGGCTGTCACGCCGTGAAAGCCGATGCGCTCGGCTGCCTCAAGCACGCGTTCGGCCGTTTGTTGACGAACCGGGTCGCGGCCGTTCAAGACCCGGTCTACCGTGGAAACCCCTACATTTGCGGCCTTGGCAAGGTCGGCGATGGTTGGCCTGGACATAAGGTTCTCCCAGAAAATGAGAGTCAGTATGGTATCTTTTGGGAGAATCGTCCAGCGTCAAATTGACAGAAATGGGGGCGTGTGGTGATTTCAGCGCCACTGGAGGAAGCATTCAGTCATCGAAATGAAGCGCCGGAAGGCGGAACTTGGGAGGAGCAGACATGTCTGCGGCCATGGGATCGGCGCGTCTTGGAGACAGCGCAAGCAGACATTCTTCGCAGGGCGATGACCTCGTTCTCGAGATGCGTGACATCGTCAAGGCATTTCCCGGCGTGCTTGCTCTTGATGGAATGAACCTCAAGGTTCGCGCCGGCACCGTCCATGTCCTTGTCGGCGAAAACGGAGCGGGCAAGTCGACGCTGATGAAGATCCTGAGCGGGACCTATGCCATCGATGGTGGCGAGATCTTCTTCAAGGGTGAGGCGCTGACCGGGCAGAGCACTTCGGCTGCGCTCGAACGCGGGATCTCCATGATCCACCAGGAACTGAGCCCGGTTCTTGACATGACGATCGCCGAAAACATCTTCCTCGGTCGTGAACCCGCCCTGTCCGGCAAGGGCTTTCTGTCGCGCTTCGTCGATTTCGCCAGAATGAATGCCGACACCAAGGCGCTGCTCGACAGGCTTGGTCTCAAATATAGTCCGGATACGAAGATGCGCGATCTTTCGATCGCCGCCATGCAGTTGATCGAGATCGTAAAGGCGATCTCTCGTCAGGCCTTGCTCGTCATCATGGACGAGCCGACCTCGGCGATCAGCGACACCGAGGTCGCCATGCTGTTCCGGCAGATCGCCGACCTCAAGGCAAACGGCGTCGCCATCATCTACATCACCCACAAGATGGATGAAATCTTCCAGATCGCCGACGACATCACCGTCATGCGCGACGGCCAGTTCATCGCGACGGCGCCTGCGAGCGAATATGATCCTTCCAAGCTGATCTCGCAGATGGTCGGCCGCACGATTTCCAGCATCTTTCCAAAGGAAGAGGTTCCGATCGGCGATGTCGTGCTCTCGCTCGAGAAGCTCACCCGAACCGGTGTCTTCGAGAATGTCAGTTTCACCGTTCGCGCCGGCGAGATTCTGGGTTTGTCCGGTTTGATCGGTGCCGGTCGCACCGAGGTGGCGCGCGTCATTTTCGGCCTTGATGAAGCCGATGGCGGAACCGTGCGCCTGAACGGTACCTCGCTGAAACTCACATCGCCAAAGGATGCGATCTCCCGCGGCATCGCGATGGTATCCGAGGACAGGAAGGCTGAAGGGCTGGTCCTGTGCCGGTCGGTCGGCGAAAACATCTCGCTTGCCAATCTTAAGAAATTTGCAGGCGGCCTCTTCATCAGCGAAAGGCAGGAGGAAACAGCCGCCCAACGCATGATCAAGATGCTACAGATCAAGACGCCGGATACGGCGATGATCGTCGAAAACTTGAGCGGCGGCAATCAGCAGAAGATCGTGCTCGCCAAATGGCTTCTCGGCGACCTCAAGCTCCTGATCCTCGACGAGCCGACACGCGGCATCGACGTCGGATCGAAATCCGAGATCCACAGGCTGATGACTGAGTTCGCCAGGCAGGGCCTGGCGATCATCATGATCTCGTCGGAGCTGCCGGAAATCTTGGGGATGAGCGACCGCGTCGTTGTGATGAGCGAGGGCCGGGTCGCCGGCGAACTGACAAGAAGCGAGGCCAATCAGGAAAGCATCATGCGCCTCGCAACGGGAGGACATTGATGAGTACCGAACCGATGGCTGCGGTCACGAAGGGCGCGACGCCCAAACCCCAAACGAAATCTCATGGGATCGACTTCGCCCTGATCTACCGCAAATACGGCACCATCCTGATCTTTGCCGGCATCTGCATCCTGGCCTCGCTGCTGAGCCCCACCTTTCTGACGGAGGCGAACCTCACGAATGTCCTGCGCCAGGTCGTCGTCGTCAGCCTTCTTGCCTGCGGCGTCACCTTCATCATCATTCTCGGCCAGATCGACGTCTCGCTTGGATCGGTGCTGGCGCTGTGCGGCGTAATCGCAACAAGTGTTATGGCAACGACCGGAAGCATTGCGCTTGCCGTGGCCGCGGGCGTCGCCATGGGTATAGTGACGGGCTTCATAAATGGCTTTGTGATTACGTTTTTTCGCATCCCGTCCTTCATCATGACGCTGGCGATGACGACCGTCGCAAGAGGTGCCGTGCTGCTTTATACCGGCGGTGCGCCTGTCTCCGGTCTTGGCGAATTCAAGGTCATCGGCCAGGGTTCCATCGGGCCTGTACCGATCTCGGTGCTTATCCTCGCCATCTTCGTCGTGATCTCATGGATATTGCTGAACAAGACGAAGTTCGGGCGCTATGTCTATGCCGTCGGTGGCAACGGCCGCGCTGCGCGCGCATCCGGCATCAACCCCGACAGCATCGTCGTGAAGGCGTTCATCTACAACGGAATTCTCTGTGCGATCGCCGGCATCGTCCTGATGTCCCGCATCAATTCGGGCCAACCGGCAGGCGGCGTCGGCTATGAATTCGATGCGATCACCGCTGTCGTCGTCGGCGGCACCAGCCTGATGGGCGGCACAGGAACGATTACCGGTACCATCATCGGCTCGATGATCATCGGCGTCATCAACAACATCCTCAATCTCATGAATGTCAGCTCGTACTGGCAGCAGATCATCAAGGGCCTGATCATCGCGATCGCCGTCATCCTTGATGTTTGGACGAAATCGGCCCGCAGCAAGAAGAAGGCCTGATCGAACAGTTCCCGCAAGTAACGAACCGCACACGCGGAGGACCACCTGTGTGTCGGCGCGAAAGGGCGCGCCGAAAAGCCTGAACTTTGTAACGCCCAATGGGAGGAGAAGAACCAATGAAATTCATGACCAAACTCGCACTGGCGGCAGCCGTATCGATCGCTGCTTTGTCCGCGACCAGCACATTTGCCGCCGACAAGTTCGTGGTCGGCTATGCCAATATGGCGGATACCGACGTCTTCGTCATGGCGCGCAAGACGGCTTTCGTCGATGCCGCCAAGTCCGATCCGAACGTCGACATCAAGTTTGCCGATGCCAACAACGATGCGAGCAAGCAGCTCGACCAGATCGACAATTTCATCGCCCAGAAGGTCAATGCCATCGTGGTCGTCCCTGTTGACTATCAGGGCATCGTTCCGGGCGTCGAGAAGGCCAATGCGGCCGGAATTCCGGTTGTCGCACTCGGCATCCAGTCGGCCGGCGGCAAATATACTTTCGTCGGTTCCAAGAACGTCGACGCCGGCAAGATGCAGGCCGAATACATGAAGGCGAAGCTGCCGAAGGACGCGCAGATCCTCTATCTGGAAGGCACTCCCGGTCTCTACCATTCGCAGGAACGAAAGAAGGGCTTCGAGGAAGCGCTCGGACGTCCGGACGTGAAGATCCTCGCGAGCCTGACCGGAAACTACGACCGCGCCGAAGGCATGAAGGTCACGGAAGACTGGATCCAGAGTTTCCCGAAGTTTGACGCTATCGTCGCCGCGAACGACCAGATGGCGCTCGGTGCACTGGAAGCATTGAAGGGTTCCGACCGTCTGAAGGGCGTGATGATCGCCGGCGTCGACGGCGTGCCGGATGCGCTCAAGGCAATCAAGGCGGGCGAGATGTCCCAGACGATCTTCCAGAATGCCGGTGGTCAGGCGAAGGCCGCTTTCGAAGTGGTGGAAGGCATCAAGAAGGGTGAACAGCCGCCGGCTGAGAAGCTGGTGCCGTTCGAGTCCATCACCAAGGACAATGTCGATCAGTACATGAAGAAGTAATTCCTCCCGAGCGGGCGTGCCGGGGCGGGAGGCGTCCCGGCACGCCGATCCAACATGCAATGACGTCAGCGGAGCCAATGAAATGATGCGTCTTAGTCTGGTAACCGACATTCTCGGCTACCTCCCATTCGAGGATATGCTCGACACTGTGTCCAAGCTCGGGTTCGAGGCTGTCGAACTCGGTTGCGGCAACTGGTCGAAGGCGCCGCATCTGAAGCTCGACGAACTGCTGTCGAGCGAGCTTGCGCGGAGGGAGTTTTTAGCCGCCCTTGAGCGCCGCGGCCTGTCGATCGCCGCGCTCAATTGTTCCGGCAACCAGCTCCACCCCGGTCCAATTGGCGAGGAGCATCACGCCGTCGTCGACAAGACCTTCCGCCTTGCGGAAAAGCTTGGTGTCAAGACTGTTGTCATGATGTCCGGCTGCCCTGGCGGCACGCCAACGGATGCGCTGCCGAACTGGATTACCCATGTCATCCTGCCGGAGCACGAGAAGGCGCTCGACTATCAGTGGAACGAGGTCCTCATCCCGTATTTCCAGAGGGCGGGCCAGCTTGCCCGGGAATGCGGCATCAAGGTCGCCATCGAGAACCTTGGCGCGACGATGATCCACAACCCCGCCAACATGCTGAGGCTGCGCGAGCATGTCGACCCCGTGATCGGCATGAATTTCGATCCGAGCCACCACATGTGGATGGGTGGCGATCCGATTGCGGCCTTGCGTCTGCTTGGCGAGGCGATCCACTACATGCATGCAAAGGACGTGCGCCTCGAGCGGACGCTTGCCGAGGCCAATGGCCTGATCGACACCTACTGGATCAACGATATCGCAAGGCGGTCCTGGAACTACGTGGCTCTCGGCCACGGGCACGATGTGCAGTGGTGGAAGGAGTTCTTCGCCGTTGCTCGGCTGGTTGGTTATGACGGCCCCGTCAGCCTCGAAATGGAGGATGCCGGGATGGAGCCGCTCACCGGTGTCAAGAAATCCCTGACCACGCTGAAGCTCGCCTTGCCGCGTGATTTCGACTGACCCATTCAAAGGAATAGGAAACATGCTCAAGATCGGTGTTATCGGAACCGGCGCTATCGGCCAGGAACATATCGAGCGATTGCACAACAAACTTGTCGGTTCGACGGTCGTTGCCGTCAACGACATCAACAGGTCGCAGGCCGGAGAGGTTGCCAGGCGCCTGACACCCGCCGCCCGCGTCTTCGAAAACGGGCACGATCTCGTGGCCGATCCCAACGTCGAGGCTATCGTGGTCACGTCCTGGGGGCCGACGCATGAGGAGTTCGTGCTAGCCTCGATCGCGGCCGGCAAGCCCGTCTTTTGCGAAAAGCCGCTCGCGACGACCGCTGCAGCCTGCCTCAACATCGTCAATGCGGAAGTCGCAAGCGGCCGCCACCTCGTCCAGGTCGGCTTCATGCGCCGTTACGACAAGAGCTATCGCCTGCTGAAGCAGCAGATTGACAGCGGCAATCTCGGCGAACCGCTGATGGTTCATTGCGCCCACCGCAATCCGAATGTTCCGGACGTCTATGGCGGCGACATGGCGATTACCGACAGCTTCCCGCACGAGATCGATGTGCTCCGCTGGCTGCTGGATGACGACTACATCTCCGCGCAGGTCATCATGCCCAGGAAGACGAAACATGCGCGCAAGGATCTGGACGATCCCCACATGATCCTTCTCGAAACCAGGAAGGGTGTCCGGATCGACGTCGAGGTCTTCGTCAATTGCCCCTATGGTTATGACATCCAGTGCCAGGTCGTCGGAGAGGACGGCATCGGTTATCTGCCCGAACCCATGAGCGTGTTGTTGCGCAAGGATGCGAAGCTCAGCCACGAAATCCTTCAGGACTGGAAGCTGCGTTTCATCGACAGCTACGATGTCGAGCTTCAGGAGTGGATCGACTCTGTCAAGGTGGGTGTCGTGCGCGGGCCGACCGCCTGGGACGGTTACTTCGCGGCCGTGACCGCCGATGCCTGCGTAGAGGCCAAGCACTCTGGCCAGATCGTGCCGATCCGGATCGGGGAGCGCCCCGCTTTCTATGCCCCGGCGGCGTTGAAGCCTGCCGCCTAGGCAATTGATAGAGGAGGACAACACATGAAGATTGCACTCGATCCGCACATGCACCGACATCTGCCGCTCAACGAACTGTGCCGCAAGGCGGCCGAGCTTGGCTACGAATATATCGAGGTTTCGCCGCGTGACGATCTGCTTCCGTGGTGGGTACGGCCACGCGCGCACAAGCAGCGCATCAAGGAGTTCAAGAAGGCACTCAAGGACCATGGCGTCCAGGTGGCTTCGCTTTTGCCGATGTATCGCTGGGCAAGCCCGCATGAAGACGAACGGCAGGCTGCGGTCTCCTATTGGAAGGAGGCCATTCATCTTGCCGTCGAGCTTGGCGTCGATACGATGAACTCCGAGTTCGGACGAGGGCCGTCTCCCGATCGCGGCCACCGCTCCAATTGCTGCGGCGGACACTTTACGCACGAGCATAGTGAAGCTGCCTGGTGGCGGTCGATCGAAGAGCTGGTGCCGGTCTTCGAAAAGGAAGGCGTCAACCTGAACATGGAGCCGCATCCCGAGGACTGGTGCGAGACGCTGCATCCGGCGATCGACATGCTGAAGATGATCGGCTCGAAGAACGTCAAGTTCCTCTACTGCGCGCCGCATACCTTCTACTTCGGCGACGACATGGCGAAGATGATACGCGATGCCGGCGAACTCATCGCGCATGTCCATGTGGCCGATACCTACAACCACCGCGCCTCGTCCGGTTTGCGCTACATCATCAACCCACCGGGCGCCAAGGTCACGATCCACCAGCACATGGACATGTATCAGGGGGAGATTAACTGGGATGTATTCTTTTCGTCGCTTGCCGATGTCGGGTTCGACGGGATCGTGACAGCCTGCGTCTTCGGTTGGGAAGACCGAGCCGACGCTTCCGGCCGCTTCATGCGCACCGAGATCCAGAAATACGTCGACAAGTACTGGAAGAAGTAGGCAGCAAAAGTCTGCGGACAGGTCCTTTGCTCCGACTGCGGCCTTTGCCCGGGAATTGGATGAAGCGGCGAGAAACGCGTGCGTTGTTCTCGCCGTCTATCGTCATCGCCGGCGGACTTGCCGAAGTTCTTCCTCTAATGCATCTTCCGCGCGAGACGATGACTGTGTAGGATGATAGAACGTGTGTCAATTATCCCCGACCGGAGACTCCCCATGGCTGAGGTTTTGTTGTTCCATCATGCACAGGGGCTGACCGCGGGCGTGCGTGCATTCGCCGACGAGTTGCGGGCTGCCGGCCACGTCGTGCATACGCCCGACCTGTTCGACGGACGCACGTTCCAGAGCATCGATGATGGTCTTGCCTATATCGGTGAGGTCGGATTCGACGACCTGCGGGAGCGGGGCGTTCGCATCGCCGATGATCTGCCTTCTCAGCTCGTCTATGCCGGGTTCTCGTTCGGGGTACTTCCGGCGCAGAAGCTCGCACAGACGCGGCCCGGCGCCCGCGGAGCCCTGCTCTTCCACTCGTGCCTGCCGATCAGTGGCAAGTGGGCCTTTGGGCCTTGGCCGGATGGCGTTGCGGTCCAGATCCACGGTATGGACAAGGACGCCATCTTCGTCGGTGAGGGTGATATCGACGCTGCTCGCGAGATCGTGGCGAAGGTCGAAGACGCAAAGCTTTTCCTTTATCCAGGCGATCGGCACTACTTCGCCGACAGTTCTCTTGCATCGTATGATGCCAGTGCAGCCGCGCTGCTCACCAGCCGGGTGCTTGAGTTCCTGGACCGCGCCTGAGTCATGCCGGCGTTTTGAGCCCGGTCCTGAAGATGCATCCGTAATGCAATTGCGTATGAGGTTCGGATCAGGAAAGGCCACCGCTCTAAGCGACGCCAAGACATGCAATTCGGCTTAAGGAACTAAGCTATCGATAATATTTTATCGCCGTAGTTCTATTGAACTGTCAGCTCAATCGGGTTCATCTCAGCCGCTCGGCTGAGGCTTAGGCTACGTCTTCTCGGCCGGCCAATAATAAAGGGCTGCGGCCCCACGCAATCCAGCGCCGTTTCTGGATGCATCGACGCGGCGGTCTCGAAACCAGAAGGTGAGAGAGACGACCGCCGTTCCGGGACGGAGCATGCTGTCGAGGAACGCGCCGACCTTGGGCATCGGTCTGATCATGAGATAGCAGGTGATCGCGTCTGCATCGCTGACGTCCTGACGAAAGAAGTCGCCCCAATGGATCGAAAGGTTCCGGATGCCTCGTGTTCTCAGTCTTGCAAACAGGAAGGGTAAGGGAGAGAGCTCGAATCCGTGAATTTCCGCATCCGGAAACGCACGAGCGAGCGCTATTGCAAGCGAGCCCCATCCACTTCCAAGTTCGTAGATTTTCGGTCGTGGCGGGAGGTTTGCCTGGCGGAGCAGGTCTATCACGTCGGTAATTACGGCTGCGCTCGAGGGCATCGGCGGCACACCGGTGACGAGATGAAACAGAAGGATCGAGAGGCACGACAGTGTGACGATGCAAAGCAAAGCTATGGAAGGAAGGTCCGACATGGATTGGCTAACTCGATATCCGGCAGTAAAGAGGCCGCCTGGCGACGACGCCCAAGGAAATGACTTTGTATCTCATGCCTGGATAGAAGGGAAAGGCGCAGAGGCGACCTTGGAGATGCAACGGCTCATCCCCCTAACTGCACGGCCTTTCCGATCCACTGATCGGTTTCAACGACCTCGACCAGGAAGCAAGGGCAGCGAGGTGAGCATGCGCGCCCTGAACTGGAAAGCAATCGGGCCTGGTGAGCTGAACGCCATCCTGACCGTGCTTGACCGTTAAATTGACCGCTTCAGAGGCTAGGCGGAGTCCAGCGTGCCACAGCCTTGTTCAGCGCAGTGCGCTGCCGGTCGATGGTCTGGTTGACGCGGCCGACAATGCTCCGATCCCTATCTGTATTGAAGGCTGATCCATTCAGTTGCTTGCAGCGAGCCCGTTTACGGTCGTCGACCTCCGCGTCTTTAGTGAAATCCGCCAACGGGCGAGCGGAAAGAAGTCCGCTCGGACGGGACGAGGGGGATCGACATTGACAAAATCCCTAGGATCGAATCTCCAGTGCCTGCACCAAATCCCGTTCGAGATCGATTGGGTCCTCGAGACCGATGGAGAGCCGGATGAGTTGCGGGCCTATTCCAATCGCGGACTTTTGGTCTTCCGGAACGACTGCATGGGTCAGCGATGCGGGGTGCTGGATGAGGCTCTCGACGCTTCCGAGGCTGACGGCGAAGCGGAAGTAACGGGTTGACGTAAGCACGCGTTCCACGCGCGCAATGTCGCCGGCAAGCTCGATGGAAATGACGCAGCCGAAGTTGAACATCTGTCGGGTAGCCAGCGCATGCTGCGGATGGCTTTCCAAACCGGGATACACGACCCGGTCGAGACGGAGTGTCTGGGCCTGTTGCTCCAGGCTGGATGCTAGCATCAGGGCGGAGGAGGATTGCCGTGTGCTGCGGATTTCCAGCGTCTTCAGGGAGCGGTGAAGCAGGGCGCAGTCCGAGGGCGACATCACCGCGCCGAGAGCGTTCTGCAGATATTTTACCCGCTCGGCAAGCCCTGCCGGTGCGTTGGCCGAAACAGCAACGACACCGCCCAGAAGATCGGAGTGGCCGTTCAGCATCTTCGTTGCCGAATGCACGACGATATGGATGCCGTGCTCGATCGGTCGCTGGCCCGCAGGCGAGGAAAACGTGCTGTCGCAGACGGTGATGGCATTCGCCTCATTGCCGATCCGGGCAACGGCGGACAGATCTACGATCCGCAGGGTGGGATTGGACGGCGTCTCGAACCAAAGCAGGTTCGGCTGGTGCGCGGCAACAGCATGTCTCAGGGCATCGATATCCGAGAAGTCTACGAAATTTATCCTGTGGCCCGCAGTCACGGGCCTGACATCTGCTAGCAGCCTGTACACGCCGCCGTAGAGATCGTGATGCGCCAAGATCGATGAGCCGGCAGGCAATGCCTCGATCAATGTTGCCGCGGCGGAGAGGCCACTTGGAAAGACTGAGGCGGTTTCCGCACCTTCGAGATCTGCAAGGCAAAGCTCCAGCATGTTGCGTGTCGGGTTGCCACTGCGGGAATAGTCGAATCCTTTGCTGCGTCCGATACCGTCCTGAACGAAGGTCGTTGCATGATAGACGGGAGGAATGACGGCGCCCGTCAAAGGATCGGGTTCCTGCCCGGTATGGACGGCGCGGGTCGCGAAGGCCGCCTGATTGCGATTGAGATCGTTTGCCACATTCATTCCTTTCGATTTTGCCGAATGGCCGCAGCCTGATGGCAGCCGATAACGACAATCATGCCCCGTTAGACCGAAATGACACGGATGTCTTGCAAGTTCGTGAGCAAGTCGGATTATCCATGCATGAGCTGGGCCGGCGAGGTGGAGATACGAACCTGCGTCGGGGTCTTGCCGTAGATGCTCCTGAAGACCCGGGTGAAATGTGCCGTGCTTGAGAACCCGATCTCCATCGCGATGTCGATTACAGACGAATCCGAGCGCATAAGCAGCCCTTTTGCGTGCTCCATTCTAATCCGCTTGTAGACATTCGTGGGCGTCATCTTGATCTCTTCGGCAAACAAGCGCTCGAGCTGGCGCCGGCAAAGACCGATTTCGTCGGCCAGACCGCGTATGGATAGGGACCCGTCGAGATGGCCTTCCATCTTCAAGAGCACGGATCTGAGACGAGTGTCGCGGCATTTGATGCCTAATGGCCGTCTGGGCTGCAGGTCGCGATCCGTTCGTACCCTCTCCATTTGCAATACTTCCATTGCCTTTCGGGCAGCGTTCTTGCCGATATGCCGCTGGACGATCGAGGCCGCCATATCGGCGGCGCTGCTGCCGCCGGCACAGGAGCCTCTCATCCTGTCGAGGTTGAAAATTCGATCGGACCGGACGCGATGATCGGGAAAGAACTCACGAAATGCCTGGTAGTGGAGCCAACTGACGCATGTCTCATGCTGCCGCAAAAGGCCGGCAGCCGCCAATATGAACGTGCCGGTACACACGCCAATCAACGGAACCCTTGCAATGGCCGCACGCTTCAACCAGGCTATCGATTCAGCGTCGATCGGGTCGTCTGCTCCCAACAGGCCGCCGACCACCACGATGTAGTCAAACCTGTTCGGCTCGACGAAGGCAGAGGTCGGCGCAACCTGAACACCGCAGCTCGACGTTATGAAGTGACGAGAACTGCTGAGAACCTGCCAATCGGCTCGCACGCGACCGGAATTGTCCGCCTCATCGCTTGCGAGCCGAAGGGTGTCCACGAACAGCGCGAAGGCTGAGAGCGTAAACGACCGGGCGAGGATAAAGCCCACTTTGAGTTTCGTATGAGATTGCGGCTCAAGCTGTTCTGACTTGTTCAATAACTTCACCGGCGTCCTAATGGCGACATCGCCCCGAGGCGACTTCAAAACTGATTGTCTTGGATGCGAGAAAGAGCCAGGACACCGCCATCGCTTCGTCGTGAATGCCCTCTTGGGCACGTTGACTACGGCAGTAGGAAGTGCGCCGATTGCCCCCTAGTTGGATCTGCGACCTCGCCGCCGTTCCGGCCTAAGACCAACCGGCGTCATAGCCTGAACCATCATGGTCCGAAGCGTCAGCAAAGCAGGTAGCGGCGATTTTGAGCGATCGATCATGTCGACCTCAAGACGCGCCGCGGCCGGGACGTCGGTGCCGTCGGGCAACGTCAGCAGCCAGGCGAGAAACACGTCCTGTGGGGTTGCGCTCGCGCAACGGGAGGAGGTCGCCAGGCCGGAAGTTGGATGTTCGTCGGCAGTTTCAGGGTGACGGCTCATCCGCGAACTGCGTATTGGGTCCAAGTGCTCCATCTCTTATCTCGCATCTGGCGAAATGGGTGGAGCCACAAGGCAGGCACCGACCACCACGTCGATCCTGCTGATCAATCGGGTGTGGTACCGTCCCCCAGATCGCCCACCGCAATCCGCTGAGTTTCTAGCGCTCATGGCTGGTTTCCGGGCTGAGAAGCTGCCCTCTTTGGGGCTATCGACGACCTTCCCAGGCACTAAGCCCAGTGGCAATTCGTCGACTTCAGCTTCATTACCGTTGCGGGGGCAGCGCCGGCTTCAACCGGCTTCCCAATTATCCGCCTCGTTCATATCGGGGCGGCACCAAAGCGGCTTTACAGAAACACGCAATCTGCTTCATGGCAAGCGCCGGTGTGGCGTTATTCCGTCGAAATACGTGACTGGAAGCGAGCAATCGCAGCAATGATCGCGTCGAGACCATCGCTCAAGGCGGCCGGACCCGGCTGCAAGATGAGGGGCGATTTGATCTCGACGATCTGATCGTTGCGAACAGCCGGAACGTCATGCCAGCCTGGCCGAGAGCCGATTTTCTCCCTGACGACTTTCTTGCCGCACCATGACGCAAGAATGAGATCGGGGGCTGCCGCGATCACCTCATCAAAGGAAACGAACCTGTCTCTGGCAGCCTTGTTTCTCGCCCTTTCGGCAAAGACATCGTTTCCGCCGGCAATTTCGATCAGTTCCGAAACCCAGCCTATCCCGCAGATCATGGGATCGTCCCATTCCTCGAAATAAACTCTCACGGGTTGCCTCGTGGTTGATTGGGCCCGCAGGGTTTCAAGGCGAGCCTGATAGAATGCAACCAGGGTTTCACCCTTGTGGCTGGCTCCGACAAGGGCGCTGACGGTTCTGATCATTGCAAGAATTCCGGCGATGTCACGCTGATTGAACGCATGCACCGCAATTCCATGGCGGACGAGGTCTGCGACGATCGGCGCCTGCAGATCCGAGAACGTCAGAACGAGATCGGGCTCCAGCGCCAGTATCTTGTCGATATCGGCCGATGTGAAGGCGGAGACCCGCGGCTTTTCGCGTCGAACCTGGGGCGGCCGCACCGCATAGCCGGAAACGCCGACGATCCTCTCCTGCTCACCGAGCAGATAGAGGACCTCGACCGTTTCTTCCGTCAGACAGACGATTCTATTTGGAGGAAATGCTCTCACGATCTTCGATCAAAGGGTGCGAGGTGGCGTCGCTTTTCCGGCCGGCTCGAGAAAGCCCGCCGAACGAATGACCGCATAGATTGCCATCAGCCCTGCGAAGGCCACGATATTGTCGCGGAGAATCTGAGCGATGACCGCCAAGGAGAATGCATCATCTCCGGAAGGCAGCATCAGTGTGGCGATGAACAACACGATTTCGTAGGCGCAGAAGCCGACCAGCAGCGCGACGAGGGCTGTCACGACGGGTCCAAACTTGAGACGCGCAAGCGCAAAATCCGTCGCCAATGCCGTGCCCGCCGCCAGGCCGATCACTCCGCCCCAGGCAAAACTGTCCCATTCGCGGGGATAACCGAGCAGCAGGTATCCGACCGCCTGATTGCCGAGCCACGTGGCGGCGACAACGGCAATTCCATCGCGTCGCTTCAGCGTCACCGATGCGATGGCGGCGATCGCCGCGAATGGCGTTGCACAGGCCAGAACATAGGAAAAGGCCAGGCCGCATGCCGACACTAAAGCGATCCAGGCTACTCTGGCGTCTTTGCCCGCAATTTCCAATGAGGGTCGGCTATGCGAGGGCATCGTCTCAACTCCAATCTATCTTTGAAAAATAACATCGAACGATTGGTTTTCAAAACGCCGTCATTGGTCGTCCGACTGAAGGCGTCGGCCTAGCGACACATCGTCGTGAAAATAAAGGTCTGATCTGTTCAGAATGCGATGGACGGACGTCGTTTTTCGAAGGAGACGCCGGCAATGCGGCGTGTTTAAATATGCTGTCCTTGGTGCCGCTTCGAATCGAAGTGGATAATTGGGAAGCCGGTCGAAATCCGGCGCTGCCCCCGCAACGGTAGCGAAGCCTAATGCCGACGACGGCCACTGGATCAATTGATCTGGGAAGGTGTCGGCAAGCCCCTGACGGGGCGGCTTCGGAGCCCGGAAACCAGCCTTGGTCACATGAATGACTTGACTGACTGCGGAGGGCATTCAGGAAGCTGATTGGCGTATTGGCTGCCGGGCCAATCGAGATCGATCTTCCGCCTTTTCAGTCAGTGCTCAAACCGGGAGCATCTGATGACGGATTTTTACAGCGACGTGCTGCGCAAACTGCAAAACAGGCGCGATGGCTATAGCCTGGAACAGGCTTTCTACACCGATCCGGAACTGTACAGGCTCGACCTCGAGCATATTTGGTACAAGGATTGGCTTTTCGTCGGACACGATTGCGAGGTTCCGAGAGCCGGCAACTACTTCACGCTGCAGGTCGGCGACTATCCGATCGTCATCACGCGGGATCGGCAAGGCGTAATTCGCGCCCTGCATAATTCCTGCCGACACCGCGGATCGCGCGTCTGCACGCAGCCCAAGGGATCATCGGCCAAGCTTGTCTGTCCCTATCATCAATGGACCTACGAACTGGACGGCTCGCTGCTGTTCGCACGGCAGATGGGCGAGGATTTCGACAAGTCGGCAAATGGCCTCAAGCCGGTCCATTGCGAGACCGTCGGCGGCTATATTTTCGTAAGCCTCGCCGATGAGCCGCTCGATTTTGGTCCGATGCGCGAGATGGTCGCAAGCTATCTTGCTCCGCATAATCTCAAGGACACGAAGGTCGCCTTCGAAAGCACGATCATCGAAAAGGGCAATTGGAAACTGGTCTGGGAGAACAATCGCGAATGCTATCATTGCGCGGCCAATCACCCGGAACTGTGCCGGACCTATCCGGAGGCTCCGACCGCAACCGGGGTCCAGGGTGCAAAGGATGATCCCGTCATCGCCGAACATTGGGCACGCTGCGAGGCCTCCGGCCTGCCGAGCGAATTCAAGATTTCTTCGACCGGCCAGTTCCGCGTGGCGCGCATGCCGCTGATCGAGGACGCGGAAAGCTATACCATGTCAGGCAAGCGGGCCGTGAAGCACCAACTCTCCGACGATGTCAGCCAGAGCCACATCGGTACGCTGCTGCTTTTCCATTATCCAAGCACCTGGAACCATGTGCTGGTCGATCATGCCATTACGTTCCGCGTCCTGCCGCTGGGCCCGGAATCAACGCAGGTCACGACAAAATGGCTGGTTCACAAGGATGCCGTCGAAGGCGTCGACTATAACATCGACGAACTGACGCATGTCTGGAACGAAACCAACGATCAGGACCGCCGGATCGTCGAGGAGAATGCGTTTGGCATCCGCTCTCCAGCCTATGAGCCGGGACCATATTCGGTCGAGCATGAAGGCGGTGTAATGCAGTTCGTCGAATGGTATGCGAACTTCATGCGCGATCGCAGGCAGTTTTGAACGACGGGAAATCGAGTGGGCCGGCGCAATACCCTAGCTCGCCGTGTCGTCCTTGCCGTAATAGAGCTTGCCGAGCTCGATCGGTTCGCGTCCCTGGCTGCGGCGGTGCATGTTCGAGTCGCGCAGCGAATAGACGCAGCCGCAATATTCCTGCTGGTAGAACTGCTCCCGCTTGCTGATCTCGATCATGCGGGCGGAACCGCCGCCTTTACGCCAGTTGAAATCCCAATAGCTGAGGCCGTCATAAGGAGCGACTGCCCGCTCGCCGCAATCATTGATCTGCGCCATGTTTTTCCAGCGCGAGATCCCAAGCGAACTGGTCATCACCGGAAAACCGTTCTCGTGTGCATAGAGCGCTGTCCGTTCGAAGCGCATGTCGAAACACATCGTGCAGCGAACGCCGCGCTCAGGCTCCCATTCCATTCCCTTCGCCCGGGCAAACCAGTTGTCCTTGTCATAGTCGGCGTCGACAAAGGGCACATCGTTCTTTTCCGCGAAGCGAACATTCTCCTCTTTGCGCAAGAGGTATTCACGCTCCGGATGGATGTTCGGATTGTAGAAGAAGATGGTGTAGTCGATGCCCGAGGCCGACATTGCCTCCATCACTTCCCCCGAACACGGCGCACAACAGGAATGCAGCAGCACTTTCTTGCTGCCGTCGGGCGGGGTCAAAACGGAGCGTACGAAATCGTTCATGGCCGCCTCATATCATAGCCACAGGGTTATCGCGACCCTGAATTGGGAAGGATCGTCTTCACGATCGAGGCATCGAGCGCTTCATAGTCGTGAAGCCCGATAGTGTCGTAGAGTTCGCCGCGCGTTTGCATCTCGGTCCAAACGGCCTCTGCGGAGCCGTCGCGCTTCAAGGTGGCGTAAAGCTTTTCCTGAGCCTTGTTGGCGACTCGCAATGAAGAGACGGGCCAGATGATCATGCGGTAGCCCATCTCCTCGAATTCGGATGCGGTGAAAAACGGCGTTTTGCCAAATTCGGTCATGTTGGCAAGCAAGGGAACGCCCGGCATGCGCCGCGCAAATTCGCGAAACATCTCGGCACTGTTGAGGGCTTCGGGGAAGATGGCGTCGGCGCCGGCTTCCATAAACAGCTTGGCACGCGCAACGGCGCCGTCAATGCCTTCGCTGGCCGCCGCGTCGGTCCGGGCGATCAGATAGAGATGACGGCGCGCCTTCGCCGCAGCCGCGACCTTTGCTGCCATGTCATGCGCGTCCGCAAGCCTCTTGTCGTTCAGATGCCCGCATTTCTTCGGAAGCAGCTGGTCTTCGATGTGGACTGCGCCGGCGCCCGCATCTTCGAAGGTTCGCACCATGTGCATGACGTTCAATGCCTCGCCATAGCCCGTGTCGCCATCGACAAGCAGCGGCAGGCCGCTTGCCCGCGCGATCTGGCGGATGAAAAAGGCAACCTCGTCCACCGTGATGATCCCGAGATCGGGAATACCCATGGAGGCGGTCATGGCAGCGCCGGAGAGATAGAGGCCTTCGAAACCCGCCGCCTTGGCCTGGAGAGCTGCCATGCCGTTATGGGCGCCGGGAAGCTGCAGGATGCCATTACGCTCCAGCAGCTCCCTGAAACGGATTCCGGCGGGGGCGTCGGGTAATTCGGATGCGACGAGATACGGCATTTTCAACTCCTCAGGCGGCTTTCGGACGGATTTTCGGGCCGCTGCGCTTGTTGATCGGCACGAATGTCTGGTTCTCCGGGCCAATATAATTGGCGGATGGGCGGATGATCTTGTTATCCGCGCGCTGCTCGATGATATGAGCTGCCCAGCCGGATGTTCGCGAAACCACGAAAAGCGGTGTGAACATCGCGGTCGGAATACCCATCATATGATAGGAGATGGCGCTGAACCAGTCGAGATTGGCAAACATGTTCTTAGTCTGCGCCATAGTCGTCTCGATCCGTTCGGCAATATCGAACATCTTCATTGTGCCGGCATCGACCGAGAGTTCGCGCGCGACCTTCTTGATCACCTTGTTGCGTGGGTCGGCGACGGTATAGACCGGGTGGCCGAAACCGATGATGACTTCCTTCGCCTCGACCCTGCGTTTGATATCCTCATCGGCTTCTGCGGGATCTGAATAGCGCTTCTGGACGTCGAAGGCGGCTTCATTGGCGCCGCCATGCTTCGGCCCGCGCAAGGCACCGATCGCTCCTGCAATTGCCGAATACATATCCGAGCCGGTCCCGGCGATAGATCGGGCCGTAAATGTCGATGCGTTGAACTCATGCTCGGCATAGAGGATCAGCGAGGTATGCATGGCGCGGACATGTGAGGCGCTCGGTGTGCGTCCGTGCAGCAGATGCAGGAAATGGCCACCGATCGAATCGTCTTCCGTTTCCACATCGATGCGCCGGCCATTCTGGGCAAAGTGGTGCCAGTAGAGCAGCATGGAGCCGAGCGAGGCCATCAGCCGATCGGCGATATCGCGGGCACCGGGATGGTTGTGATCGGGCGCTTCCGGAAGGACGCAGCCCAATGCGGAGACGCCCGAGCGCATGACGTCCATGGGATGGGTCGCCGCCGGCAGCAGTTCCAGGGTACGACGCACGACATCGGGAAGACCTCGCTGCGCTTTAAGCTTCGATTTATAGGCCGAGAGCTCCGTAGCCGTCGGAAGGGCGCCGTGGACCAGCAAATGTGCGATTTCCTCGAACTCGCAGGTTTCGGCGATATCGAGGATGTCGTAGCCGCGATAATGCAGATCGTTGCCGGTGCGCCCCACGGTGCAGAGAGCTGTATTGCCAGCGATTACGCCTGAAAGCGCGACGGATTTCTTTGGCTTAAATGCTGTCATGATGATCCTCCGCTACTTGTTCCAGTCAAAGATGCCGCGGGCGGTAGCCGTGCCGGGCAAGGGATGTTCCGCCTGAAAGTTGAGTTGCCCCAGCTCTTCGGGTTTCAGCGAGGTGAGGCGTTCCACCGTGGCGACGAAGTGGTCCTGTTCTGCAGGCGCGACAACGCCCTCGGCCAACGTCCGGAACTTGTTGACATAGTCACCTCGTCTGAACGGCTTGGCGCCGAGCGGGTGGGCGTCGGCGACGGCCAGCTCATCCTCTATGACGGTCCCGTCCCGCAGGGTGACGACGACGCGTCCGCCGAACGCCTTCTCCGCCGGATCGTGACTGTGGTAGCGCTTGGTCCAGGCAGGGTCTTCGACCGTGGTAATTTTGCGCCAGAGGGCGACCGTCTCTGGTCGGTTGGCCCGTTCAGGCGCATAGGAGCGCTCGTGGTGCCAGCCCCGATCTTCCAGCGCGACGGCGAAGATATACATGATCGAGTGATCAAGCGTTTCGCGGCTCGCCTTCGGGTCCATCTTTTGCGGGTCGTTGGCCCCGGTTCCGATGACGTAGTGTGTATGATGGCTGGTGTGGATGACGATGCTCTCGATCTTCGAGAGATCGCCGATCTTCGGTCCCATGCGCCGAGCGAGATCGATGAGCGCCTGGCTCTGATATTCGGCTGAGTGTTCCTTGGTATAGGTGTCGAGGATCGCGCGTTTCGGCTCACCTTTCTCCGGCAGAGACACGATATACTCGGCCTTCGGTCCGCCGAGCAGCCAGGCGATGAAACCATCCTCGCCTTCCCAGGCGGGCGAGGGCGCGCCTTCACCGCGCATGACGCGGTCGACGGCTTCAATGGCCATCTTTCCGGCAAAGGCCGGCGCATAGGCCTTCCAGCTCGAGATCTCACCCTTGCGCGACTGGCGCGTCGTGGTCGTGACATGCAGCGCCTGTTGCACGGCCTGATAGATGGTTTCCACGGGAAGGCCGAGCGCGGCACCAATGCCGGCCGCCGCCGATGGGCCGAGATGCGCGATATGATCGATCTTGTGTTCGTGCAGGCAGATGCCCTTCACCAGGTCGACCTGAATCTCGTAACCGACGGCGATGCCGCGCGTAAGAGCCGCGCCATTCAAGCCGCAATGCTGCGCCACCGCCAGTATGGCGGGGATGTTGTCGCCTGGATGCGAATAGTCGGCGGCAAGAAACGTATCGTGGAAATCGAGCTCGCGAACGGCAACGCCATTTGCCCAGGCCGCCCATTCCGGCGAAAAGCGCCTGGCTTCGGAAAGGCCGAAGATCGTGGCTCCGGGGGCGTAGGGATGAGTGATGGCCTGGGCGCGAGCGCTGGCAACCGGGCGCCGCGATAGTGAAGCAGTTGCAACGGCGGCATTGTCGATGATGCGGTTGCCGATCATCTCGACGACATCGTCATCCAGTGCGGCATCATCGACGGCGACCGCGGCGATCTTCCAGGCAAGCTGGTCTTCGCGGGCCAGATGCTCAGCCGACTTATGGGTGCGGACATTATGCAGTTTCACGAATGCGTCTCCTCGAGTATTTCGACATGACAGTTGTTTTGTAAAGGCGCGGGGCGGCCATGTTCATTGACTGCCACCATTTCAAAGCGGCCCGTCATGGCCTGATGGCGTCTGCCGCTGGTCAGATTTTCCATCGTCGCCTCGACGAGAACGGTCATCGACGCATGGCCGCATCTTGTTACGACGGCCGTGAATTCGAGCAGGCTGCCGATCGGCACGGGCTTTCGAAACCTGACCGCGTCCGTTGCTGCCATGACGACCGGCTGGCGGGCAAAGCGACTGGCCGCGACAAAGGCCGCGCGCCCCATCATCTCAAGACCCTTGGCGCCGTAAAGGGTACCGTAGTGATTGGCGTGTTCCGGAAAGATCATTTCGGCAAAGAGGCAGTTTGTCGCTCCGGTCGGGATGTCGCTGCATTCCATGGTCGCTCCCAGCGCTTGCCAACAAGACATTTCTTCGCAATATCTACTGGTAGAAGAAATGATAAATAGCTGAAATTGCAGAAGTTTGCGAAGTACGATTTGCAAATCTGCAAAGTTTGCGAAGATCGAGAGGTCTAGATGAAGAAACCATTTGTTGGAGTTCGCCTCAAGCGATTGCGCGAAGAACGCCGCCTGACGCAACAGGCACTTTCGGACAAGCTCGGGATTTCGCTGAGCTACCTCAATCAGATCGAGAACAACCAACGGCCAATCACCGTTCCGGTGCTTCTGCGTCTCAACGCAGCCTTCGGCGTCGACGTCCAGTTGTTCTCCGAGGAGGACGAGGCGCGGTTGGTCGGCGAGCTGCGCGAGCTCTTTTCAAACCCGGCGCTCGGGGAGACCATCAGCAACAGCGAGATCCGGGAGATCGCCGTCAATATGCCGGCTGTCGGGCGCGCAATGCTGCGATTGCAAAAGCAGTGGTTTCAGGCATCGGAGCGGGCGGAAACTTTTGCCGCAAAACTCGGGGATGACCGTGGTACGACCGCTGCGGCTTTGCCTGCCATGCCCTATGAGGAGGTTCGGGACTACTTCTCTTCGCAGAGCAATTACATTCCCGAACTGGATGAAGCCGCTGAAGGACTGGCGGGCGAATTCGGCACGCCGCTCGGATCGTTCCACATTCAGTTGCAGGGTCGTCTGCTCGAAAAACACGCCGTCAGGGTCGAGACCGGAGGCGATGAGATGCAGCGCCGCTTTGAGGCTGCGACAGGAATTCTTCGGATTTCCTCGCGGCTGAACGCTGGACAGCGTGCGTTTCAACTGGCGACCCAGCTATGCTTCCTGGAACACAGGGATCTGCTGGACCGACTGACGAAAGCTGGACGTTTCAGCAGTGACGAGACCCGCTCGCTTGCCCGCATCGGGCTTGCCAATTACTTTGCCGGCGCGCTGATCCTGCCCTACACGGTCTTCCTCGAGGCTGCGGAAGCCTTACGCTATGACATCGATCTTCTTGGTGAAAAGTTCGGCGTCGGTTTCGAGACGATCTGTCACCGGTTGAGCACGTTGCAGCGCCCCACGGCGCGTGGCGTGCCTTTCTTTCTCGTGCGCGTCGATCGGGCCGGCAACATGTCGAAGAGGCAGTCGGCCACGCACTTCCACTTCTCAAGGATTGGTGGAACATGTCCGCTGTGGACCGTTTACGAGGCATTCGCTCAACCGGGGCGCATCTGTACGCAGCTCGCCGAGATGCCCGATGGCAGGGCCTATCTCTGGATCGCGCGCACTGTGATGCATCAGAGCGGCGGCTTCGGTGGATCGGTCAAGAGCTTCGCTGTTGGACTGGGCTGCAATTTGGCGGATGCGGCCCGGTTGGTCTATTCAAAGGCATTGCCTCTTGACGATCCGGCCGCGCGAACGCCCATCGGCGTTGGTTGCAAGCTTTGCGAACGTAAGGATTGCCCACAGAGAGCTTTTCCGCCGGCGGCCAAGGAGCTCATCATCGATGAATCCGTCTCGTCATTTGCACCCTATTCGACGGCCTGATGTCCGGAACAGGTGATGACGTTGTCGCTGCTCAGCATGTCACAGGTTGTTTTGCGGAAGCGCTACCGGTGCGCCGAGACTTCGGTAAAGCCGGGGCTGCCCCCCAACTGCAACCGGCAAGCCGCGGCCCATAGCGTCACTGAGGCGAAAACCTTGGGAAGACGGGCAGAGGTGACGACCCGTGAGCCAGGAGACCCGCCAGGACAAAATAACGTCCACGGGCGGGTGTCCCTCGACAAGGCGTCAACTTGGCTACGCAAGCGCGATCCCTAGTCGTTTCTTGCGCAGATCAAGTCCGAGGTGCGCGGCAATGCCGGCCGGCGATGCAAAAGTTACCTCGAACTTGAAATGACGGGAGCGCAGTCTTCATGTTCGGTTCGCCTCTACATCGCGAACCGAAACGAGGTCGTTGATCGCCCCACCCGGGGCTGCCGTAGGTCGTCAAATTCTCGAAAAACTCAACGCATTGGAATCTAGCTCAAGCTAGGATTGGAATCTAGCTCAAGCTAGGGTTGTGTGGGGCGGTTATGACGATGTGGCGCCTGCCGCTCGTCGTTAGCCCGATTACGAGCTCCGCTGCCTTGCCGACGGTCGCCGCATGCGCGGTAAGGATCTTCTGTGCCTCTGCCGCATCGTCTTCCGTCAGCACGCTTTGCGGCTTGAGAGGGCGGCGCCCTCGCCGAAACTCTGCCGGGCTACAGCCGAACCGAGCTCGGAATTTGTTATAGAAAACCGCAGGATTGCCGAAGCCGTTGCGTTCCATGATGGTGCCAACGGTCTCGTCTCCAGTACGCAGCTCGTCGGCGGCATTGTCGAGGCGAAGATTTTGAGAGTAGTCCCGATAGCCGATGCCGACATGGCGCTTGAACAATCTTGAGAGGTGGCTGAGCGTCAGCCCTTCGGTTTCGGCAATCTGGCTCAGATGCTGGCTCTCGTCATTCTCGCCCAGTGTATCCATGATCCGCACGATGCGATGGCGGCTGTCGGACCGCAGTTGAGCTCCGGCAGGGTCCGCTTTTTCGTAAGGGATGCAGCGATAGACATAGTTTGCCAACAGGTTGGCAATGATCTGGCGCGCCATGGGTTCGTCCGGATGGCTTGTCTGGTCGAGTATCAAACGCGCCATCAACGATTTGATCGGGGCAACTTTCGTCATGAACGAACGACTGTGCAGGAAGGTGCGGCACAGATATTGCCGGGAGCCGAAACCGGGTAAGCCCATCCGCTCGAAATGCGCGATATCGAGATGAACGCCGCAGATCAGCGCATCGCGCGAGATCGATGTTGAATTGTGCGGGACGTCGGCATTGATGACGATCATGTCGTCCTCGTTCATCTCGCAGGTCTGGCCGTCGACGACAAGGCGAAAGCTTCCGCGCAGAACGAAAAGTATCTCCATCTCCCGATGCCAGTGGTAGGGAACGTCCGCATAGCCATGGACGAAGGGACGGCAGTGCGATTCCGCTGAAGGCCCGTGGTTCTGGAAGCCACAATCCATGATTTCAGGGGCCGGATTGTGCTTCAAATAGGCGATATTCATTGTCATCCTCCTCACTTCCAGGAGCAATAAATATCAAAAACTGTCGTAATTCCAGAGCAATTTTCGCGGCTAGATGACTGCGTTTTCCTGTGTCATCAATCTATCGTTCTTTGATGCGGACGATGGTTCCGCACAGGCGAGGAGGCCTGCAAGGGCTGCCGGATCGCCTGGCATAATGGGATGGAGTAGCGATGACGTGGAATATTTCCGATAGGGAACTTGGGCATCTCGTCGAACAGATGACGCTCGAGGAAAAGGTCGCGACGGTGAGCGGCTACGGCCTCTGGCGAACCGCTGCCAATTACCGCCTCAATATCCCGGAAGTCCTGATGACCGACGGCACCTACGGGGTGCGCTACTCGATCGAGCAGATCGATGGGCCACAGGACAGCGATAGTCAATTGGCCGCCTTCCTCGGCGTCGTCAATGCCGATCTGTCGCGCGGTGTCGAGGGTGCCTTCGGCTCGACCCGCCCGGCCACCTGCTTCCCCAACGGCTCGTCATTTGCCTGCTCCTGGGATGTCGATTTGGCCCATGAACTCGGCGAAGCGCTGGCGGCGGAATGCCAGGCCTTCGGCGTCAACATCCTGCTTGGTCCCGGGATCAATATCCGTCGTACTCCGCTTGCCGGTCGTAGCTACGAATATTATTCCGAAGATCCGGTCGTGACCGGCGAAATCGCTGCTGCCGTCATCAACGGTATGCAGAAAAACGGCGTCGGCGCTTCACTCAAGCATTTTGCCTGCAACAATTCCGAGGTCCAGCGCACGACGATGAGCTCGGTGGTCGAGGAGCGCGCCCTGCGCGAGATCTATCTCGCGGGCTTCGAGCGTGCGATCCGCAAGTCCAATCCGTGGACCGTGATGAGCTCCTACAACCGGTTGAACGACGTACAGGCGGCCGAAAATCATTGGCTGTTGACGGAAGTCCTGCGTGACGACTGGGGCTATGACGGTGTCGTGGTTTCCGACTGGCACGGGATCAAGGATCGCCCGGCGTCGCTTAATGCCGGCAACGATCTCGACATGCCCGAAAGCGGGGCTCGCAAGCAGGAGCTGCTGGACGCGGTCGAAGCCGGCCGCGTTCCGATGGAGGTTCTTGATCGCTCCTGCTTGCGGATGCTGAAGCTGGTGCGCCTGGCCCGTAACAATATCAAGCCGAACGCGACAGCGGACTACAAGAAGCATCATGCTCTCTCACAGCGCATGGCGGCGGAATCGATCGTTCTTTTGAGAAACGAAGATGCACTGCTGCCGCTGGATGGCGGCAAGCTTCGCAAGATTGCGCTTGTCGGTGCAGCGGCGACCGAGCCGGTCATTCAGGGATCGGGCTGCGCGACAACGCGGCCGACCGAAGTCGACATTCCGCTTGCGGAAATCCGCCAGATGGCGCCCGGTGCTGACGTCAGTTTCCATGCGGTTTCGGATTTCGAGGCTGGCAGTTCGACGGAAGCCGCCGCGCTCGCTGGCATCGATGGCGCCGATGTCGTCCTGTTTTTTGGCAATACCGAGGTCGGCTACGATGGTGAGGGCTCGGATCGTACGCATCTCAATCTGCATGACGGCCAGGACGAGCTCATTGAGCGTCTGTCTCAACGCAATGGCAAGCTTGTCGTCGTCCTTGCAACTCCAGATGCCGTCGTCATGCCCTGGATCGATGAGACCGCGGCTGTGCTTGCCGCCTTCTTCGGCGGGCAGGGGGCTGGGCATGCCGTCGCCCAGGTGCTGTTCGGCAAGCAGAATCCTTGCGGCAAGCTCACCGTCACGTTCCCGGTCCAGCTCGAAGACACGCCCGGCTTCCTCACCTATCCTGGTGAAAACAACCGGCACATCTATAGCGAGGGGATTCATGCGGGCTACCGCTCCTACGACAAGCGCAAACTCGCACCGCTGTTCCCCTTTGGCTTCGGCCTGAGCTACACCTCCTTCCAATACGCCAACATTGCGATCGACACCGGTACGATCGACGCATCGAGCACCTTCAAGGTCTCTTTCGATGTCACGAATACGGGTCGCGTGCCGGGTAAGGAAATCGCCCAGATCTACGTCCGGCCGCATACGCCACGCCTGATCCGTCCGATCCGGGAACTCAAGGGCTTCGCAAAAGTTGCCTTGCAACCGGGCGAAAGCAAGCGCGTGGAAGTCACGATCGAAGCGCGTGACCTGCGCTATTACGATCCGGACCATCGCCAATGGCTTCTGGATGCCGGCGATCTTACGATCGAGGTTGCCGCATCTTCGCGCGACATTCGCCTTGAAAAGGTTCTTCGCGCCCAGGCGCCGGCGCTGCCATCGAGCATTCTCAATGTCGAGAGCCAGCCCTATCTCGTACTGGAACAGGAGCTCGCCCGTAAACGTTTCGGCACGTTCCTCAAGGAACAGCTCGGCCTTGACGACGAGGAGACGGAGAAGATGCTCGAATACTGCGGCGGCTCCTTCCTCGGCATCTACAACACGGTTGCCTGGGTAGCGGGAGACAAGATCTCCAAGACCGACATGGCGGCGTTCCTAGACAGCCTCAACAGGGAAATGGGCATGGCAGTCGGCAAGGCTGCTTGACATTCGGGGGCGCCGGCCATTCCGGCGCTCCCCAATCAATCAACAATAAGAACTCCAGAGCTAGGGTAGTGACATGAACATCAGACATTTCTCCTCGACCGCTGCGTTGCTTGGCATGCTCGTGGCTTCGACCTCAGCCTTTGCGCAGACGGTCGACGTGCTGCAATACTGGACCAGCGCCAGCGAATCCAAGGCCATGAATGCGATCGCCGATGCGTATAAGGCGCGCGGCGGCAAATGGATCGACAGTCCGGCGGCGGACTTCGATTCCGCCGTTGCGGCGGCGACCAGCCGCATCGCCGGCGGCGAGCCTCCCTCGGCCGTGCTGATGACGCCGAGCGCCGCCATGCGCGATTTGGCAAGGGCCGGCCAGCTGCGGAATTTCGACGATCTCGCTACTGCCGGCGGCTGGCAAAAGGTGATGCCGCCGCTCGTATGGGACAAGCTCAGCGTTGACGGCCATCTCGTTGCGTTGCCTGTCGGTATCCACGCCGATAACTGGATCTGGTACTCCAAGCCGCTTTTTGCCAAGCTCGGCATCGAGGAGCCGAAGAATCTCGACGAGATGTTTGCCGCCGCCGACAAGCTCAAGGCAGCCGGCTACACGGGCTTTGCCGTCGGTGGCGAACCCTGGCAGGAGGTTTCTATTCTCACCGACATGATCATCGCGCTCGGCGGCCCCGAATACTGGAACCAGCTCTTCATCAAGCGCGATCCCGAAGCGATGAAATCGCCGATCCTGCCGAAGGCTTTCGATCTGTTCCGAAAGGTGTCGACCTATGCCGATCCGGCAAGTCCCGGCCGTTCGTGGAACGATACCACGAACATGGTGATCACCGGCAAGGCCGGCATGCAGTTCATGGGCGATTGGGCAAGGGGCGAATTTCTTGCCGCGGGTCAGGTTGCGGAAAAGGATTTCGGTTGTTTCCTGGCACCCAGTGACAAGCCTGCCTATGCCGTGATCGTCGATATCTTCGCCTTCCCCGTCAACAAGGAGGAAGACCGCGTCAAGGGGCAGACGATCCTTGCCGACACTGTTATGGACCCTGCGGTCGAAGCGAAGATCGCCGCCGTCAAGGGCTCGGTACCATCGCGGTCCGACGTCGATATCAGCAAGCTCGATGCCTGCGCTGTAAAGGGTGCCAAGCTGCTTGCCAATCCATCGACAGCCGTGTCCGCAGCCTATGATGCTCTTACCGGCGACTTGAACGGCCAGATGACCGACCTTGCGACACAGTTCTGGACCGATCCGTCCATGACGAGCGACGCCGCCGTGGAAAGCCTGACCAGCATTCTGAAGAGCAAGTGAAATCGATGTGCCGGGGCCGGCGGACCACCTGCCTCCTCGGCACCTGTTTCATCGGAGGAGCGACAGGATGAATGTTCACGCACGGCGCGGCACGGGAGCTGCGGTTGTAGCTGGCAGCGACCATGAGGGATCTGCAATGATGACATGGCTTAACCGGCAAGCCTTTCGGCCGGATATCACGGTTGTGATCTTCTTCGCCGTCGTGGCGCTTTTCTTTTACGGCTCGATCGCCTGGACCTTCTATATGTCGTTGACGCGCTCGACGCTGCTTCCGTCCTATGAGATCGTCGGCTTCGGGCAATATGTGCAGCTTTTTACAAATCAGCGCTGGCTCGTTTCGTGCCTCAACATGGTGATTTTCGGTGTGCTCTATATTGTGGGCACGCTTATCTTCGGGATGCTGCTGGCCGTCTTTGCCGATCGGCAGATCAAGGCGGATTCGCTCTTTCGCACCATCTTCCTCTATCCGCTTGCGGTTTCGCTGATCGTCACCGGTCTTTCCTGGCGGTGGCTTCTCGACCCGGTCAACGGTTTGCAGGCCCTGATGCATAGTTTCGGCTGGGAGAGTTTCGTCTTCGACTGGCTGACAAGGCCGGATCGCGCCATCTATACGCTCGTCATCGCCAGTATCTGGCATTCGGCCGGGCTCGTCATGGTGATCGTGCTTGCCGGCCTGCGCGGGATCGATAACGACCTCTGGAAAGCCATCCGCATGGAGGGCATCCCGATCTGGCGCGCCTACCTCCAGGTGATCTTTCCCGGCATGCGCCCGGTCATTGCCTCCTGCGTCGTATTGCTGATGTCCGAAGTCATCCGCGGCTACGATCTGATCATCGCCATGACAAAAGGCGGCCCGGGAATTTCGACGGAAATGCCCGCCAAATTCGCCGTCGACTTCTACTTTGCCCGCGTCAATCTCGGCCTCGCCTCGGCCGCGTCGATCATGATGCTGGTGCTGTCTCTCGTCTTGCTGACGCCCTATTTCCTGAGCGAATTCCGGAGGCGCACATGATATCCGCCGCGCAAAAGCCACCCTTTGGTCCCGCACGCATCGGCCTCTATGCCTTCCTCGTCATGTCAGCGATTTTCTTCCTGTTGCCGCTGCTGGTGGTGATCATGAATTCGCTGAAGCCGATGGAGGAAATCCGGCAGGGCAATCTGCTTGCCTTTCCCGTCAATCCGAATTTCGATGCCTGGGTTGCGGCCTGGAAGACGGCCTGCACGGGTCTTGAATGTGCCGGCGTTCGCCCGGGTCTCTGGAATTCGATCAAGATCACCGTACCCGCCGTCGTCATTTCGACGCTTGCGGGCGCTCTCAATGGCTATGCCCTGGCGCAATGGAAGTCGCGCCACGCCAACATGACAATGTTCCTGATCACGGTCGGGCTGTTCATCCCATATCAGGCGATGCTTTATCCGACGGTCAAGATCCTCAGCAATGTCGGGCTTTTCCGTACCTATCTCGGTATCGTCTTCGTCCACGTCATCTACGGGCTGCCCTACACGACGCTTCTGTTCCGAAACTTTTACGTCGGCGTCCCCGACGAGATAAGTCGGGCAGCCCGCATGGAAGGCGCAAGCTTCCTGCGCACTTTCTGGTCGATCATCCTGCCGATTTCGACCAACATCCTCGTGGTCGTGGCGATCCTGCAGTTTACGGGCATATGGAACGACTACCTGCTCGGTCTGATCTTCGCCGGCAACGACAATCTGCCGATGACCGTGCAGCTCACCAACATCGTCAACAACACCCGCGGCGCTGCCAATCCGAACATCAACATGGCCGCAGCGCTGATCACCGCGATCCCGACACTCGTCGTCTATTTCCTCTCCGGCCGCTATTTCGTCCGCGGCATCGCCGCCGGCGCCGTCAAGGGTTGAACATGTCCAGTATCTCTCTTCGCCAGATCAAGAAATCCTTCGCTGCCCTCACCATCCTGCAGTCGGTCGACATGGAGATCGAGAAGGGCGAGTTCATCGTCATCCTCGGCCCGTCGGGCTGCGGCAAGTCCACCTTGCTCAACGTCATTGCCGGTCTCGACGATTGCGATGCCGGAAAAATCGTGATTGACGGCAAGGACGTAAGCGGGCTGGAGCCCAGCCAACGCGGGCTTGCAATGGTATTTCAATCCTACGCGCTGTTTCCGGCCATGACCGTGCGGCGCAACCTGTCCTTCGGCATGGAAATCGCCGGCACGCCGAAGCAGACGATTGCCGAGAAGGTTGCCTGGGTCGCAAAGCTCCTGCAGATCGAGGCGCTTCTCGACCGCAAGCCCAGCCAGTTGTCCGGTGGCCAGCGCCAACGTGTCGCGATCGGCCGTGCCCTCGTGCGCTCCTCCAGCATCTGCCTGTTCGACGAGCCGCTGTCGAACCTCGATGCGAAGCTGCGTGCCGAAACCCGGGTCGAGCTCAAGCAGCTTCATGAGACGCTTCAATCCACGATGATCTATGTCACGCACGATCAGATCGAGGCGATGACCATGGCCGATCGGGTTGCCGTCATGCACAAGGGCAAGGTCGAGCAATTTGCGCACCCACAGCTTGTCTATGAAAAGCCGGCAAGCCTGTTCGTGGCCGGATTCGTCGGGTCGCCGGCCATGAACTTCCTGGAGGGCAGGCTTGACGGGAACGGGCGTTTCGTGAGCGGCGATACCTCTATCGATGTGTCCGCCTACAAATTTGAGAAGCCACGACAGGAAGGCGAGGTTGTCCTGGGCATTCGCTGCGAAGATGTCTCGGTAACTTCGACCGGAGCTCCCAATTCCATAGCCGCCAGGCTTGCCTTCACGGAACTGCTGGGGGCAGACGCCTTGGGCTGGTTCGATTGCCTAGATAAGCGTTTCAGTGTCCGCCTTAGCATCGAAGGCGCTCGCTCTGCGAACAAGGATGTCGGGCTTAGCTTCAACATCGGCAAAGCGTCGATCTTCTCTAAGAGCAGTGGGCTGCGGCTTTGAGCTGAGTGTCAATCAGCGCCGAACATTTGCCCCTTTGTGGAGTGCGGCCCTGGTGTGGGACTGATAATCTGCCAGATGCGTTGATCCTCGAACATTTGGGGATCATCTGCCGCCGATCCTTTCGGGACGATCGATAGCCTTCGCCCCCGCGGCATTCTCGATGATGACATGGAACGGCTCGGTGAACTCGTTGAGGCCGCAACCATATGTGATACGATCATAGCATAGCGGTTGGCGGACATTCTCATTCGAGGACAAGAATCGGAGTTTGGCACCACGGACAAGCACCTATCCCTTTCGTCAGGTCATCGAGCGTTTTCGATGATCCTTCAAAGTCGATGAAAGGATCTACCGCCATGAGCAAAGAAGATGATAACAAGGCCGTCGTCGGCCGCTGGTTTACCGAGTTCTGGGGCAAGGATGTCAATCTTGCGGTCATCGATGAGATCGCAGCTCCCGACATGTTGCTGAAGTATTCCCTGCATGAACCTCGCCGCGGCCGCGACGATATCAAGGCCTTCATGACAGACTTCCGGGCAGCGTTTCCCGATCTCAATTTCTGGGGCACCGCTGATTTGATCGCCGAAGGCGACTATGTGGTTGGTCAATGGGAAGGCGGCGGCACTCATACCGGCACAGCTTGGGACGATGTTCTGCCCGACTATGAAGGCCTTCCCGCTGCAACCGGTCGCAAGATGCGCTTTACGGGCACGACTGTCCTCAAGGTCATCGATGGAAAGATCGTTGAAGAGATCGGTCTGGACGACGGGCTCACCGCGATGACGCAGCTCGGCCTCGTCAAGGCGGCGTGATCTGCCAAGGGTAGAAACGTCCCTCCAGGAATTGAGGCCCGCCCGCTTGCCGTGCGGGCCTCTTATTTGCGGCGTGCCGCCGAATTACGCCCCTTGAATCGCAGATTCAAGAATAGGAAACGGAGCGTCGAACCGCATAGAGCGCGGTAGCTTCTCCCATCAAATCAACTGGTGAGAACTGGATACACAGCCATGACATGCATCGGTTACGCTCCCGGCGCCTTCGACCTGTTTCATATCGGCCATCTCAATCTACTGCGCCGGGCGAGGGAGCATTGCGATTATCTGATTGCCGGCGTTGTCGCAGATGAGGTTCTCATGACCCATAAAGGCGTTGTCCCTGTCATTCCGCTCGTGGAGCGGTTGGAGATCGTACGCAATGTTCGCTTTGTCGATGCCGCATACGTTGCAACGACCAATAACAAAGTCGAGATTTGGAAGAGCCTCAAATTCAATATTCTGTTCAAGGGAAATGACTGGCAGGGAACCGAAAGGGGTACCCGACTCGAACAGGATTTCGCGGCATTGGGCGTTGACGTGATTTATTTCCCTTACACGCCGTCGACGTCGAGCAGCGCATTGCGCAAAGCCCTGCGAAGCATCGATCTCATCGCGACCCGTCGAGTGTTGCATGCCGGTTGAATTCACACCGGTCGCAAGAACCGGGTGGTCGGGGAACCGATTTGAGAGCAAGGATCGGAGTGTGATCGACTTGGATTGAGGCCATGGTCACGCTGCAACGATATGGGAATACGGTAGTGACGATCATGACTAAGACCAAGATTTCTTCCCGTTCCCCTATGCTCCCGGTGACGGATGATCCACGCTGGGCGCGCGTTTTGGCACGCGACAAGACGGCGGATGGCGAGCTTTGGTACTCAGTTTCGACAACGGGCGTTTATTGCCGTCCGTCATGCGCGTCCCGTACCGCCAATCCAAAGAATGTCGCGCTGCACGATACTCTGGAGAGCGCGCGTGCGACTGGCTTCCGGCCATGCAAGCGCTGCAATCCCGATGGTCTTTCGCTTGAATGCGAAAATGCGGCGCTCGTCGCCAGAGCCTGCCGTCTGATCGAGATGAGCGAAGAGGAACCTTCGCTCGAAGAGCTCGCCGGGGCCGTCGATCGCAGTCCCAGCTATTTTCATCGCCTGTTCAAATCGACAACGGGTCTCACACCAAAGGACTATGCTGCGGCTGACCGGGCCAAGAAGGTACGCGAGGGTCTCGAAACCGGCAATAGCGTCACTGAGGCGATTTATGACGCGGGCTTCAATTCGAGCGGGCGCTTCTACGAGAAGTCGACAGGTATCCTTGGCATGACGCCGACCCAATATCGAAGCGGTGGCGCCAATGAGGAGATCAAGTTCGCAGTGGGACAAACCTCGCTCGGCGCGATCCTCGTCGCCTCGAGCACCAAGGGTGTTGCGTCGATCCTGCTCGGAGATGATCCGGACAAGCTTGTCCGGGATTTGCAGGACCGTTTCCCGAAGGCATATCTCATAGGTGCCGATCGGGAATATGAAGCGCTGATCGCGCGGGTCGTGGGATTTGTCGAAAACCCGCATGTCGGCCTGGATCTTCCCCTCGATGTCAGAGGAACGGTCTTTCAGAGGCGAGTTTGGCAGGCATTGCAGGAAATCCCATCCGGTCAAAGGGTATCCTACGCCGAAATCGCGCGCCGAATAGGCTCGCCGAGCTCGGTACGGGCTGTTGCTGGCGCCTGTGCTGCGAATAATCTTGCGGTGGCGATACCTTGCCATCGAGTGGTGCGAAATGATGGCGCCCTTTCGGGGTATGCCTGGGGCGTCGATCGGAAACGCGCACTCCTTGAGAGGGAGGCGTCTGCAAGTGTGTGAAGTCGTTCTCGGCGTCGTGACAGAAAGCATGCGCTTGTCGCCGGCAGTGCTCGGCGAATACCTCGTTCCTACTATCGGCAACCGGCTGCACTTTGCAATTGCCGACGAATGCAAGGCATCTATATGAACCTGTCTTCTCGTTATGACGAATCCGTCTCCTTCCTTTCGAGCATCGATGACGATTGGGCCAGGCTCATTGAGCTGGTGGGGTCGTGCCGACACGATCCGAAGGCTGCTCGTGAACCCTACGAAGCGCTCGTCCGTGCAATTGCCTATCTGCAACTGACGGCCAAGGCGGGCGATGCGATCCTTGGACGCCTCAAAGCTCTGTTCGAAGGTCGCGATTTCCCTCATCCGGAACAGTTGATCACCGCCGACTTCGACGCAATGCGAGCCTGCGGCTTTTCCGCCAGCAAGATTGCGACGATCAAGGCGATTGCCGAGGGCGCGCTGACGGGAGTTGTTCCCAGTCGCGAAAATGCGGTCATAATGGACGACGAGACGCTGATTGCCCGGATGGTCACCATCAAGGGAGTGGGGCGTTGGACTGTCGAGATGCTTCTGATGTACTCGCTGGAGCGGATGGATGTGCTACCTGTCGACGATTTCGGTGTGCGCGAGGGGTATCGCGCCCTAAAGTCGCTGGCGGAACAACCGAAACCCAGGGAGCTGCGCCAGCTTTCCCAAGCCTGGTCGCCACATCGCACGGTTGCGGCATGGTATTTATGGCGCATGCCCCGTGAGCGCGGAAACGTACTGACATAAGTGATGCGTCCAATTGCGGGTTTGATCGCAAGACTTGGAGTGTAGCCGCCTTCTGTTTGGTGCAAGATGGTGGCAAACCTCAATTGCACCAACTTGTATGCCGGGCAGAGGATGAAAGCCATGCATCTGCAAAACCGCGTCACTCCGTTTGGCAATATCGTTGCGATTTCGCAGCGCGGCATGTTCACAGGTAATCGCGGCATTATCCACAACCCGTCGACCAAAACACTGCTTAGGAAGCGCTGGACGTCGAAGGCGTGGCTGATCTGCAATTGCAGCTACAAGGGACAGCGTCGCAACGTCATGGCGACGCGGAGCTGGACAGAACTGTTCTTCCTCGACGAGGCGATTGCACTGGCGGCCGGCCATAGGCCTTGTTTTCTTTGCAGGCGCACGGCTGCCGAGCACTACCGGAACTGTTGGGGCGGCGGTCATGGCGAAGCACTTCCATCTGCCGTCACCATAGATGCCGTGCTGCACGCCGAGCGGCTCGAGCGCGGTCGCAAGCGGCTGCATCCTCTGGCACAGGGACTGGGTGATTTGCCTGACGGCGCCATGGTAGCGCGAGGTGATGATGCATTCACGCTGCGAGGAGGCTTGGCATACCGCTGGACGAATGACGGTTATGCCCCACCGCAAATGCTCGACAATGCCGACTGGCTATTGACGCCGCCTTCCAGCGTTATGGCGCTTAGAGCAGGCTATGCGCCGATCTTTCATCCGACGATCAACATCAATGTCCATTAGGCGGCGCCATGTCCGATTTGTTTGATAATATTATCCCCCTTGATCCACCCTTCGAGCCTATGGCGCAAGGCGCTGTGCTACTGCGCGGGGCGGCTCTCCCTTTTGAGAAGGATGTTCTTGCGGCACTTAATAGGATTGTCGCACAGTCGCCGTTTCGGCATATGGTGACGCCTGGTGGCTTCACGATGTCGGTGGCTATGACGAACTGCGGTGCGGCAGGCTGGGTGACCGATCGCAGCGGTTATCGCTACGACCGCGACGACCCGGAGACTGGACGTCCATGGCCGGCGATGCCGGAATCTTTTCATGAGCTCGCACTGAGCGCCGCATCTCTTGCTGGTTACCCCGGGTTTCGCCCTGACGCCTGCCTTATCAATCGCTACGAGCCGGGCGCGCGTCTTTCGCTTCACCAGGACAAGAATGAACGGGACTTGACCAATCCGATTGTTTCGGTGTCGCTGGGCTTGCCGGCAATCTTCCAGTTCGGTGGCCTCAAGCGCAATGATCCGATCAGAAAGTTTGCGCTCCGCCATGGTGATGTCGCCGTCTGGGGCGGTCCTTCTAGGCTGTTTTATCACGGAGTGCCCGAATTGAAGGAGGGCATGCACGAGACGGTCGGACGCATGCGCATCAATCTGACGTTCCGCGGCGCACTCTAGCGGCCCGAATTATTTCGGTTTGATAACAATAGTCGGAGTGACGACGGGCAGGCCCTTCGACCAATATTGACAAGATTGACATCGCTGCCGGGCGAGTTTCAAGGCCTCCAGACGACCGTGGCGACAAGGACGCCCACATCATGCTCTTTCGTGGCGACATCGACGCAGAGAATGGCCGGCACGCGCGAGCGGAAACGGAAGAGGCCTTTGACGCCATCGCGGCGTTCGCAGCCAGCGACCCTGATAAAGCACTCGTACTATGTTATGTTGCGCGGCTCGTCGCCGATGGGTTCGCAGTCTGGGATATCTTTGAAAATGGAGAAATCGAGGTCCGTTTCAACTCGGGTGAAATGTTCATATTCGCCGAAACAACGGTCTTGCGTCTCGCCTGATCAGCTGAACAGCGGCCCCAATCGCTAACCGGATGCCGGCCGACTTCAAAGGCAGGATTCGGAGTGTCAGCAGATGCGAGCCGGATTAAGCGATCCGGGTCGCGCCGTCTCCGATATGCCGAGCAAGGGCGAACAGCAAGATGCCGACCACGGCCCGATCCTTCACGACCCCACCTGATGTCATGCGCGGGCGCTGTTTCAGCTGATCTGCCATGGGCCGGGGAGGGGTGTCCCGGCTCTCCATTGCCCGGACCGATTTCTCGATTTGATAGCAAGGATCGGAGTTTGGGGTTGCCGGCGGAAAGGTAGGTTTGACCATGCAAATTTAGCAAGGAGTTACAGCCATGGATCTCATGATCGACAACAATGTCAGGCGGCCTGTGCCGCGGGCGACACATCTCTCAGTGCCTACTGATGTCTTGTCCTATGCGATTGCGCAATGTGAACTGGGTATGGTGCTCGTGGCACGCAGCGGCAAGGGCGTCTGCTCGATTCTGCTTGGTGACAGCATGGATGAGTTGAAAGCCGATCTCGCGAGCCGCTTTCCTCAATCGACAATCAGGGAAGATGAAAGCTCAGTCCACGCCGATATGGCGAAGGTGCTTCGTTACATCAAAAAGCCCACCGTCGGACTGCATCTGACGCTCGATATGCGTGGCACGCCCTTCCAGCGTCGTGTGTGGGAGAAGCTGAAAGCGATCTCGGCTGGCAGGACAGTGAGCTATACGGAACTCGGTCACTGGATCAGCCCGCTCGCCCATCCGCGTGCAATCGCACGGGCTTGCGCGGCGAATCCAATTGCGCTTGCGGTGCCCTGTCATCGCGTCGTGCGCAGTAATGGCGATATGGCCGGCTATCGTTGGGATGTCGAGCGCAAACGTGAATTGCTGCGCAAGGAGGCAATGGCATGAAGCAGATCCGCGCGGACACCATGGAACTTGCGTCTGAGGCATTATCCGCTGGGGGCAAGGTCGGCGCCTATGACTGGGATGCGCTTGCAACAGACCTCAACAGTTTCGGCTGCGCGGTGCTGCCGAAGCTGCTCACTGCCGAGGAATGCAAGGCTCTGGCTGGCCTCTACACGGACGAAACCCATTTCCGCAGCCATATCATTATGGCGCGCCATGGGTTCGGCAAGGGTGAGTATCGTTACTTCAAATATCCACTGCCTGATCCGCTAACCGGGCTTCGCACGGCCCTTTATCCGTGGCTGGCGGCGGTTGCCAATGGTTGGAACGAGCGCATGGGGCTCGACGAGCGGTTCCCGCATGATCACGCCACCTTCCTGCAGCGTTGTCATGACGCAGGTCAGACCAGACCCACGCCATTGCTGCTGCAATATGTTCCCGGGGATTTCAATTGCCTCCACCAGGATCTCTACGGTGACATCGCTTTTCCGATTCAGGTTGCGATCCTGCTTTCCGAACCAGGACGAGATTTCACGGGCGGCGAATTCGCGTTGACCGAACAGCGGCCACGCATGCAAAGCCGTGTTGAGGTAGTGCCTCTTCGCCAGGGAGATGCGGTGGCCTTTGCGGTACACAATCGCCCCGTTCATGGCGCGAAGGGGAACTATCGCGTCAACCTTCGTCACGGTGTCAGCCGTGTTCGGTCTGGCATGCGTCATACGGTCGGAATCATCTTCCACGATGCGCGCTGATGGTCCTGGATTGGCGTCGGGACATGCAGCGCTCGCTCCAGGGGCAATATCAAGACAAACGACAAGAGGCTCCGGCGGATCATCCGCCGGAGCCTCTTCCTCTTTCGTGCCCCTCACGACACAGTTCGCGCTTGCCGCTTAAGGCTGCGCTAAGTCGTCAATTCGGTAGGGTTGCCCGCGACGGTGCTGCTGGGTGACGAATTCTCGGTGGCACGCGGCAATTCATCCTGCATATTGTGCCTGTCGGGATCATGCGCCCAACCGCTTCGTGCATCCCTTGCGAGGTTGCTCAAGGCGCAAAATCACTCAACGAATGGCAATTCACGACCGGGCATTTGCCACTGGCGGAAGGAATGGAGACGCGAACCCCATATAAGCCAGGGCCGCATTGCGCAGGATTGATCACATAGCGATCATACACCATTGCCCGGCCATCGCGCGATGGGTAGCGCAGAATGGCCTGCCTATCACGTGCGAGAAGAGTCTGAACCTCCTGGCAGCTCCGCGATTGTGTGTCATATCGTTCGATCGCCATTGCGGGCGCGGCAAGACCAATGCTCATCGTTACAGACAATATCGCTTTCCACATCCGTTCGGCGCTCCTCGACACTTCGTATGTTCGACGCCACCCTCGATCTGAGGTCGATCGGCGCCGGAGGCCAAACCACTGCGGAGGCCTCTCGTTTAGCTGGTATGCCCTTACCAAAGGGAGCAGCGTTGCGCCCGTCGGAGGACCTGCATCGCCAATGCCTGCCGACGAAAAACTGGCAGCCGGCAAATCATGTGATAGCTCCGCCCTCAGACTAATAAGGTCGCACGCATCGTTCAACGCTCCGTTTCTTGCCCTCTAATCCAACAAGCCATTGAATTCTCCCGTAGATGGGATGAACGGGGCGCTCAATCTGCCCTGTTGTCGATTGCCGCGCCTACCAGCCCGGATACAACGCGAAGAGACGGACCCAGTCTTCCAGGGTGGACGCGTGCTTCATACAGGCGAGCGCGTCGGCCGCGTGCCAGGTGCATGGCACACGACGCAGCCATACATTGTCCTTTCCCGCGCGATAGAACCAGATGATCGAAGCCGCCATCATCTGCCGGTCGTCCGGCATGCTTCGATAGTCTGCCCGCCACTGTTCCATACCGGTCGGAATGACCTGATCCCGATGGAAATCGTAGCCCGTGGGTCTTATGGCGTGGTGATAAGGTGCATGACCATCGTCGCGAAAAAGCGCCTCAAGCTCATAGTGATCGATGACGAATCGGAGGTGATGATCAAACGGTCTTGGTGTTGCCCGGACCGATTGCAGCAGCGAACCGCCGAACATGATTGCAAGCTGCGCAATGTCTGTGTCGTCGAGCTCAAGCCGCGCGCCTATCAATCGTGTAAGTCGGTAGTCTGGAAACTGTCGTTTGGCCCTGCCGGTAGACTGCAGGGCCAATGCGATGACGCGGAGCGGCTCGGGAAGCCGATCGTCCATTTCCGGCAATGGATTGGTAGTGTGTGGCGCCATGAGGCAACTCTCCGGTCAGTCTCGGTTGCGGGTACGAGCGATATTTCAGCATCCCATCAGACGCTGCTCGCGTTCGAGAAGCGCCCGCTTGCGCCGAACACCCCAACGATAACCGGAAATCGAACCGTCCTTCTTGATGACGCGATGGCACGGCACGATGACGGCGATCGGATTATTGGCAATTGCTGCCGTGACCTCTCTTGCGTCACGCGTACCGAATTTGGCGGCGAGGGCGCCATAACTTGTCGTCTGGCCGGCAGGGATGTCCCGTAGCAGGCTCCAGATCCTTATCTCGTCCGGTGTCCCGCGCAGGTCAAGCGGCAAGTTGCAACCGGCGGCGGGCTTCTCGATCGCGCCGCCGGTTGCCTCGACCACACTCTTGAGATCCTCTTGATGCCGCTCCAGATCCGCATCCGCAAAGCGGATACGCAGCGCATCTTCCATCGCGCCGCGCATCTCGCTGAATGCGAGGGCCACGATGCCCTTTTCTGAGGTTGCCACCACAAACTTGCCGAGGGAGCTGGCTCCCCACGCAAAGCGAATAAGTTCACGCATCGTCTTTACCTTTCATGTTCGCTGTTGTCTGAACATAGAAGGCGGCGTGCTGCGACTCTCCCCGGTCCTTGCTTTCAAATCGAATGTTTGTTCTGGACCAGCGACTTTCGATTTGAAGGCAAGATTCAGATCGCTCCTTGCGACCGGCCCTCATACATCTGTTCCAATATTGTAAATCAACAGGGGTGGCATCATGGATGCGGATGCATTCGAATCGACTGATCTCGAAAAGCGCGATCGCCCGTCCATTGCTCGCCGCAGGCGGGAAAGCGAACGTTTGTCCCTGCTCGCAAAACTCGTCGATGCAGAGCGACGGGTCGACGAATTGAGACGTTGGATCGGCGCCTGCGACAGGATGGCTGCCGAGGGCGAGCACCCGGAATTGCGGCGCATGCTCGCGTGGGCCGAGCTGCGGCTAGCTGAATTGGATTCGTCACGGGATACAGAGCAATTGTCCAAGATGCTGCGAGAGCGCGATCTTTTTCCGGTGTTCGACCCTCTTGGCGATCCGGACGGTGAGCTTATCGACTACCGGGCGCGGGCCGGCTGCTGGTCGCTCAGGCATGTGAACGTGGTCTAGCGCAACGCCTGGCTATTTTCGAAGGAGGCCGCCACCATGATGACAATGCTATACGGTTTACATTCGATCGCTGCTCAGCGCGGTGATGGGCTGCGCTCGGAGTTTCTCGAGGTGGCCTGGTTGGTGTCAGCAAGGCCTGTCGACCACCCAAAACTCGAGATGGCCTCTTCCAGTGGCGAGAACGCTAAACTGAGCCACGAGCAGAGCGACTTTTCAGCTGCAGCCGAAAGAGGGGGTGCCGCTTATTTGCGCCTGGTGCCCCCATTGTCAAAAGGCTGAAGATCCGAAGCATCAAATGCGTCACCGCAAAGAGGGATATTGCAACGGCCCAGTGAACCGGTCTGCACCGCTTGGTCGGTCCAGGCGTTCACGGAGTGCGATTCAATAATCGGACGCCCAAGGCTGCCTTGAGTTGTGGAAGATGGCTGTTGCCGGTTTTGCACATTTCGATGTCCTCGCGAGGGGCATCCGCTTCATCCGTGCCTAGCGGCATGCAGCACCGCAGGCAATTTTAGCGTGGCCTTGAATCTTGCTAATTGAGCGAAGCTGGGGCTGATCGGATAGGCTGATTGGCCCCTTCTAGCAGCATTTGAGGCCGTCAAATCATGAAGCTGCGGCTGTTGCTCTCAGACGTGTAATAGGTTGCGCCCTGGGGAGTATAGCCATCAGGATGGTTTTGCTTCCATTCCTCCGCCATTTGCCGAAGCAATTGGATAAAGCCGGGAAATCCCTCTTCGGACGTTGTCTCTTCTGAGTTTGCCTGACCCTTGGCAATCACTTGTTGAATGGCGAGCTTATGCTCGTCGGTTAGCCCGAGCGCTTGTCTGACTTCAGGCTCCAGCTGGTCATAGAGCGTCAAGACCTCTTTAAATGGCGCAAGAGTGTCCCCCAAACGTGAGGCAGCGAACGAAGGTGCCAAAGCCGCTTGCAATTGCCCACTCAGGTAGCCGCCAGCTTGCGCAACTTCCAGATCGGTGAACAGTTTGTTCTTGTTCAAGGCGATGGCCGCCACGGCTCGATCCGATAAAGAAGACAGATCCAGTGGGACTCCCGGCTTGGAGCTGTCGAAAGCGATGTTCTTGCCGTTCTTTTGGGCGTCCTGATATTGAGCGTCGAGAACGGCACGAGCGTCCTCCGCAACGAGAGAGAAATCACGGATACCCGCAGGTGTTGTCGAATCTGCCTGAGAAGCCGCTGTCCGTTTGCTGCCCGAAGCAATGGGAGAAGAGTAGATTGTCGATACAGCGCTGAAGCCAGTGATCACTTTCGCTCTCCTTCGGCGTAGGGATTGACGACTGGGCCGGCGGGATCGAAAGGAGCAAGGGTTAATCGAGCGGCACGATTGGCCCTTACCCTTTTGAAACCGTCAAATCGTGAAGCTGCGGCTATTACTCACGGAGGTATAATAGCTTGCACCCTGGGCATTGTAGCCATCGGGATGGCTTTGCTTCCATTCCTCTGCCATTTGCCGAAGCAATTGGATGAAGCCGGGGAACCCCTCTTCGGGACTAAGTTTCCCATATTGCTTTTCCTGGTCTCTCAAGATGCTCTCCGCCGCTAGCCGCTGCTCATCGGTCATTCCGAGCGCCTGCTTTACTTCCGGGTCAAGCTGGTCGAAGAGGTTGAGATACTCAGTAGCAACGGGCCGTAAGTCACCTCCATTGGAGGCCTTGAAAGAAGGTGCGAGCACCGCTTGCAATTGCCCGCTCAGGTAGCCGCCAGCTTGCGCAACTTCCAGATCGGTGAACAATCCGTCCTTGTTCAAGGCGATGGCCGCGACAGCTCGATCCGACAGTGAAGATAGATCGAGTGGAACTCCCGGCTTGGAGCTATCGAAGGTGATGTTCTTGCCGTTCTTTTGGGCGTCCTGATATTGAGCGTCGAGAACCGCACGGGCGTCCTCCGCAACGAGAGAAAAATCACGGGTACCCGCAGGCGTCGTCGAACTTGCCTGAGAAGCCGCTGTCCCTTTGCTGCTTGAAGCAATGAGAGAAGAGTAGATGGTCGATACGGCGCCGAAGCCAGTGATCATGTTCGTTCTCCTCAGGTGCCGGTGCTGATCATCCACGCCGCAGCACGGGAAGATTGTGGATTTCTATCGGATACTACCTATGGAGACTTGCGCGTAGGTTGCGCTTCATTTTACGGCAATCAAGAAGGGAGGTCGTGATGGCAGAGAGCAATGTATGCATCTCGTGCGTAGCCATCAAAATCGCGCTTGCTCTTTCAAAATGGCGGCCTTCGTCATTTTGAAAGAGCGAGGAAACGCAGGCGGTCTTGTTGAGGGGCGTATTGCTATCGGAGTTATCGAGAGTCTGCCGCAGCTACGCTGATCTCCACTGGCACCCGGAAGCAGTCGTCTATCCCGCGGTTGCATTCTGCACGTAGGGATAGGCCGCCGGGCGCCATTGGGGAGGTCCGCCTGAATGTATCGGCGTTGAATGATCGGGATGGAGACATGCAATTGTCTCGGCCCACCATCAAGGGCAGCCGCTTACAGTGCTGCTTTGACTTTCTGTGCGACGTCGGGTGAGACCCATTTCGTCCACATGTCGCTATAGTGCTGCAAAAAGAAGCGTGCGCCGTCTTCGTTATTGCCCTGGTTCGCATCCATCCATGCCAGGACCTTGCCAACAGTCTTATTGTCCCATTTTCTGGTCTTGAGGTAGTCGAGCGCAACGCCGGCCTTCTGGGCGAATTGCTTGGTCACGACCGTCAGGACGATCGATACCGGATATTCGTTGACCTTGGGATCGGGGCAGTCGGCAACTGCCGTGCAGCGATCCCATTCAGCCTTGTCGTTCGGGACGCCAAAACCCAGTTTGACCATATCGTATTTCCCCATGATGGCCGTTGGGGTCCAATAGTAGCCGAGCCAGCCGGTTTGCTTCTCGAAGGCATTCGCAATCGAGCCGTTGAGGGCCGCAGCCGATCCCGTCTCGACGAGGTCGAAGCCCTTTTCCTTTGCTCCCAGCGCCTTGTAGAGATTGTTGGTGACGATCTCGCAGTTCCATCCCGACGGACAGTTCATGATTGCGCCATGCGCCGGATTTTCAGGTGCGGGAAAGAGTTCAGGATGTTTCAGGGCCTCCTGCACCGTCGTGATATCGGGATGTGCGTCGGCGATGAATTTCGGAATCCACCATCCTTCGACGCCGCCGTCGCTGAGAAGCGGCGCAAGCTCAATTAGACGACCTTCCTTGACAGCGGCATCGAGCGGCGTCCGGACGGCATTGATCCACATTTCCGGAGCAACATCGGGTTCTGCCTTTTCATTCATCGAGGTGAAGGTCGGCATCGTGTCTCCGGTGACGAGTGTCACGTGGCAGCCGTAGCCGTTCTCTAGAATGATCTTGTCGACATGGGCTGCGACGCCTGCCGATCCCCAGTTCATCTCCGCGATCGATACATCGCCGCAATCGGCTGCGTGGCTGGACCAGGCCGTCATCAACATGCCGGCCGCCGTCAAAATGAAAATAAAAAATCTTCTCACGGTCTGGGACCTCCTGTTTCTGTTTTTGGGGAATGAATGCGCACAGAGCGATAGCCGAGGGCGGCGTCGCGCGCGGCGATCTAGGACAGCAGGCGGCTATCAAACGGATAGCGCGTCAAATTCTCGTAACCCGTTTCGGTAATCAGCACCTGATCTTCGAGCTTGATGGAGAAATCGCCATTTTCCGGGCTGACCAAGGCCTCGACGCAGAGCGTCATCCCGGGTTCGAGTGCGACATCGAAAGCGCCTTCGACCCAAGCGTCGGAATAGGGCACGAACGGCCATTCGTCGCAGAGGCCGACACCGTGCATCTTGCAGGAATATTTCTGCTTCCAGTACCGGTCCTCAAGCTTATGGCCGCCATGGGTCAATTCCTTGACGGTTACGCCCGGCTTCAGCATCTCCATGTTCACCCGAATATGTTCCATGGCATGTTGCATCGCCGAGATCATGCTGGTGTCAGGTCGCGTATCTCCGACCCACCATGTTCGCGAGATATCGACGCACATTCCGTAACAGCCGACCAGATCGGTATCGAAAGCGACGATCTCGTTGTTGCTGACGATACGCGGTCCGCATTCCTGGAACCAGGGATTGGTGCGTGGTCCCGAAGACAGAAGCCGCGTTTCGATCCACTCGCCACCACGACGGATGTTGCCCTTGTGCAGCTCCGCCCAGATATCATCCTCGCTGACGTTGCCGACAGGAACGTTTTCCCGTGCAAACGCCTCCATCTCGGAGAGCGCGTTTTCGCAGGCGAGATGGGCGCAGCGCATGGCGAGCACCTCATCCGGTCCCTTGATGGAGCGCGCCCGTTCTGTCAGCACTTCCCCCTCGAGGACGTCGAAGCTTCGGCGTTCCAGTGCACGCAAGCCATGAACCATGATCTTGTCGACGGCGATGCGTCGGTTGGAGCCGGCGTGAAGCCGCATGACGTCGTCGACCTGTGCTGCGAATGACCGGGCGTCAAACTCCGTCGCATCGCCACTAACATTGTAGAAGAACGATGCGCCATGCCTCAGCTCCTTGACGAGTGGATTGAACGTGACAAGGAAGGGAGCCTGCTTATATTCCCACACGACCATGTGGCCGTCGGCGCATATGAGACAGGCGCGGAACGGATTGTGGCTGTTCCATAGCTGCATGTTCGTCGTATCGGTGGCATAGCGGATGTTCAGGGGATCGAACATCAGCAGGCCGCCCACGTCTCTCGTGACAAGCTGGTCTACCAGACGCCGCCAGCGGAATTCGCGCATCTGCTGCAGATTGGGTGGCCTCAGACCGGCGGCTTCCCATTCCCTGAACGCAAGCTGCGTAGGTCCGATCTCAATGCGATCATTGTCGTTCGGGCTGCCATCTGCCAGCCGCTCGTCGCGCCATGGATCGATCTTGCGACGATCGCGAAAGTAAGTGTCCATCTGCATTCCCCTCTTGCGGAGCCGCGTCATGGCGACATCTCGTTGCTGGGGATGATTACGCAGAGGAGACTGGGCGACAAACGGTGATTTCTCGGCCTATGCATGCGTTTTATGAATGCATGATCGTGACAAGGGCAGCGGCAAATATCGGCCCCGCCTTTCTATCCCTCGTTGAACTGCGCCGTCTTCCGGATCATGAAGTCGACGAAGGCGGATCGAACCTCCGAGCCCTGCTCGTCGTCACGCGCCTTGATGAAGTAGCCTCGGTCGTAGCTGACGGTGATGGGGAACGGCGAGATCAGAAGGCCGGCCAGCAGATCTTCGCGGATATAGGCGTGGTCTCCGATACCGATACCCGCGCCCTGTTTTGCTGCGTTCAGGACCAGGTCGGCGGTTTCGAACACCAGCCCGCGCTCGAAGGGTACGCCCGGATAGCCTGCAGCCGCTAGCCAGTTCTTCCAATCGCCATACCGATCGGCCCATTGCTGGACATGCAGGAGGGTGGCGGATCGAAGCATTTGCTCGGGCCCGCCATCAGCAATTTCGGCGGCATAGGCGGGGGAGCAGATCGGCATGAGCCGTTCTGCAAACAGAAGTCTGGCCCCGCGACGGCGCCGTTTCGAATAGGTAAACTCTATCGCGACATCGACCTGTCCGCCGTCGAGCGCTACTCCGTCGCTGTCGACTCGCAGCCTGATTTCCGTCGAGGGATGTAATCTCTGGAATTCTATGATGCATGTCGTTCCCCACCGGACCGAGAAGGTCGGCGGCATCGCAACAGTCATGATCGGGTGTTCCGCAAACGATGAGGCTTCTCTCACGCCTTTCTCGATCTCCAGGAATGCCGTCCTCCAATGCGAAAGGAGAATGCGCCCCTGTGGGGTGAGTTCTAGTCGTCGCGTAAAGCGCTCAAACAGTGGGAAGCCGAGCTGGTCTTCGAGTGCTTGAACCTGGCGGCTTACCGCGCTCTGGGTAACATGCAGATCTTTCGCCGCCTTGGTGAAGCTCAGATATTCGCCGGCGACCACGAAGCATCGAGCGGCATTTAAAGAAGGAATTCGCCAACCCATGGCACGCCCTTCACGTTAACATTCCTGACGATCATTCATAGGAGATGAATATCCGAGCTGTCCATTGGGGCAGATTCGGTGAAAAGCCGAATGGCTGTTGCGCCGAACATGTCCTCCCCGCCGGAACAGCCGGCACTTGAAGGAAGAGCTGGTTTCCAAGCCGTCGATGGAAATGTTGCTTGCTCGATAAGATCACCGAAGGCCGATGTGGTGCCTTCGTTTGTGCGAGCAGCGATGGGGCCAGCTGCGAATTCGTCGATATGGTATTGTGCGGCCGGCCGCTGTTTCTGCTATGTTCGATATCGCGTTTGAGTCAACAGTAAGATGAAGAAAGTGATTGTGCGCCAACGCTAGTCGTCCTTGCCGGAAGATTTGGCCGCTAGCCGCCCGCAAGGGGGATGGAAAAGGGTGCGGTGGAGTTGCCGAACGCGGAAATGATTAATCGTGCGTTCAGGGTGTTACAGCTAGTTAAGCGGAAACGATCGCCCCGGTTGCTGTCAAGTGGGGTGCTGCAACAAAGATTTCAGGCTCCTGGTTCTCGTTTCTCGAACCTCGCATGAGAGAAACGAAGCGACAAAAGCGAAAGACACATGTCGTCTAAAGATACTGTCAACGATTCTGCTTCAATTTCCCAGATGGTTCATTCGGATCGCGAATTTGGAATCCGTGCCGCTCTTCTATCAAACGAGCAGTTGAGGGTGCGGGCTGCAAAATTTGCCGAGAGCCATACGCTGGATCTCGTTCAGTTCAGAGATTTCGATTTTTATCTGCGGCATAAAGAGAACGAGACCGAGATTCTCAGGGTCTATCGCGCCGCTGCCATGGATGTCGACGCCGGCGAGAGCATCACGCCGGCCGCCGAGTGGCTGCTCGACAATCATTACATCGTCGAAGAAGCGATCCAGGAAGTTCGTCGCGATTTTCCGAAAAAGTTCTATCGCGAACTGCGCAAGATCAAGCTTGACGGCACGGAGGTGCCACGCACTCTCGCACTCGCCTGGCTTTACATGGCGCATGCGCACAGCAATATCAGCAATGCCGGTATGACGGCCGTCACGGAAGGGTTCCAGGATCGCGAGACCTTGCGGATCGGCGAACTCTGGGCGTTGCCCTCGCTCGTGCGCTACGTACTGATCGACAATCTTCGCCGGGTGGCATCGCAAATCGACAAGAGCCGTGAAATGCGCGCGGCCGCGAATGCGGCGGCCACAGAGGTGATTTCGCTCGGCGATGCTGGCGCAGCGCAATATCTGGAGACGTTGGCCGCCAACGTCGACGACACGACCTTCGTCACGCAGTTGCATTATCGTCTTCGCAATGCGCTCGAGCCAACGGAAGCTGCGTTGAACTGGCTTGAAGGCAAGCTCTCCGCCAAGGGAACGGATGCGGAAGCCGTCATGACGGCCGAGCAGACCCGTCTTGGCGCAGCCAATGCGCTGATGGGCAGCATCATCAAGAGCCTGCGCGAAATCAACGACACCGACTGGTCCGAATGGGTCGAGGAGGTCAGCACCATCGACAAGCTGCTCTGGCAGCAGACGGATTATGCCGAGCTCGATTCCGGATCTCGCAACAGCTACCGCCGCCAGATCGAAAAGCTCGCAAAGCGCTCCGATAAGACGGAAATGGATATCGCCGAGGCTGCCGTCCGGCTGACCGACCGTGCAAAAAGTGAGAGCAGGGGCGGATCTGCGAGCAATGTCGGCTACTATTTCGTCGGCAGTGGGCGTCCGGCGCTGGAGGCGGAGATCGGTTTTAGGCCGACGCTCGGCCTGCGGTTCATGCGGATGGTGCGCAAGCTAAACTGGCTATCGATCGCCGTTCCCGTACTTCTCCTGACACTGCTGGCGCTGATTCTGGTCGAATGGGTGTTCGTCGACACAGGCATGCCGCTCTTTGCGACCATTGCTCTGCTGCTGATGTTCGCCCTTCCGGCATCAGAGGGCGCAACCGGCCTCTTCAATTTCTTTGCGACGTTCTTCATCACGCCGGATCGTCTCGTCGGCTATGAGTTCAAGAAGGGATTGCCTGCGGACGCGCGCACGCTTGTTACCATCCCCTCCTTGATCGGCAAGCGTGAGCATGTCGATGAACTCGTTCGCAATCTTGAGGTGCATTATCTCGCCAATGCCCGCGGTGAAATCTATTACGCGCTCCTGACCGACTGGCCGGATGCCGAAGAAGAACAGACCGCGCGCGATCTCGAAGTTCTCGATTACGCGCGCAGCAAGATCGCCGAACTGGAATCTCGCTATTCGGAAGAGGGCAAGCAGCGCTTCTATCTCCTCCATCGCCGCCGACAGCATAACCCGGCCGAAGGCGTCTGGATGGGTTGGGAGCGCAAGCGCGGCAAGCTGCATGAACTCAACATGCTGTTGCGCGGCAGCCCGGATACGAGCTTTATTGCGGGCTTCGATGTGGTTCCGGCCGACGTCAAGTATGTCATGACGCTGGACAGCGATACGCGCATTGTCCGCGATACCGTCACGAAGCTTGTCGGCAAGATGCACCATCCGATCAATCGCCCGGTTTTCGACGACAAGAAACAGCGCGTCGTGGATGGCTACGGCGTGCTGCAGCCGCGGGTGACGCCGTCGCTGACGACGGGCAAGGACGCATCCGCCTTCCAGCGCGTCTTCTCGGTCAATCGCGGTCTCGACCCTTACGTCTTCGCGGTCTCCGACGTTTATCAGGACATCACCGGCGAAGGTAGCTTCACCGGTAAGGGCCTTTATCACGTCGATGCCTTCGAAGCCTCGCTGAAGGGCCGGATCAGCGAAAACTCCATCTTGAGCCACGACCTGCTCGAAGGTTCGATGGCACGGTGCGGACTGGTGACCGACTGTGAGCTCGTCGAGGATTTCCCGATCCGCTACGAAGTCGAAGTCTCGCGTCAGCATCGCTGGGCACGCGGCGACTGGCAGCTTATTCCCTACATTTTCGACGACCGCCGCGGCATCACCGCGCTCGGCTGCTGGAAGATGCTCGACAATTTGCGCCGCTCGCTGACCCCGATCGCATGGCTCCTGGCGTCCGTGCTCGGCTGGTACTGGATGGATCCTCTCGGCGCGCTCGTCTGGCAGATTCTGCTGATCTTCAGCCTTTTCGTCGCTCCGACGCTGTCGCTGATCAACGGTATCATTCCGCGAACCAGCGACATCATCCTGCAGGCGCATCTCCATACTGTCTGGAAAGACATCGAGAATGCCAATGCCCAGGTGGCGCTGCGCATCATCTTCATTGCCGATATCGCATGTGTCATGGCCGATGCGATCGTCCGTTCGCTCTACCGCATGTTCGTCAGCCGCAAACTGATGCTGCAGTGGCGTACTGCGGCAAGCGCGCAGGCCATGGCCCAGACCACGATCCTCGGCCACTACAAGGTCATGTGGCGCGCGCCGCTTTTGGCCATTCTGGCGCTGATCTTCGCCGCCTCTTCCGGCGACATTGCCTGGCTGGTAGGGCTTCCTTTCGTCGTTCTCTGGGCGCTGTCGCCAGCCATCGCCTGGCTCGTCAGCCAGACGGCGGAAACGGAAGACCGTCTCGTCGTTCCCGATCAGGTTCGCAACGAGTTGCGCAAGATCGCAAGACGCACTTGGCGCTATTTCGACCACTTCGTCGTTCCCGATCAGCATTTCCTGCCACCCGACAACGTTCAGCAGACGCCGCATGCCGTCGTCGCCATGCGTACATCCCCGACCAATATCGGCGTCTATCTGCTGTCGGTCATTTCGGCGCGTCGCTTCGGCTGGATCTCGTTCGTGGAAGCGGTCGAGCGCATCGAGCAGACGATCGAGACGGTTGAAAAGCTCGAGAAATATCGCGGGCACCTGTTTAACTGGTATCATACCGACACGCTGAAGCCGCTCGGCCGCAGATATGTGTCGTCGGTCGACAGCGGCAATTTTGCCGGTCACCTGATTGCCGTTTCATCGGCGTGCCGCATCTGGGCCCAGTCTCCTCTTGCCCATATCCATACCGATCTGGACGGCATCGGCGATGTCGCAGCAATTCTGCGCGAAGTACTTTCCGAGCTCGATGACGATACCCGCTCGAACCGATCGCTTCACGACCGCCTTGACGGCCGTATCGCCGAGCTTGAAGCGGCGGTTGCGACCGGCAAGGGCGAGAAGGAGTTCTCCTCCGGTCTCATTGAACGCTTCGCCGGGCAGGCGCGGGAAATCCGCGAGCTTGCCGGAAGCCTCGATAGGGAAGTCAAGACCACGCGGAGCGACGAGGTCGTCCATTGGGCGGAAAAGCTGGTCGAAACCTGCGAACTTCACCAGGTCGACAAGGCTTTCGATCCCACGCAGGCGCCTGACATCAGCGAAAGGTTGACCCGGATTGGCAATCGCGCCCGCGAAATCGCCTTCGACATGGATTTCAGCTTCCTCTACCGTCCGGAGCGCCGGCTGCTGTCGATCGGCTTCCGCGTCGAGACGGAAGAAGTGGATGCTGCCTGCTACGATCTGCTCGCCTCGGAAGCGCGTCTGACGAGCCTGTTTTCGGTCGCAAAGGGTGATCTGCCGACCGAGCACTGGTACAAGCTCGGCCGCCATGTCGTGCCCGTCGGCACCCGCGGTGCGCTGGTCTCCTGGTCGGGCTCGATGTTCGAATATCTGATGCCGCCCCTCGTCATGCAGGAGCGCAGCGGCGGGATTCTCAACCAGACCAACAATCTGATCGTTCTCGAACAGATGAACTATGCGCGCAAGCTTGGCACGCCGTGGGGCATCTCGGAAGCGGCCTTCAACGCCCGCGATCACCAGATGAACTATCAGTACAGCAATTTCGGGGTGCCGACGCTCGGCCTGAAGCGGGGTCTCGGACAGAACGCCGTCATCGCTCCCTATGCCTCGCTGCTGGCTAGCCAGTACAATCCGGTCGCGGCCCTCGAAAACCTCAACCGGTTGCGGGCCGTCGGCGCGCTCGGCATGTATGGTTTCCATGATGCCGTCGACTTCACGGCAAGCCGCGTGCCCGAAGGCAAGCAATGCGCGGTGGTCTACAATTACTATGCGCACCATCATGGCATGTCGATTGCCGCCGTTGCCAACGTGGCTTTCGACGGCATGCTGCGAGAGCTGTTCCATGCCGATCCCGTGATCGAGGCTGCAGAACTGCTGCTGCAGGAAAAGGCGCCGCGCGACATTCCCGTCATGGCCGCCAAGCACGAAACCGATGCGCCCGCGACAATTCAGGGCGATCTGATGCGTCCCGAAGTGCGCCGCCTCGAAGACCCGGCATCGCGCGAGCGCGAGTTGCTGCTGTTGTCGAACGGCCGTTACTCGACCATGCTGACGGCGACCGGTTCGGGCTACAGCCGCTGGAAAAACCTCTCCGTCAATCGCTGGCGCGCCGATCCGACCGAGGATCGCTGGGGGTCGTTCGTCTTCATGCGCGATACGGCAGCGAACGAATGGTGGTCCGCCACGGCAGAGCCGCGTTCGATCGCCAACGAGCACGTTCGGGTAAGCTTCAGCGACGACAAGGCGGAGTTCATCAAGACCGTCGGCGAGCTGACGAGCGAAATGGAAGTCTTCGTTGCCAGCAATCACGATGCCGAAGGCCGCCGCCTGACGATCAGCAATACCGGCACGGAAGACCGGCTTATCGAAGTCACGTCCTACATGGAGCCCGTGGCAACGCTCGATGCCGTCGATACCGGTCACCCGGTCTTCGCCCGCATGTTCCTCAAGACCGAAATCGCCGCTTCCGGCGATGCGATCTTCGTAGAGCGCCAGAAGCGCGGTGTGACGGACCCCGAAATCGCGATTGCCCATCTGATCGTCGATACCTCGGGCGAAGATTTGCCGACTCATTATGAGACGGACCGCATGCGCTTCCTTGGACGCGGCCGCACGCTGACGGAAGCTGCGGCCTTCGACGCCGGCGCGGAACTTTCCAATTCCAGCGGCTTCACGATGGATACCTGCCTGTCGCTCCGCCGGACGCTTCGCGTGCCGGCCGGTGAGAAGGTCAGCGTAACCTTCTGGACCATTGCTGCGGCCGAACGCGCCGAACTTGAAGCGGCGGTTGAGCACTATCGCCAGCCGGAAAGCTTTGCTCAAGGGCTCGTTCAGGCGTGGACGAGAACGCAGAGCCAGCTGCGCCAGATCGGCGTCAATTCCAAGGAGGCGGCCGCCTACCAGCGCTTCGCCCGCTACATCATCTATCCGGATATGGCGTTGCGTGCCGACAACAAGGCGGTCCGCGAGGGGCTCAATTCGCAGTCCGTCCTCTGGGGCGCGACATTGTCCGGCGATGCGCCGCTGATGACCTTGCGCATTACCGACGAACTTGGCACGGATCTCGTCAAGGAATTGCTGCGTGCACAGGGCCTCTTGCAATCACGCGGGGTCGAGGTCGATCTCGTTATCTTCAACGAGCGCGCCGGTGAGGCGGCTGCCGAAATGCAGCGCACCATCGACCAGCTCTGTGACGCGGCACGTCACGCCAGCGAAGTCGCCGGCATCCAGCGCAACATCTATGTCCTGCGCAAGGATCTGACCACTCCGGAAGCCTATGACGCCATCATCGCCGCCTCGCGCGTCGTGATGCGTGGTCGTGACGGTAGCCTCATCGACCAGGTGCAAAAGGCCCGTTCCGTTTCCGGTTCGCCTGCGCTGCTTGGTCAGTGGGGCGATTCCACTCTGGTGCCGCGCATGGTGCGCGATGTTGCCGGAGCATTGCCCGTCGACGGCAGCGATCTGGCCTTCTGGAACGGCTATGGCGGCTTTGCGGCCGATGGTAGCGAATATGTCGTGCGCCTGTCCGGCGGCGAGCAGACGCCGCATCCGTGGGTCAACATCATCGCCAATGAGAGTTTCGGCTTCCATGTTTCGGCGGAGGGTGCCGCCTTCACCTGGAGCCAGAACTCCCGCGACCATCAGCTGACGCCCTGGACCAACGACATGGTGACCAACCGGCCGGGCGAGGCCTTCTATTTGAAGGATCTCGACCGTGGCTCCGTCATCGTGCCGTACGCCTCGCTGGCGCAGCGCGCAGATACGCGTTTCGAAGCCCGTCACGGGCTTGGTTACTCGGTCTTCTCGACGGTCCAGGACGAAATTTCCCTCGAGGTCACCCAGACGCTCGACATGGAAAAGCCCGTCAAGCTGACGCAGCTGCGCATCCGCAATGATGCGGGTGAAGCACGCAAGCTGCGTCTCTACGGCTATGCCGAATGGATTCTCGGCAATAACCCGACCAAGAGCAAGCCCTTCATCATATCGAGCTTCGACAGTGCGAGTGGAGCGGTCTTTGCGAAAAATCCGTTCAGCGTAAGCTTCGGGACGCGTGTTGCGGCATTTGCGGCAAGTGAAACACCGTCGAGCGTCTCCACCAGCCGCCGTGAATTCATCGGCCGGCACGGAACGATCCAGCAACCGCGCACGGTCTCGGCCGGCTCGCGGCTATCCAACGCCGTCGATCTCGATGGCGATCCGGCAGCCGCCATGGCGTTCGATCTGACGATCGAGCCGGGGGAAGAACGCGATATCTGCTTCTATATGGGTGACGCCGCCTCGCAGGAAGAAGCCGCCGCGCTGATCGCCAACATCCGCTCCGTCGGCTTCGGCGACGTTCTTGAGAAGACGCGCGAGTTCTGGAAGACCTTCACCGGCAAGACGCGTGTCTCGACTCCGGATCAGCGGCTCGACTTCATGGTCAACAGCTGGCTGCCCTACCAGACCTATAGCTGCCGCATCATGGCCCGCACCGCCTTCTACCAGTCGAGCGGTGCGTGGAACCTGCGCGACCAGCTGCAGGATTCGCTGGCCTTCCTGCTGCATTCGCCTGAAATCGCACGCAAGCAGATCCTCAATACCGGCCGTCGTCAGTTCGCGGAAGGCGACTTCCAGCACTGGTGGCTGGCAGATAGCGGTGCGGGCGTTCGCACGAACATCTCCGACGATCCGGTGTGGCTCGCCTACGCCGTCGACCAATATTGCACGGCGACCGGTGACAGCTCGATCATGGACGAGATGCTGCCTTTCGTAGAAGGTGCGCAACTCAGCCCCGGCCAGTACGATGCCTTCCTGCAGCCGCGTGTTTCCGATGAGACCGCATCGCTCTACGAGCATGCCGCCCTCGGCCTCGATCTTGCAATCAAGCGCACGGGCGTCAACGGCCTGCCGCTGATGATGAGCGGTGACTGGTGCGACAAGATGGATCGCGTCGGCATCGCTGGCCGCGGTGAGAGCGTCTGGCTCGCCTGGTTCCTCGCGGGCGCTCTGCGTCGCTTCATCGCCTATGCCGAAACGCGCGGCGACAAGCAACGCGCCGGCCGCTGGTCGGATCATCTGGCAAAGCTAAAGGCCGCGATCGAAACGGCCGGTTGGGATGGTGAATATTATCGCCGAGGCTATTACGACAACGGCGCGCCTCTTGGATCTAGCCAGTCGGCAGAAGACAAGATCGACTCGATTGCTCAATCCTGGAGCGTGCTCTCTGGCGAGGGCGATGCCGACCGCAGCAGCATGGCCATGAACGCTGTCCTCGACAAGCTGGTCGATGACGAGGGTAAGCTCATCCGCCTGCTGACGCCGCCCTTCGTCAAGCCGGTCAATGATCCCGGTGTGATCAAGGCCTACCCGCCGGGCGTGCGCGAAAACGGCGGCCAGTATACCCATGCCGCCATGTGGACGGCCCTTGCGCTTGCCCGGATGGGCCGAGGCGAAGACGCTTGGCGCGCTGTCGACATGTTGAACCCCATCAACCACGCGCTCGATAAATCCTCTGCGGAAACCTATCGCGTCGAGCCCTATGTGATCGCCGGCGATGTTTATGGCGAAGGCGACCTTAAAGGCCGTGGTGGCTGGAGCTGGTATACCGGCTCGGCTGGATGGTTCTATCGAACCGCGATCGAGGGCATCCTCGGCATCCGCACAGAGAACGGTCGGCTGCACGTCAAGCCTGTCCTGCCGGCGGGCTGGGACGGCTTCTCGGCCGGGCTGGAACTTCCCAGCGGTAGATACGAAATCTCGGTTTCGAAAGTGGATGCGACGGGCGGATATTCGGTCGCGATCAACGGGACCGTAATCGACGACCTGCAGGAGGGATATTCGCTCACGTCCTCGTGAGCGAAATCTCGGGTAATGTCGCGTTGCTCGCAGCTTAAGGGTTGCGAACAACGGGCTTGAAGTGACCAATCCGAGTGACAGCGACAAGGACCATCGCTTTCCAGCGCGGATCATTGGCGATGTCGTCTGGCTATATTCAGGTTCGCTTTGAGCTTGCGACCGATCTGGGAAATGCCGTGGTAACGCGGCATTGTCGTGTCTTATGAAACGTTCCGGCAATGAGGCCGCAAAATCGGCCTTGTTTACGCCAAGCAGCCACGCAGAAAACAACTGAGTTCGAGAAGAAGTATCTCGTCCTGCGCGCCGGTGAGACAACACGACATCGGCGCCGGCGTGATTGCGATCAACCGGAAGTCTCTCAGACCTCAATGATGACCCCGATTATGATGATCGCCGGAACCAGGGCGGCAATCACTGAGTAGATCCATGAATGGCCGCAGGATTTGTAGACACCTTCTTTCCTAATTATGAGGTAAGGAGGTCTTAATTGGCTGTTGGGGGGATCGATGAATATCAAGCAATTGGAGGTGCTGCGCACACTTCTTGCGACCGGTTCCACCATCGCGACGGCCAAGGCCATGGGGTTCAGTCAGTCCGGCGTAAGCCGCATGCTGCAGCAACTTGAAAGCGATCTGGCCATCACGCTCTTCGTCCGTGACAAGGGGAGATTGATCGCGACGCCGGAGGCGATGGTTCTCGCGCGCGATGCCGAAAACATCCTCCTCGCCGTCGAGCGCATGTCCGGTCATGCCGAGGATCTGCGCAACGGCGCCTCGGGGCCGGATATTGTTCGCATCGGGCTTCCGAGCAGCATGTGGGAAAATTTCGCGCCCGCGATGCTGATCGACTACGTGCGTGATTTTCCCGGCGTTCGCATCGAAACATTCTTCGATTCAACCATGGCCATCAGCAAGCTGGTCGAGGAGCGGGTGATCGATCTTGGTTTCCTGAGGATGGAAGGCGAGATCGGACCGGGCATCGAAATCGAAAAGGTCGCAAGCGGTGAAAGCGTCTGCGTCGTTCCGAAGGATCACCCACTCGCCGCGCTCGATGAAATCACCGTCAAGAACCTGCGCAACATACCCCTTGTCCTGATCGGGCGGCAGAGGCCGAACCGCATGGCGCTCGATCAGGCCTTCACACGCGCTGGGGTGAAGCCGATGATCAAGATAGAAACCCACACCAATAGCTCCGCTTGTTCCTACGTGGCGCATGGCCTGGGTGTGACCATCATCAGCAGCTTCTACGCCAATCTCTACCGCCACCTTCCCGTCGTTCATCGTCCCTTTGTGCCGCGCTCCACACAGGCGTTCGGGCTCGCCAAGGCTGCCGGCGTTCCGCTCTCCATTGCCGCCCAGGCGCTGAGCGACGCATTGAAGAGGCAGATCCAGCTTTCTCAAGAGAACGGATAGGAATTCCCTCGGCCCCATATGGCGTCGAAAATCGAATGGGAAAACGCGTCAGACTCTGCATAAGACTATGACAAAACTGCATAATATTGCGCCTGTTTCTGCAATCCGTCATAGTTCCTCGCAATGAAGTCGATGGCGGTCGAAGAAAAGCGGCATCCAATCGTGGGGAAAGAATGCTGAGATTTATCTTAAGCCGTCTGGTGATGGCGGTTCCGACGATCGTGCTCGTCTCCGTTACCGTATTTGCACTGATCCGTTTGATCCCGGGCGATCCGGCCGCGCTGATGCTCGGCGATATGGCGCAACCCGATCAGATCGCCGCGATGCGCACCGAACTCGGTCTCGACCAGTCGATGCCGCAGCAGTTCATCATCTGGGCCGGCAATGTGCTGCAGGGCGATTTCGGCAAATCGATCGTCAACGGCGAGGCCGTGTTGCCGCTTGTCGCATCGCGCTTTCTCGTCAGTGCCGAGATCGTGGTCATTGCCGTTTTGTTGGCGAGCCTGATCGCCGTGCCGGCGGGCGTGATCGCGGCATGGCGCCAGAACAGTCTGACGGATCTGGCCCTCATCGGAACCGCGACGGTGGTGCTTTCCATTCCGACGTTCTGGCTGGGATTGCTACTCCTCCTCTTCTTCGGTCTTAAGCTCGGCTGGTTGCCGGTTCTGGGTTATGTGTCGATCGGCGATAATGTCGTCGGCGGCCTGCTCTATCTCGTCCTGCCGATCATGACGCTTGTCATTCATGAGATGGGCGTATTGATCCGCATGGCCCGTGCCTCGACATTGGAAGTGCTGCGTCTCGATTACATCACCCACGCCCGGGCAAAGGGACTTTCCGAAAGCGCTGTCCTCTGGCGCCATGCCTTCAAGAATGCTTTCGGTCCCACCTGGACGATGATCGGCCTGATCCTCGGCAACCTGCTCGGCGGCATTGCCGTGATCGAGACGGTGTTCACCATACCCGGTCTCGGACGTCTGATGGTCGACAGCATTTTCGCGCGTGACTACCCGGTCATTCAGGGCTGCCTGCTGTTCGTCGCGTTGTCTTACGTTCTCGTCAATGTCGTCGTCGACCTTCTCTATCCCCTCTTTGATCCGCGTGTGGTTGCCGAATGAAGAAGCTTACTATCAACGGCCTGGTTGGCGGCATCCTCGTTGCCATCCTGCTGATTACCGCCGCGGTCGGGCTGTTCTGGACGCCCTTTGACCCGACAAAACTTTCGTTTACGGCGCGGCTTGCCGCACCGAGCGCCGCCCATCCTCTCGGAACCGACGAATTCGGCCGGGACGTGTTGAGCCGCCTGATGGTCGGCGCGCGCGCAAGCGTCTGGATCGGCGCGCTCACGGTCTTTCTGGCAACCGTCTGCGGCACCCTGATCGGACTTGTCAGCGGCTATGCCCGCGGCTGGGTGGACGGTGTGATTATGGCGATCAACAACGCGCTGCTCGCCTTCCCTGGCATTCTCCTGGCGCTCGGACTGCTCGCCGTCTTCGGAGCCAATCAATACGGCATTATCTTCGCGCTCGGCATTGCCTATACGCCGTCGATGGCGCGTGTCGTTCGCGGCGCGGTTCTTTCCCTGCGCGAGCGCGAGTTCATCGAAGCCTCGCGGGTGATGGGCAATGGCGAACTTTATACGATGTTCCGCCACGTCCTGCCGAATTGCCTGGCACCGATAACGGTGCTGGCGACGTCCATGTTCGGTTGGGCCATTCTGTCGGAAAGCGCGCTGTCGTTCCTGGGCCTCGGCGTGCCGCCGCCGGCTCCCACCTGGGGCAACATGCTGGCAGCCGGCCGCCCACTTATCCAGCAGGCCGTCTGGCTTGGTCTCTTCCCCGGCCTTTGCATCGCGTTGACGCTGCTCGGCGTCAATCTCCTGGGCGATGCCCTCCGTGACAAGCTCGATCCGCGCATGAGGGGGCTGAAATGACATCTGAAACGACAGGGGACACGCTTCTCAGTGTTCGCGGCCTTTCGCTCGAGGTCGCAAGATCAGGCCACAGGGTCGTCAAGGACGTCAGTTTCGATATCGCGGCTGGCGAGATCTTCGGCATTGTCGGCGAGAGCGGATCCGGCAAGACGCTCGCGACCCGTGCACTGATATCGCTCTTGCCGCAGGCGATCGGCGTCGTCGGCGGCTCCGTGATCTACAAAGGACGCGACGTACTGGCGATGAAGAACGGGGAGCTCCGCAATCTCCGCGGTGCGGAGATCGGGGTCGTTTTCCAGGAGCCGATGACATCGCTCAACCCATCCATGACGGTCGGGCGGCAGTTGGAGGAGGGGCTCGTTCTCCACACCAGGCTCTCGCCCGATGAGCGCCGCATACGCATTCTCGACATGTTGAAGCGTGTCGGAATCCGCGATCCGGAGGGCGCGCTCACCTCCTATCCGCATGAGTTTTCCGGCGGCATGCGTCAGCGCATCATGCTTGCTTCCGTCATGCTCCTGAAGCCGGCGCTTCTGATTGCGGACGAGCCGACCACGGCGCTCGACGCCGTCATCCAGCGCGACGTGATGGAACTGATGGTCGAATTGACGCGGGCCGAAGGGACGGCCGTTCTTTTGATCAGTCACGATTTGCCGATGGTGGCGCGCTATACGAACCGCATCGTTGTGATGGAGAAGGGCGCAGTTGTCGAGCAGGAGCGCACGGAGGATCTCCTCGATGCGCCAAAGCATGCCTATACCAGGAAGCTCCTGTCTTCTCTGCCGTTCCGCAGCGAAACGCGAGATATCGATGCTTCGCAGACGCCGATGGTTTCCGCGCGCAATGTCGTGGTCGATTATGCCGGCCGCAAATCGCTGCTCAAGACGGGCAAGCCGAAGCGCGCGCTGCATGGCGTCAGCGTCGATATCCATGAGGGCGAAGTCGTCGCGCTCGTCGGCGGATCAGGGTCCGGCAAGACAACGCTTGGCCGGACGATTGCCGGTCTGGTCAAGGAGAGTGACGGCGAGATCCTTTTCCAGGGGCGGTCGCGCGATAAGGATTGGCGCGACTATCGCCTGAACTGCCAGATGGTCTTCCAGGATCCCTATTCGTCGCTCGATCCGCGCATGACGATCCTGGCATTGGTCGAAGAGGCACTCAGGCTCGTGCCGGATCTCGACAGCAGCGCCAAGCGAAAGCGGGCACTGGAAACGCTGGAGGAGGTCGGACTTGGCGGCGACTATGCAAACCGCTATCCGCATGAACTGTCCGGCGGCCAGCGCCAACGCGTTGCAATTGCCCGCGCCATCGCCAGACGGCCGCGCTTCCTGATCGCCGACGAGCCGGTTTCCGCGCTCGATGTCACGGTCAGGGCTCAGGTGCTGGATCTCTTCTCCAATCTACAGAAGCGCTACGGCTTCTCGTGCCTGTTCATCAGCCACGACCTCGGCGTCGTCGAACAGGTCGCCGACCGGGTCGTCGTCATGCAGGACGGGCGGATCATCGAAGAAGGTGACCGCGATGCGATTTTCGATCACCCGAAGGAAGCCTATACGCGCCGGCTCCTTTCGGCCATTCCCGCTCTCGATCAGAATGACAAGGGCGGCGTGACACTCAAATGGCGCCTGGAGAATTGATGTGAGCACTCCCTCCAACTTCGCTTCGGTTGCCGAACGGCTCGCGGAAATCTGCGATGCGCAGCCCTTTGTTACCCGCTTTGCGATCTGCAATCTTCTGACCGGCGAGACGATCGAGCGTGGTGCGGACGATGAAACCCCTTCGGCAAGCACCCGCAAGACCTCGATCATGATGGCGGCGCTGAAGGCGGCGCAGGAAGGACGTCTCGATCTTGACGAGCCGATCACCTATGAAGCGCGCTTTGCCGAGGAAGTAGCCTCGGGAATGTTCCGCTACCTGACGCCCGGCATCGTCATCTCGCTGCGCGATGCCATCACCGGTATGATGGTGTTGAGCGACAATGTCTGCACCAAGATGGTGTTCGAACGGCTGATGCTCGAAGAAGTAGATGGCTATTGCAAGTCGATCGGCCTAGCCGGCACGCATCACCGTTTCCTGATCCCGCCGCTTGCGCTATCGCCGGATCATGCGCTGAAATCGGTAACGACAACAACCGCGCGCGACCAGGCCGTGCTCCTGCAGATGATCCTCGATGCGCAGACGTCATCGACTGTCCGGGAAAAGCTCGGCGTCTCTGCCGAACTTTGCGCCTATGCGCTGCAGACACTGAAGAACCAGATTCTCCGTTATGCCATTCCATCGCGCCTGCCGTTTGGCACTGTCGTTGCCCACAAGGGCGGCACCGGCAAGCGTGGCCGCATGAATGCGGGCATCGTCTATCGCGACGGTGCGCCGTCTTACATCATCTCCGCCTATACGGATGAGGTGCCGCTTGTCATGCCGGATGGCACACCGGGATATACGATGGCGCTGGAGACCATCGGCAGGCTGTCCCGCGCCTGTTGGGACGGGTTTGCACCATGACGAAGAACGACAGAAAAGAGGGTAGAACAATGAAAAAGCTTCTTCTCGCAGGCACGGCCGTGCTCGCATTGGCACATGTCGCAGCGGCGCGCGATATCACTGTTGCGCAGAGTTCCGACCTTCGCAGCAACAATCCGGGCGTGAACCGCGACGGCAATACCGACGGTGTCATTCTGCATATCGTCGAGGGGCTCGTCGGCTACAACAATGGCGGCGAAGTCAAGCCGCTGCTTGCCAAGAGCTTCGAGACCTCCGCCGACGGGCTTACCTATACGTTCAAGCTCAGGACCGATGTCAAATTTCACAATGGCAAGCTGCTGACGGCGGATGATGTGGTCTGGAACTGGACGCGCTACCTGAAGCCCGAGACGAAATGGACCTGCCTCTCGGATTTTGCCCAAGGCGGCGCCGCGCATGTGACAGGCGTCAAAGCAGTCGATGCATCAACCGTCGAAATCACGCTCGAAAAGCCGTCGGCCGTTTTCTTAGGCCTGATGTCACGTCCTGAGTGCGGCTATACCGGCATGATCTCGCCGGATTCCGTCGCTGCGGACGGCAGTTTCATCAAGCCGATCGGCACCGGCCCCTTCATGTGGGATGAATGGAAGAAGGGCGAGTATATTCACCTGAAGAAATTCGCCGATTACGTTTCGCCGCCAAACGACGGCAAGCCGGACGGCATGGTCGGCTCCAAGCGGCCGCTTGCCGACGGCATCAAGTTCATGGTCATCCCCGATCCTTCGACTGTAAAGGCCGGCCTGGAGTCGGGCGTGCTCGACACGGCCGAACTCTCGCCGGATCTCATTCCCGAATTCAAGACAAATCCGAAGATGCAGCTCATCGTGGCGCGCAACAACGGCAAGAACCTCTTCTACATCCAGACGCGGGACAAGGTGCTCGGCAAGCCGGGCGTGCGTCGCGCCATGGCCATGGCGCTCGATCTCGATGAGCTCGTCGCCGCCGCATCGAACGGGACCGGCGAGGCAAATGGCTCGATGGTGTCGCAAGATTCAGTCTATTTCGACGCGACGCAGAAGAAGCGTCTGCCCTATGACCTAGAGGCAGCAAAGAAAGAGCTCGATGCCGCGGGTTATAAGGGCGAACCGATTTCGATTATCGCCAACAAGCGCGGCAACGTGCCGAGCTTTCCGGTCGCTGTTATGGCGCAGGCCATGCTGCAGCAGATTGGTCTAAACGTGCAGATCGAGGTGCTCGACTACGCGACCCAGGTCGATCGCCGTCGTTCCGGCAACTATCAGATCATTTCGCAGTCGGTGGCGCCGCGTCTCGATCCGGCGCTGATGTACTCCTTCTACGTCGGCGACAAGGACAAGAATGCCTCGCTGATGTGGGATAACCCGAAGGCGATCGAGTTGATGAAGGCCGCCTACGTCGAGGCCGATCAGGCAAAGCGACAAAAGATCTTCGACGAATTCCACGAGCTGATGCTGAAGGATGTACCGGGCATCTTCCTCTACGACATGGTCGATGTATGGGGTGCTACCAAAAAGCTGAAGGGTCAGCCGGTCTGGCAGTCGAACGCGCGCCTTTGGGAAGTCTCGGTCGACTGACGGTCCGCCTGCCTCTTCCGCAGCCAGCGCGGAAAGCCATTCTCTAGAGCATTGTCCGGCGCCCGATCGCCGGGCGATGCGCCACGCCTTGCCGAAAGGGTGAATTGCAATGCGAGGACATGCCATGAATCATGAGGCCGTGATGGCGATCGCCGAAGCGATCGAGGTGATGAAGCCGGATTTCACGAAGCTCAGCGACAGCATCTGGGATTTTGCCGAACTGAAATTCGAGGAGACGCGTTCGTCGGAAGTTCTCGCAAGGGCGCTTGAAGACAATGGTTTCTCCGTGCGGCGCGGAGTTGCGGGCATGGATACGGCCTTCGTCGGCGATTTTGGTGCCGGTAAGCCCGTCATCGCCTTCCTGGGGGAATTCGACGCGCTGGCCGGCATGAGCCAGGTCGCAAATGTAGCTGCGCATGAAGCCATGATCGACGGTGCCACAGGACATGGCTGCGGCCACAACCTGCTTGGCGTCGGTTCGCTGATGGCGGCGATCGCCCTTGCCAAGTATATGAAGGCGAACAATCTTCCAGGAACCGTTCGCTATTATGGCTGCCCTGGCGAGGAGGGTGGCTCTGGCAAAACCTTCATGGTGCGTGCCGGCCTGTTCGACGATGTCGATACCGCGCTGACCTGGCACCCGGCGCCTTTCAACGGTGTCCGCTCAACCAATAACCTTGCCGTCCTCGAATATTACTATCGCTTCAAGGGTATTGCCGCTCATGCGTCGAACGCCGCCCATCTCGGGCGATCGGCGCTCGATGCGGTCGAGCTGATGAATGTCGGTGTCAACTTCCTGCGCGAGCACATGCCGCAGGATTGCCGTGTGCATTATGCGATCACCGATGCGGGTGGCAAGGCTGCAAACGTCGTTCAAGCCAGGGCCGAAGTTCTCTATCTGATCCGAGCTCCGGAAATGCCGCAGGCCCTCGATCTTGCCAGACGCGTGGAGAAGGTCGCGCGCGGTGCAGCCATGATGACGGAGACAGAGGTTGAGGTTGCCTTCGATACAGCCTCTACGAGTCTTCTGCCCAACATTACCCTCGAGACCGCCATGCACGAGCACATGGTCGCGCTTGGGCCGATTGCGTTCGACGAGGCGGATCTTGCTTTCGCAAGGTCCATCCAGAAGACGTTTACGGAAGAGGCAATCAGGAGCAGCATCCGGCTCTATCAGATCAAGGGTGATGTCTTCTCCAACACGAGGATCGACGGATCGACGCCCATGCATATGGGCTTGCGCGAATTCGAGGGGCAATCTCATTTCCGGGCGGGATCGACCGATGTCGGTGACGTCAGCTGGGTGGTGCCTACGGCGCAGTGCTGGGCGCCTGCTTGGGCGATCGGCACCAATCCCCATACCTGGCAGGTCGTGGCGCAGGGGAAAAGTGCGGCCGCCCACAAGGCGATGTCACATGCGGCAAAGACGCTTGCGACAACCGGGCTCTCCTTGATGATGTCACCGCTGCTCCTGGCTGAGGCGAGAGCGGAATGGAGAGAAAGAACCGAAGGCAAGCCTTATGTGTGCCCCATCCCGTTGGATATCATGCCAGGAGGTAGGGTCTGAATCGGCGGATTGTTGATCTCCACCCGGAACAGCCTAGTCAACTATGGCCGACTGATTGCTTGAGACACTGTTGAACGGTCTCAACGATATGCATTGTCTTCAGTTTGGCGTCGGCGAGCTGTCCTTCCTGACTATCATGGTCAATGAAGCGATCCGGTAGTGTCATCGCCCGGAAAACCAACCGCCGATCCAGCAAACCTTCCCATGTCAGATGGTGCATGACAGCAGCTCCGAATCCGCCGGCCGAGCCTTCTTCGATCGTCACCAGGACTGGATGGCTTCGAGCCAACTGAGAGATCAGCTCCAGATCCAGCGGTTTGGCGAACCGCGCGTCGGCCACGGTTACGGACAATCCGTCGGCCTCCAGCAGACGCGCAGCTTCCAGAGCATCCGCAAGGCGTGTTCCGAGCGACAAGATTGCCGCGGTGCTTCCTTCTCGCACTATCCGGCCGCGCCCTATGCTCAGCTCTTCAGCCTTCGCCGGCAGGAGGACGCCTGTGCCGGGGCCTCGCGGATATCGCAGCGCGCTGGGACGGTCATCGATCTTGCGGGCGGTCGCAACCATGTGGACGAGTTCGGCTTCATCGGCCGGCGCCATCAGCACGATGTCGGGCAGGCAGCCGAGATAGACAAGATCGAAGCTTCCCGCATGGGTCGCCCCGTCGGCTCCCACCGGTCCGGCGCGATCGATTGCAAAGCGAACCGGCAGCCGCTGGATGGCGACGTCATGCACGATCTGGTCATAGGCGCGCTGAAGGAAGGTCGAATAGATAGCGCAAAAGGGAGCCATGCCTTCGGCGGCCAGTCCGGCAGCAAACGTTACTGCATGTTGCTCCGCGATCCCGACGTCGAAGAACCGTGACGGAAAGCGTGCCGCAAATTTGTCGAGCCCGGTTCCGGATGGCATCGCCGCCGTGATTGCGACAATCCGAGGGTCCTGTTCAGCTTCGGTAATCAGCGCTTTTGCAAAGACATCCTGATATTTCGGTGGTCCGGGCTTGGTCTTCTCCTGCTCACCGGTTGCGACGTCAAACCGTGCGACCGCATGCAGCTTTTCCGGATTTCGCTCTGCCGGCGCGAAGCCCTTTCCCTTCCGCGTGACCGCGTGGATCAGAATTGGGCCATCGATGTCGGCCTCGCGCGCATTGCGTAGAACAGGGATGAGCTGGTGAAGGTCGTGCCCGTCGATAGGTCCGATATAATAGCAGCCGAGATCGTCGAACAGCGTCGATCCCGTCATCATGCTCCGCGCCATTGCGTCGACCCGGCGGGCCTTGCGTTCGAGCCTAGACGAGACCTGGCCGGCGAGTTTCAGGCCCAGATCGCGAAGGGTCAGGAATTTCCGGCTGCTGACAAGGCGCGAGAGATAACCGCTCATCGCCCCGGTCGGTGGTGCGATCGACATCTCGTTGTCGTTGAGGATGATGATCATCCGCGCCTTCATCGCCCCGGCATTGTTCATCGCCTCGTAGGCCATGCCGGCGCTCATCGCGCCGTCGCCGATCACGCAGACGATGGCTCGTTCGCCACCGGAACCTTCCGCCATGCGCAGATCCCGGGCGACGGCCATGCCAAGGCCGGCGGAGATCGATGTTGACGAATGGCCCGCACCGAACGGATCATATTCACTTTCGCTGCGTGCGGTGAACCCTGCAAGGCCGCCACGCTGGCGGATCGTCAAAATCCGATCCCTCCGCCCAGTTAGGATCTTATGCGGGTAGGTCTGGTGACCGACATCCCAAATGAGCCGGTCATGCGGCGTGTGAAAGACGGCATGCAGGGCAATGGTCAGCTCGATGACTGCGAGCGACGAGCCAAGATGGCCTCCCGTCTGTGATACGACATCGATCGTCTCGGTACGAAGTTCTGTCGCCAGTTGCCGAAGCTGTTCGATCGAGAGGTTCCAGAGATCCCGAGGGGTCTTGATCCGATCAAGCAACGGCGTTGCGGTGCGCCCTGATTCTTCACCCATTCCGTCTCTCGTCCATTCTGTGTTCGCAAGCCGTGTTCCCGCCGCGCTCTGCGACGTGATAGCTACGCTCGCTCTGTTTGTTGACTGGTTTAGCCGCACGGCTGAACGCGAACATATTCTGTCTAACGGATGATCTTATCCCGCGTCTCGCATCGCCTGGTTGTCGTGTGGCAAGCTCCGCTTGCCGGCTTCCAAGCGGCTCCGTCGGCTGGGTCGCGTATGCTCTTTGCGCAACTGAGAGATTGAAACAACGGTATCGGCACTGGCACAAGGAAATGCGACAAGGAGAAACTCGGACGAAAATCAGAAAACGCGCGCAGATTTTGGCTGCTGCCGAGCGCGTGTTTTTCACACACGGCTATGATCGTACCTCGGTCAACGAACTGAGGCGGGAAGCGGGCGTCTCCAAAGGAACAATCTATGCCTATTTCGACAGCAAGGAGGCGTTGTTTCGCGCCCTTTGCGATGAGATCCACGACCGCGTCTTCGTAGGGCTCATCAACACACATCCGACCGAAGAAAGCGACCGGGAATGGCTGCTTCGCTTTGGAATAGCCTTTGCCTGCCTGATGACTGGCGAGCCCGCCATTGCTGCCGGCAGAACCGTCATTGCGGTCGCGGATCGTATGTCTGAGCTGTGTGAGGCGTTCTTCGAAAGCGGGTTTCAAAGAGGCCTTGCTATCCTCACCCAATTTCTATCCGATCGCGAAACCATCCCCGGCCTCGATGTGCCGCATGCCGCCCGCTCGCTGCTCGAACTATTCTTGAGCGGCATCCATCGCGAACGCCTTCTCGGTCTGATGAGCGAACAGGATGCTCATGCGCAGGTGCCAGAGACCGTTGCACGCGCCATTGCGATCGCTTGCCGTCGTACCTAGCACTTTGCGAAGCGACAACACGCGCTTGCCAGTTTCCAATCAGGTTTTTGTTTCCAAAGCGCCTATCCTGTCGGCACGAAAAACATCCGCAGGAGACGTTGGAATGAAACTCTATTACGCGCCCGGAGTGTGCTCGATGGCTGCCCACATCGTTGCCGTGGAGGCGGGCATTCCTCTCCATCTCGCAAAGGTGGATATTGGCAGCGAACCGCACCGCCTCGAGGATGGCCGTGATCTGAAGGCTGTCAGTGCAAAGGGTGTAGTGCCTGTGCTGGAACTCGACAATGGTGAGGTGTTGACCGAAGGCGTTGCGATCCTGCTGTATCTGGCCGATCAGAAACCGGAAGCGATGCTGGCGCCTGCCAAGGACAGTTTCGAGCGCTATCGTCTGCAGGAATGGCTGACCTTCATCAGCTCCGAGCTGCACAAGACCTTCAGCCCCTGGCTTTTCCATCCCGAATATGGCGTTCAGGCTGCGGATGTTGCCAGGGAAAGATTGCGGGAGCGTTTTCAAGTCCTGGAAGCTCATCTTGCCAAGCAGGACTATCTTGTCGGCGGTCGCTTCAGTGTTGCGGATGCCTATTGCTTCACCATCATGAACTGGTCCAGGGGACGGGGCATCGATCTCAGCCCCTGGCCACATCTGGCTCCTTATCTGTCGCGGATCGGCGAGCGTCCCGGTGTACATGCGGCACTGGTTGCAGAGGGTTTGCGCAAATAACGAGGCTGCTCATTCTCCTAGTCGACCGTAACCGGAGATCTGACATGTTCTCCCTCCAGCAGCGCGCGGCGTGCAAGCAGGCCGCCGCCGACATGATCGAAGAAAGCCCGCACGCGTGCCGTGTTGCGTAGATCCTTGTGCGTAATCAGCCATAGTTCCCGGGTGAGTTCCTCCAATGGGTCCTGAACTCGCTCGATGTCAGGCTCGAGATCGCCGAGATAACAAGGCAGGAGCGCCAGTCCCAGGCCGGCCTTCACAGCCATGAGCTGATTGATGAGGCTGCTTGAGCGATATGCGAAGGCGCGGGATGAGATATTGTCCGTCAGCCACTTCGATGCCGCCGCGACGGCACCGCTGTCCCAGCCGATTACGGAATGGCTGGAAAGCGAGGCAATGTCGGTGGGGCGCCCCCGATCCGCGAGATAGAGGCTGCTGCCGTAGAAGGTCCAGGGCGTCGACGCGATCTTGCGTCCGAACAGCTCGCCCTCATGAGGGCGCGTCGCTCGAATAGCGATGTCGGCTTCGCGACGGAGGAGATCGAGCTGTCTGTTATCGACCAGTAGCTCAAGTTCGATGCCATCATGCTCGCGACGAAAGCCGGCGAGCACCTCGTTGAGAATGCGGTATGCCAAAGTCTCGGACGAGGTGATCCTGAGCTTACCCGACAGGCGTGTGTCCTGGCCGGTGATCGAACGGTCGAGTGCCAGGATCTCCGCTTCGAGCCGCTCGGCAGCCATGACCATCTGCAGGCCGGCTTCGGTCGGAACATACTGGCTTAACGTTCGATCGAACAACTGTACTCCTCTGCGCTTTTCCAGGGCGTTCAGCCAGCGGAAAATCGTCGAGTGATCGTGGCCCAGATCTTTTGCCGCGCCAACAAGCGATCCCGCTCTCCCGATCGCCAGCACAATCCTGAATTCGTTCCAGTCGCTCACTCTTGTTACCTCGCAAATCTGATTGGTAATCCGATATGCCATATTGCAAATCGGAAAGATCAATGTCGCTCGACGCCCCACGTCGTGCAGTTTCGCAATATAGTATAGGTTCTAAACTGCGGGGTTTGTATTGCAAACGCGCAAGGCTGCCTTTCCGGTTTGCAAGGCTGCAAGCGATGAGAGGGGTGTCACGTCTGGTGACAGCACGGCCGCACTGGATTGCCGTCGTGCAAAGGCATGTGGAAGCGCGATCATCACCATTGCCAGTCGGAAATATTGGCTTGCCAAACGACAACGGGTCTTTCGCCCACGGCACTCCTATCATTCAGTCCCGTGCCCAAGTCGACGCAATCCTGTTTTGCGGGGGCATTGCAAGATGAGACGATGAAGGAATGGGGACGCGTATGGGAACGAGTATGGCTTGGACGCTGCTGATCCTCTCCGGCCTGCTCGACGTGTGCTGGGCGATCAGCGTGAAGATGGCCGACGGCTATAGCCGATTGGCTTGGTCCATCCTGTCCTTCGGCCTGCTCGCCGCCTTTATCTACGCCCTCGGCAAAGCGCTCCAGGTGCTGCCGATAGGCACTGCCTATGCGGTCTGGACCGGTATCGGCGCGATAGGATCGATCGCCGTCGGTATCGTGATGTTCCGCGAACCCGCGACCTTCGCCCGGCTTTTCTGGATCGCGGTCACCCTAAGCGGGATCGTCGGTCTCAAGCTCTCAAGCGCTTGAGCTTTGGCGCCGCTGCTAATCTCAATATGAAGGAAATGCCATGGCCAAGCTGAATGCCGATCCGAATTTCGTTTTTTCGAAGGCTGAAGAATTAAAAGCCTTTCGCGACATGCTATTGATACGCCGCTTCGAGGAGCGCTGCGGCCAAATGTATGGGGAAGGCCTGATTGCCGGCTTCTGCCATCTCTATATCGGTCAGGAGGCCGTAGTTGTCGGCATGCAGATGACGATCGGCGAGGGCGACCAGGTTATCACCGCCTATCGTGATCACGGTCATGCCTTGATGGCGGGCATGGCTCCCAAAGCCGTGCTGGCTGAACTGACCGGCCGCATGGCGGGGGCTTCAAAGGGCAAGGGTGGCTCCATGCATATCTTTGCACCGGGGCAGGGCTTTTACGGTGGCCACGGCATTGTCGGCGCGCAGGCGTCTCTCGGTACGGGTCTTGCCTTCGCCAACAAATACCGCGGCAATGACCGCGTCTGCCTGACTTATTTCGGCGACGGGGCATCCAACCAGGGCCAGGTCTACGAGAGCTTCAACATGGCGAAGATCTGGGACCTGCCTGTCATCTACGTCATCGAAAACAATCACTACGGCATGGGGACAAGCATCGAGCGCGCTTCGGCAAATCTCAATCTTTCACAGCGCGGCCTGTCTTTCAACATTCCGGGCGAGCAGGTCGATGCCATGGATGTCCGCGCCGTGCGAGCCGCCGGCGCCAAGGCTGTAGAATATGCACGATCCGGCAAGGGACCGTTCATCCTCGAAATGCTGACCTACCGTTATCGCGGACATTCGATGTCCGATCCCGCGAAATACCGCCCGCGCGAGGAGGTGGAAAAGGTCAAGAACGAGCACGATCCGATCAATCGTTCCCGTGCCCGCATCCTTGAAGATGGACATGCGACAGAGGCTGACATCAAGCTGATCGAAATGGAGATCAAGGAGATTGTCGCGGAGGCAGTCGATTTTGCCAAGGCCAATCCAGTGCCAGACGCTTCGGAACTCCATACCGACGTCTACGCATAAGGGGGTAGGCGGATGACATCTGATGAAGATCTCAGGCAACTGTTCGATGGCTTCGGAGAAAACCCGACGTCGCCTTGGTCGGGGTTCGGCCATCTCATGAAGCGTTGATTCCGGCCGCTATAGACGTCTGCGGGTACTTGCGATTTGCAGGCGTCGAACCGCATCGATTGGTTGTTGCGTATGCGAAGAGCATATTCGAAGTTTTGCAGAAGCCGTACCCTTTGCCGGACAACAACAAGGGCACTGATCGCCTGGCCGCAGCTATGAGAGGAAGCCTATTGGCTGGCGACGGGCCACTATCTTTCAAGAGCGCAAGCCGGAGCAGGAAATAGCTTGGCGATATGAAGAGATCCCTGTCGAGAAAGCAAGAATGGCACCCGAACTGCCGACAGTCATTGGGTTCAATCGCTTTCACTGATCACGATACTCGGAACTGAGAGACGTGCCCTTGTTGGAACAGTAAGATTGCGTTTGGCCCGGCATCTGCCTGTGCAGTGCACGACTTGGTCGTCAGTGGGCTTGAGCCGTAACCACTGTATGGTGCGTTGCTGTCGTTATGCACGAGCGAGATCAGTGGCGGATCGTCCGCATTTTGATAACGGTGCACCTGGCCTCAGCTTCTTTCCCGAAGGGCATCTATGACGACTGAGAAGGCGCGAAGGTTCTGTCGGCGGCTGGGATAATAAAGGTAGTAGCCGGCAAATTTCGGACACCAGTCGTCGAGGACGAGTTGAAGCCGTCCCGCCTCCAGATGATCCTCGACATAGCTTTCCGGAACGTAGGCGATCCCATGTCCGTCAAGGGCAGCCGATATCATCTCACGGTCGGTATTCAAGGTGAGCTGACCCTCGACTCTGACCCGGATCTCCTCTCCGTCCTTCTCGAATTCCCAGGCGTAAAGACCGCCGATGCGGTCAAGGCGTCGACGAATACAGTTGTGACGCATCAACTCCTGAGGCGTCAGCGGTACGGGGCGGGCTTTGAAGTATGCTGGAGAGCCGACCGCCACCAGCCTCCAGTCGGGGCCAATGCGCACTGCTATCATGTCCTTCTCGAGGCTTTCGCCAAGTCTGACACCAGCATCGAACCCGTCTTCGACAATGTTGCGGAAGCTGCCATCGACGCTGAGTTCGAACTTGATGTCGGGATAATCGGAAAGGATGGACGACAATTTCGGCCAAACGACACTTTCCATTGCGTGGTTGGAAAGCGTGATCTTGACGGTTCCGGCCGGTCGCTCCCGATAGACGGTCAAGGCTTCGATGTCCGCTTCGATCTCGGCGATACGAGGCGACAGGGACTGTTGCAGGCGCTCGCCAGCCTCGGTCAGTCCGACGCTTCTCGTCGTGCGCGTAAGCAGGCGCATGCCCAGACGTTCTTCAAGCTTCTTCACCGTGTGGCTCAGCGTCGACTGGGATGTGCCCAGCTTCGCGGCGGCCTTTGTGAAGCTTCGTTCCTCGGCGACGGCCAGGAACACCAGCAGTTCGTTGAAGTTTTCCCGTGGCATAACCTCGTCCTACCCTAAAATCGCAGGGCATATTAATATCAATTTTCGATAGGTTCATGCAAATTACCCTATCTAATCCGATTTATCTGGTGATGCTATCTGATCTCCCGATCACGAAACAGACAGGCGCAACGCGCCCCGACGGGAGACCATGCCATGCTCGGAACAGTCCTTCATGCCCCCGGCGACATTCGTTGCGAAGAAGTCCCGGACCCGAAGATCCTCAAGCCGACCGATGCCATCATCAAGCTCTCTGCATCCTGTGTCTGCGGCTCCGACCTCTGGCCGTATCGTGGCATCCAGGCGGTGACTGAGCCGCAGCATATGGGGCACGAATATTGCGGCGTCGTCGTGGAAGTAGGCAGCGAGGTGAAGACGATCCGGCCGGGCCAGTTCGTCGTTGGCTCGTTTTGTCTTTCGGACAACACGTGCCCGCATTGCCAGTTTGGCTTTCAGTCGTCTTGCGAACATCGTGAGTTCATGTCCGCGGCCCAGGCTCCCTATGCACGGATCGCGCTGGCCGACGGAACTCTGGTCGCAACCGGCACCATGCCATCGGACGATTTGATCCCGAGCCTTCTTGCGGCCTCGGACGTTCTGGGCACGGGTTGGTATGCAGCGGACGCTGCACGCATTACTTCGGGATGCACGGCGGTCGTGGTCGGCGACGGCGCTGTCGGTCTCATGGGTGTGTTGTCCGCCAAGCAGATGGGTGCTGGACGCATCATCGCCATGAGTCGCCACAAGCAACGTCAGGAACTTGCCCTCGAATATGGCGCAACCGACATCGTCACCGAGCGCGGCGATGCAGGCGTGGCGAAGATCAAGGAACTGACTGGAGGGGTTGGTGCTGATTCCGTTCTTGAATGTGTCGGTACGCAGGAATCCATGCTGCAAGCGATCAATAGCGCCCGACCCGGCGGCTCGATCGGCTATGTCGGCGTCCCGCATGGCGTTGAACTCGACGGGCAGATGCTGTTCTTCCAACAGAAGAACCTGCTCGGCGGCCCGGCTCCCGTACGTCGCTTTCTCCCCCATCTCGTCGATCTCATCATGACCCGGCAAATCAATCCTGGAAGGGTCTTCGATCTCGAGGTTCCGCTTGCTGACGTCGCGCATGGCTACAAGGCCATGGATGAGCGAAGCGCCATCAAGACACTGCTGAGGATGTGAGGAGCAGGCTACAAGGAAGAGACCTTTATCCTTCCAGCCGCTGACGTCTTGATCGCCTGCGGCGACATTACGCGCGCGCTTCGCGCACAATCCGGGCGGCGCCTCCGTCCCATCGAGACTATCCCTTGAACAGCTCGTTTTGAGCAATTTTTTTGGACAATCGATATGGAAACCACCTATGACCGCGCCGTCGAGCGTGCGGCCAGCCCATGGGCTGCAATCATCTGTTTGACGCTGATGACCTTCACTCTCGTCGCTTCAGAATTCTTGCCCGTCAGCCTGCTGACCCCGATCGCCGAAGAGCTTGGCATTACCGCGGGTCAGGCGGGCCAGGCGATCTCCGTTTCCGGGTTTTTCGCAGTCGTCACCAGCCTGTTCAGCAACATGCTGCTGTGGCGGCTGGATCGCCGGACAGTGGTCTTGTCCTATACGATCGTCATGGTGGTCTCCGGCCTGGCGATCACCTTTGCGCCCAACTATCTCGTTTTCATGCTCGGCCGCGCGCTGATCGGCGTTGCGATCGGCGGTTTCTGGTCCTTGTCCACCTCCATCGTTGCGCGTATTGCTGCCGAACAAGACGTTCCGAAGGCGCTTGCGATGCTGCAGGGCGGAACGGCTCTGGCGACGGTCATCGCTCAGCCGCTGGGAAGTTTCCTCGGCGGATTGGTAGGCTGGCGCGGTGCCTTCTTCATCGTCGTTCCGGTAGGCATCATCGCCTTCGCCTGGCAACTCCTTTCCCTGCCGCGGATGCCCGGCGGTTCAAAGAGCGCCGGTAGCGGTCCCCTCGGACTGCTGCGGGACCGCATCTTTGCAATCAGCATGGCTGCCATGTCCTTCTTCTTCATGGGCCAGTTCGCGCTATCGACCTATCTTCGGCCGGTCCTTGGTGATGTGACAGGGCTCGATGTTAATGAACTCTCGGTCGTTCTACTCGGCATCGGCTTGTTCGGCCTGCTCGGTACCTCCTTGATCGGCTTCCTGTTGCGAGCGCATCTGGACGCCGTCCTCGTCGGGTTCCCGGCGGCACTTGCCGCGGTCGCCCTGCTGCTCATTCCTTTGGCGCCGTCAGGTGTTGCGGTTGGTGTACTTCTCTGCCTGTTCGGGCTCTTCGCCACGCCCATTCCTGTGGCCTGGAATACGTGGATGACGCGCACTATCCCTGACCAGCTTGAAGCAGGCGGTGGACTGCTGGTGGCGCTGATCCAGGCGGCAATCACCGCGGGAGCTTTCACAGGTGGGATGCTGTTCGACGGCGTCGGTTGGTGGAGTCCCTTCACCTATAGCGGTATTCTGTTTCTGGCCGCGGCCATCATTCCCGTCATCGCAAGACAAACCCGCTGAAGTGGAGCGGTTGTCCGGATCGGGGCAGGGAGCCACGCATTGGCAATTGGCCTTGTGGCGCGAGACTGGACCACGAGCCCTTGCTGGCGCTCGGCGATCGAAAAGCCCCGCCGGGCGCCTCTTCCAGTATGCAGCAGCGGTCGATCTCAGCTACGCCTGCAGGATATGCCTGCGGGTTAGCTCCTTGAGCATACCGACATCGCGCTTTTCTATCGCGTCTATCATCTGTTGGTGTTCGCGGCCGGACTGCTCGATGCGGGCTCGGGTGCGCCATTGCGATACCGGTGCCGACGAGGTGCGTTGCCGGATTTCGGTGATGAGATCGACAAGTTCCTGATTTCCTGCAAGCACCAGCAGATAACGATGAAAGGCGAGGTTGGCTTCATAGAGTTCGAGCATGGTGCCGTTGAGCACCAGATCGTCGAAGCGTAAGGCAAGGGTCCGCAAATTGGTGATATCCGCATCGCGGGCATTGTCCACGATGCGGTCGCTGACCGCCACTTCGAGGATCACGCGGATGTCACTCACTTCCTGCGCACGGCGACCGTCCTGTTCGTGCACATGGTAGCCGCGATTGGGAATATGTTCGGCAAGTCGCTTCTGCACGAGGCGGTCGAGCGCGCGACGCACCTGCGGCCGCGTACAGTTGTAGCGGCGTTCAAGATCGATCTGCTTCAGCCATGTCCCAGGCGGCAGCCTACCTGCAAGTATGTCCTGGAGAATGAGCTCGGTCACGTCGGGCGCTTCCCTCTCTTGTGTCCGCGCTGTCGCTTCGGCTTCCAGCGAGTTCATGCAGCTCTCCCAGACCTTCCTAAGTTGGCGATGACTATCATAGGTCCGCATTTTTCAACAACGAGGTGCGGTATCGCTGCCGAAAAAATATCCATGCTCATCTCTTGCGCATCCGTTTTTATTGGCACATAAATTGGTACCAATTTAGTATCCATTATATGAGGCGGTTGGCAAGTCCATGCAAAATTCCGATGCGGTCTGGAACATCGTCGAAAAGAAGAGTGCGGAGTTCTTCGCACTCAGCGATCGGATCTGGGACATTCCGGAAACGAATTACCAGGAATACCGATCCGCCGAAGAACATGCTCAGATGCTTGAGAGCCAGGGGTTTCGCGTCGAGCGCGGCATCGCCGGCCTGCCGACGGCCGTGATGGGCGAGGCGGGCGAGGATGGCCCTGTCATCGCGATCCTCGGCGAGTTCGATGCGCTGCCGGGATTGAGCCAGGAAGCAGGTGTTGCGCAAGAGCGGCCGCTGGTCGACGGCGGCAATGGCCATGGCTGCGGCCATAACATGCTGGGTGCCGGCTCGATGCTTGCCGCAGCCGCGGTCAAGGACTTCTTGGCGGAAAACGGCTTGAAGGGCAGGGTGCGCTACTATGGCTGTCCGGCCGAGGAAGGCGGTTCCTCCAAGGGCTTTATGGTCAGATCCGGCGTGTTCGACGATGTCGACATCGCGATATCCTGGCATCCGGCTGCTTTTGCCGGCGTCAACAATCCCATCTCGCTTGCCTGCAACGAGATCAACTTTCATTTTTCAGGCCGTGCCTCGCACGCCTCGGCCACACCTCATCTCGGCCGCAGCGCGCTTGATGCGGTCGAGCTCATGAATGTCGGCGTCAACTACATGCGCGAGCACATGCCGTCGACGGCGCGCATCCACTATGCTGTCACCGATTCCGGCGGCGCGGCCCCGAATGTGGTGCAGGCGCGCGCCACCGTGCGCTATCTCGTGCGGGCACGTACGCTGCCGGAGCTTCTCTTGCTGGTCGCCCGCGTCAAGAAGGTTGCCGATGGCGCAGCCCTGATGACGGAGACCACGGTTCGCAGCGAGATCATCAGCGGCGATGCCAATCTTGTCGGCAATACGCCGCTTGAGGAATGCATGTTTTCGCAGCTCGATCGGCTCGGACCGCCGGTGTTCGACGATGCAGATCGCGAGACCGCGCGGAAGTTCCAGCAGACGTTCAGTGCAGAGGACATAGCCGCTTCCTACGGCCGATTCGCATTGAAGCCGAAGAAGGGTCAGGCGCTCTGCGAAGAGATCTTTCCGTTGAATGCCGGCGACGGCACGCTGGTCGGCTCAACGGACGTCGGAACGGTCAGCTGGGTCGTTCCGACCGTGCAGATGCGTGGCGCCACCTATGCGATCGGCACGCCCGGCCACTCCTGGCAGCTCGTTGCGCAGGGCAAGCTGCCCGTTGCTCACAAGGGCACCGAGCATGCCGCCAAGGTGATGGCGAGCACGGCGGCCGAGTTGATTCGCAATCCCGCGCTCATCGCCTCTGCCAAGGAAGATCACAAGGCACGGCTTGAGGGTACGCCCTTCGTCAATCCGATCCCGGACGATGTCCAGCCGCCGCTGCCGGAGAAGGGCAATGGCTGAGGCCGCTCTGACGCCCGATCGCGCGCGCCTGATGGCGCATATCGACGAATTCGCGCGCCGTGTAAAGCTGTCGGGAACGGCCGAGGAGCTGGAAAGCTTCCGCTATCTCCAAGCTCAAATGGATGGCTTTGGCTATCGCACCCAGCTTCTGTCGCATGACGCCTTTATCAGCTTGCCGGGTGCCGCCAGGGTCGAAATCGATGGCGAGAACCTTCGTTGCATCACCCATTCCATGTCGGTCTCGACACCTTCCGAGGGAGTGACCGGCGACCTTATCCATGTTGGCGAGGGAACCGAAGCCGATTTCGCGGGCAAGGATGTCATCGGCAAGATCGTCCTGGTCGATGGTATCGCGACTGAGGAAGTGGCCGCTCTTGCGAGCGCTTCCGGCGCGCTCGGTGCGCTTCATATCAGCCCGAACGAACATCTTTACGAGATGTGCGTCTCGCCGGTTTGGGGCAGTCCGTCGCAGCACACGCGCCACAAATTGCCGACGACGGCCATCTGCTCGATTGCCAAGGATGACGGCGACCGGCTGCGAGAAAGGCTTGCACACGGGGAAACCGTGGCCGCAACACTTTGCGCGGAAGTCGATACGGGCTGGCGCAAGACGCCGCTGCTTGTTGCCGACCTTCAGCCGAAGGGTGACGATGTGCCGTTCGTGTTGTTCTCCGGCCATCACGATACCTGGCATTTCGGGGTCATGGACAATGGCGGCGCCAACGCCACGATGCTGGAGGCGGGACGCCTGCTTGCTCTTCGCAGCCAAGAGTGGCGGCGGGGCTTGCGCATATGCTTCTGGTCCGGTCATTCGCATGGCCGCTATTCCGGCTCGGCTTGGTATGCGGATGAGTATTTCGACGAACTCGAGCGCCGCTGCGCCGTCCATGTGAATGTCGACTCTACCGGTGGCGAGGGCGCGACCGTCCTCACCAATTCCGGCGTGATCGACGAACTCAGGCCCCTGGCTGCAGATGTGATCGAGCGCGTGACCGGACAGAAGCATGCGGGCAGGCGTCATGGCCGCGCTGCCGATCAATCCTTCTGGGGCGTCGGCATCCCCTCGATGTTCGGCAGCCTCAGCCATCAGCCGCCCGGCCCCGTCAAGATGCTGACGGCGCTTGGATGGTGGTGGCACACGCCGCACGATACTGCGGAGCACATCGATCCGGACAATCTGTGCCGCGACACGGAGATTGTTCTCGAGGTCCTCTGGCGGCTGTTGGCGTCGCCTGTCCTACCACTCGACTACACTGAATATGCCACCTCCCTCGGCGAGCAGATCGACCAATTGCAGGCGGCGCTTGCTGGCCGCCTCGATATCTCTGGCTTGTCCCAGGCCGTCAATGACTTGCGCGTCAACGCAACTTCGCTTTTGCAGTTAAGAGACCCTTCGCCGGAAAGAGCGGCGCGCATCGACGCCTCGCTCATGCGCACGGGGCGGCATCTCGTGCCGCTGAACTACACGAGCGGCGAACGCTTCCATCCCGATTCCGCGCTCCCCCACGTTGCCTGGCCATCCCTGGAAGGGCTGCGCGCTCTGGCAAGACTGGGCGAGGGCGCGCTGGATACGGCCTTTTATGTCGTACACGCGCGTCAGGTGAGAAACCGTGTCACGCACGCGTTGCGCGAAGCCAATGCGGCCTTGCGGGCGGCTCTGGAGGACTGACGCTCAGCAAATACCGAATATGACAAAAGGCCGTTCAAGCGGTCGTAAAAAGGGAACGAACATGAAAAATAGAACAATGCTTGCCGCCGTATTCGGCGCGATCGCCTTCCTTGTTCCGCTGACCGCCGGCGCCAAGGACTGGACCCATGTCAAGGTTGGCATCGAAGGCGCCTTCCCCCCGTGGAACATGATGGATTCGAGCGGTAAGCTTGCAGGGTTCGACGTCGATCTCATCAATGATCTCTGCAGGCGCACCAAGGTCGATTGCGAGCTGATAGCCGGCGAATGGAATGCGATGATCCCAAGCCTGAACGCCGGAAAATTCGATCTGGTAATGACGCTCGGCATCAATGAGAAGCGCAAGCAGGTGGTCGATTTCACCGTGCCTTATGCGAGCGGTGTCGCAAGCTTCCTGCTCGTGAAGGATGGATCGGTTTCGCCTTTGCCGATGACGGGCGAGCGCCTGAACCTGAACGACAAGGCGAAGGCGGATCCGGTGATGGCGGAGATCGGCAAGGCTTTGAAGAGCAAGACGGTCGGTGTCGTCCAGTCGACCAGCCAGGAGCAATTGATCAATTCCTATTTCGGATCCGATGTGACGGTGCGCGCCTACAAGAGCTCCGGAGAGCGTGATCTCGACCTGAAGGCGGGCCGCATCGATGCCGGCTTCGACAGCGGCGTCTACGAAACCTCCGTGCTCGGCAAACCCGGCAACGACGACCTGATGATGTCGGGTCCCATGGTGAAGGGTGCGATGCTGGCAACGGAAGTCGCGCTCGGCATGCGCAAGGGCGAAACCGATCTGAAGGCGAAATTCGACGGTGCCATCAAGCAGGCGGCCAAGGACGGCACGATCAAGCAGCTCTCCGAAAAATGGAGCAAGATCGACCTCACGCCGACCTTCGATGCCAATTGAGCGCTCCCGCAACCATCGTTCCCGGCCGAGGCTGAGACCATGACATCCGTTGCCAATACACATTCATTCAGGTCAAGCGCATGAATCAGCCAACTCTGTTCGAGCTTGCCGGCTTCGGCCCGGATGGCTGGGGCCATGCGCTCCTGGCCGGCGCCTGGATGACAATTCTCGTCGCGATCGCAGGCTATGCGGTCGGTGCCTGCATCGGAACGCTCGGCGCTTGGGGCAAGATTGCCGGCAATCGCTTTGCACGGGCGACGGCTGATGCCTATACGACGGTTCTTCGCGGCATTCCCGATCTGCTGGTCATCTATCTCTTCTATTTCGGCGGCAGCGCGGTCGTCACTGCTATCGGCAAGATGTTCGGGGCGGAAGGCTTCCTCGGCTTTCCAGGCTTCCTTGCCGGCTCCCTTGCCGTCGGCGTGACGTCCGGTGCGCAGTTCACTGAAGTGCTGCGCGGCGGGTTCAAGGCTGTGCATCCCGGCGAGATCGAAGCGGCCATTGCCTGTGGAATGCCGCGGTGGCTGCGCCTTCGCCGGATTATCGCGCCGCTGACCTTGCGGCATGCGCTGCCGGGGCTTGGCAACGTCTGGCAGGTCGTCCTGAAAGAGTCGGCGCTGGTCTCGATCACCGGCGTTGCCGAACTCTTGCGCCAGGCGCAGGTCGGTGCGGGCTCGACAGGACTGCCGTTCGATTTCTACCTGATCGCAGGGGTGATCTATCTGATGATCTCGACCCTTTCCAGCCTTATCATCCGGCAGGCCGAGTGGCATCTGTCGCGCGGTGTGAGGAAACGCTGATGGATTGGCAATTCCTTGAAGAGACCTTTGTCAGCCTTGTCGCGGCAATCCCGTTGACCATCGAACTTGCGGTAACGTCAATTTGTCTCGGCGCGATCCTCGCGTTGCTTCTGGCGCTCGCACGTCTGTCGGGTTTCACTATCCTCGACTGGTTCGCCAGGCTTTACGTCTTTATCTTTCGCGGCACGCCGCTGCTCGTGCAGATTTTCCTGATCTACTATGGCCTTGGGCAGTTTCCTACCATCCGCCACAGTATCTTCTGGCCGTTCCTGCGCGATCCCTATTGGTGCGCGGTTCTAGCGCTGACGTTGAACACTGCAGCCTATGCCAGCGAAATCATCCGCGGCGGCCTGCTGTCTGTTCCGCATGGGCAGGTGGAGGCTGCGCGCGCCTGTGGCATGCACCGCCTCATGATGTTCCGGCGCATCGTTTTGCCGCTCGCCATCCGCCAGGCACTGCCGGGCTATGGCAACGAGATGATCTCGATGGTGAAGGCGACATCGCTTGCCTCGATCATCACGCTGATGGAAGTCACGGGCGTTGCAGCGAAGATCATCTCGGAAACCTACCGCGCCATCGAGGTCTTCGTCGTTTCAGGCGCCATTTATCTCGCGATCAACTTCGTGCTGACGCGCCTCATCCAGTTTGCCGAATACCGGCTTAGCCCGCATCAGCGCCCGCCCGTGCCGGTGAGGCGCGATACCGCCGCTGCGGCGGCCCCCGTAGGAGATCCGCAATGACGGCTACACCAATCGCGCTCAGCGTGCGCGACATGCACAAAAGCTTTGGGCCGGTCGAGGTCCTCAAGGGGATCTCGCTCGATGCGTTGGAAGGCGACGTCGTCTCGATTCTCGGCTCGTCAGGTTCCGGAAAATCGACGTTCCTGCGCTGCATCAATTTGCTCGAGATGCCTGATTCCGGCGAAGTGACGGTGGCGGGCGAAACGATCCGCATGCAACGCACCGCGCGCGGGGGGCATCGTCCGGCGGATGGAAGGCAGGTCGATCGCATTCGCGCGCAGCTCGGCATGGTGTTCCAGAGCTTCAATCTTTGGTCTCACAAGACGGTGCTGGAGAACGTGATCGAGGCGCCTGTCTATGTACAAGGTCGTGGGCGTGCCGAATGCATCGAGGAAGCAGAGGCGCTGCTTGCCAAGGTCGGCATTGCCGACAAGCGCAATTTCTATCCGGCTCATCTTTCGGGAGGCCAGCAACAGCGCGCCGCCATCGCGCGTGCGCTCGCCATGCACCCGAAGGTCATGCTGTTCGACGAGCCGACATCGGCGCTCGATCCCGAACTCGTGGGCGAGGTCCTGAGGGTCATGCGCGCGCTCGCCGAGGAAGGGCGCACCATGCTCGTCGTGACGCACGAGATGGGCTTTGCGCGCGATGTCTCGAGCCGCGTCATCTTCCTGCACAAGGGCGTCGTAGAGGAAGACGGCAGGCCGCAGGATGTGTTTGCCGGTTCACGTTCTGAGCGCTTCCGGCAGTTCATCAGTCAATAATTTCAAACTCAATCACAATGGGGAACTCGATTATGAAATACCTGACCGGACTTCTGAGCGCGATCATGATGGTCGCCACGCTCGCAACGGCAAGCATCGCGCGCGCGGAAGACAAAAAGTGGACGCATGTGACGATCGCGACCGAGGGCGCATTTCGCCCCTGGAATTTCACCAAGGCGGACGGCAGTCTGGACGGATATGAGATCGAACTGATCAAGTATCTCTGCGATCACATGAAGGTCGAGTGCACGACCGTCATCCAGCCTTTCGACGGCATGATCCCTGCCTTGAATGCGGGCAAATTCGACGCCATCATCTCCGGCATGTCGGCAACCGCCAAGCGCGAGGAAGTCATCGCCTTCAGCGATTCCTACGGCACAACCGGCCAGACCTTCGCGACGCTGAAAGATTCCCCGCTTGTCGACCTGCCCATGAAGGGTGAGGTATTTTCGCTGGCAACCAACGAGGCGGGTGCCGCCGCTGCGTTGAAGCAACTCGAACCGATGCTCAAGGGCAAGACGATCGGCGTGCAGACGGCATCGATTGCGGCGACCTTCCTCGACAAGTACCTGAAGGGCGTGGCCGATATCCGTGAATACAAGACGACCGAGCAGCATGACCTTGACCTGAAGGCCGGCCGCGTCGATCTGATCATGGCGTCGATGGCCTATCTTTCGACAGCGGCAGCAAAGCCCGGCAACGAAGATATGACCGTGACCGGTCCGCGCTTTCAGGGTGGTCTTCTCGGCCGTGGCAGTTCCGTTGGGCTGCGCAAGGACGACACCCAGCTCAAAGCCATGTTCAACGACGCGATCGCCGCGGCAAAAGCTGACGGCACGATCGCAAGGCTGTCGCAGAAGTGGTTCGGCTTCGACGTGACCCCGAAGTAGGCCCGGGTCGAAACTCAATGCAATTGCGCTGTTGGCAATCCGATTGATACGTCGGTCGGGTTGCGTTCGATTGAGGATGCAAGTCTTGAAAGTCTCCGAGGACCGCGGGCTCGTACATCGCGCATCTTCGCGGCGAATTTATCCGAGCTTAGGGCAGTCCGTTCGAGGATAAGCGAGCTCCTTAACCGAGGTGCTGCGAGGCTTTTCGGCCTATCCCCAGCACGTGGTGCAAAGGAACATTGGCGGCGACTTCCAGGTTGCCATGATGCAACGCAGTGAGGCTTGCACAGTGATTGCGATCCGTCGGCGCTTCCCATTCGGACCGCCAGCCAGCAAATAGAAAGCACGGACTTACCGCGTGCAGGTTTTCAATTTTCTTCAATAGGCCTGGCATGTTGCAGGGGGATAGCATTATCCGATTGCATGCTTGGTTCGCCTCCTCCATGCCAACACTTCAATTGCATGATCCCCCGCAGACGTCGTTTCTTCGGCGCGATCCAGAATGGTCCTGGTGAGACAAGGTGCGGCTTTGCGAAGTACCAAAACATCGAGGGTGACTCATACACCCCTGCGGAGTTCGCCAGTCGCCTCTGGGACTCGAGACGGCGAATGGCCTCGGGCACCGTGGCTGGTGCCAAATTCCTCAGCAATATCGCCCCGCTGAGTTGGTTTATGCGTCAAAGATGACGGCGCCGCCCGCCAAGCCTGCGCCGGCCGCGGTCATCAGAAGGCGTTCTCCCGGTTTGAACGGTTTGAGACGGCTTTCGATCGAAAGAGATAGGGGAATGGTCGCGGCCGAAGAATTGCCGAATTCCGCAATCGTGCTGACAAGCTTCCTTTCCTCCAATTCCAGATTCTGGCGGACGGCATGACAAAGACGGAGGTTGGCCTGATGTGGAATGAAGCGACCAATGGCGGAGAGCGTTGAGCCAGTCTCGGTCACCGCCTGCCGTGCTGTCCGCGTCATCAGGTCAACGGCGCGAGAGAAAACCTCGCGTCCGTCCCGCATCGTCATCAATACTTGGTCTGCCGAAATCTCCGGAGAAAAGGGCTTGTTGCTGCCCCCGCACGGGATGGTGATCAGATCATAGCCGCTTCCATCCGCAGCAAGAACGGCCGCCCTAAGGCCGCTTTGATCATTACCGCATGGCGCAAGTACGACCGCGCCAGCGCCATCCGCAAAGAGAACGGCGCTGGCGCGATCGGTCAGATTGACGCGGCGACTGAGAATGTTGGCGGCGACGACGAGCACCGCTCGCCCATGCGCCCGCACGAAACCGTCCGCCAGCGTCAGCGCGTAAAGGAAGCCGGAGCAAGCTCCGGCGAGATCGATGGCTCCGGAATTTTGCAAGCCAAGCTTGTACGCCAGAAGCGGCGCCGAAGGCGGCAAGAGATGATCCGGCGTGGAGGTGGCCAGCAGGATCATGGCGATTTCGCTCGGCACAATCCCAGCATCATCGAGAGCCATTTTCCCGGCTTCGGCTGCAAGGTCACTCAATGTCTCTCCCTCGGTTGCCCAGTAGCGGGATCGGATGCCGGTCCGCCTTTCGATCCAGCCGTCCTCGAGCCCGAGCCGGCTTTCAATTTCCGCACTGTGGACGATGCGGGATGGGACGGCATGACCAAATCCGGCAAGACAGGAGGAGCGAGGCATCAAGATCCGGTCTCCTTCAGGACAAGCGAGGCGACTTCATCGATCGTGTCATAGGCGGTCGCGATGTCTTTGCTGTTCGTGCAATAGGGCGGCATCAGGTAGATGACGTTTCCGAGCGGACGTAAAAGCAGCCCGCGTTCGCGAAACAGCCTGCGCATGCGCGGCCCCACTTCGGCGAGGTAGCCGCCGGAAGGTACGGCAAGATCGAAGGCGGCGATCGTTCCGCATTGCCTGACGTTTACAAATCTCAGGTCGCCCTCGAAGCGCCGAAGATGTTGGGTGTGTAGCCCTGCAAGCTCTGCTATCCGGGTTTCGACCGGTTCGTCCTGCCAGACCTGCAGATTGGCGACAGCCGCCGCACAAGCGATTGCATTGGCAGTGTAAGAACTCGAATGGAAGAAGGTCTTGCGCCGGTCGCGAGACAGATGAGCCTCAAAAATCTCTTGTGTGCAAAGGGTTGCCGCCAGCGGCAGGGCACCTCCGGTCAGGCCCTTCGAGGTGCAAAGAATATCCGGAATTACATCCGCCTGTACGCAAGCAAAGCGCGTTCCGGTACGACCCCAGCCGGTCATCACCTCATCGGCAATGAATAGGCAGCCATATCGGCCAGCGATTCCCTTCAGAGAGGACAGCACGCTGCTTCCGTAGATTTTCATGCCACCTGCGCCAAGCACCAGCGGCTCGATCAGAATGGCGGCGGCCTTTCCTGAGCGGCAGATAGATTCGAACGCGTCGAGCGTCTCCTGCTCCCGACCCGGTTCGGGGAAGGGAAGGCGGTCGACCCCGAACAGCAGCGGCTCGAAGGGCGCATTGAACACGCCGCGCTCTCCCGCCGACATGGTGCCTATCGTGTCACCATGATAGCCGTGCTCCATCACGACGATGCGGTCACGCGCGATGCCGCGATTGTGGAACGTGCCGAGCGCCATCTTGATTGCCACCTCGACTGCCGTCGATCCGCTGTCCGAGTAGAAGACATGTTTCAGTCCGGGGGGCGCAAAGGCGAGCAGATGTGAAGCGAGGACCTCTGCAGGTTCGTGGGTAAATTCGGCGAAGATGATCTGGTCGTAGGTCTCTGTTGCCTTGCGGATTGCAGCCATGATGCCGGGATGGCGATGGCCGTGGGTGATCACCCACCATGACGAGATGGCGTCGAGGATTCGATTGCCGTCCTCGTCGAACAAATAGGCACCTTCCGTGGCGACGATGCGCTTCATCGGCGGTTCGAGTGCATGCTGCGTGAAGGGATGCCAAACGGGTGAGGGGGTCATGCGTGCGCCTCGATCAGAGACGCTATGTCGAAGTTCTCGCCAAAGTCACGGCGCAAGGTCTCACTGGTCAGCTCTTCCAGCAGGGGCAGCCGGCCCAACACCTTGACTTGCCCGATGGCCGCGATGGTCGCCTGGGTGTCGGCATTTTCCGCGCCGATGAAAGCTACGCCGCAAATGGGAATGTTGCGGCTGCGCAGCGCTTCGATGGACAGCAGTGTGTGATTGATGGTGCCAAGCGATGTTCGGGCGCAGAGAATGACGGGGATGCGCCAGCGGGCGAAGACGTCAGCAAAGACGGCGTCTTTGCCAAGCGGGACCAGCAGGCCGCCGGCTCCCTCGATGACCAGCGGACCGCGACCGGCCGGCGGCTCAAGCCGGACCGGGTCGATTTCCACGCCATCGAGACGCGCCGAAAGATGCGGCGAGACAGGGGTGGAAAGGCGGTAGGCTTCCGGGAGGATATATTCAGCAGGGAGCCCGCTCAATCGGGCGACCGTGTCGCTGTCCGTGTCGCCCTCCAGTCCGGATTGCACGGGCTTCCAGTATCGGGCATTGAGCGCACCGGTAAGCGCTGCGGCAAATACGGTTTTGCCGATACCGGTATCCGTACCGGTCACTACGAAGCGGGCGGTCATTTCCTGTGTTCCTCCATGACGGTGGCAAGGCAATCCAACATGTGCGCAATCTGCTCCATGTCGACGTTAAGTGTGATCGACAGGCGCAGGCGCGCGGTACCCTCCGATACGGTCGGCGGGCGGATCGCCCGGATGTCGAACCCTTGTGTCTGAAGAGTTTCGGCAATTCGTACCGTGCGCGCATTGTCGCCGATGATGACCGGCTGGATCTGCGATCCACTGGGCTTTATGCCGAAGCGGCCTTTCACTGCGTCACCGACAAAGGCGACCCGATGTTTCAGAGCCTCGCGGCGCTCGGGTTCGTCCTCCACCATTTGCAAGGCCTCGCGCACGGCCGCCGCCATAAGAGGCGAGGGTGCGGTGGAATAGATGAAGGCGCGGGCGCGGTTGACGAGATAATCCGCGAGCATGCGGGGGGCCGCAAGCAAGGCTCCCGCTACGCCCAGAGCCTTGCCGCAGGTATGGAGGACAAGGACGTTTTCACGGCCCTCCAACCCCGCCGCCAATCCTCTGCCGCCAGCACCGAAAACACCCGTGGCATGGGCTTCGTCAATCACCAGAAATCCGTCGTGGCGGTCAGCAATATCGGCGAGGGCGGCAAGCGGGGCTCTGTCGCCATCCATGGAATAGAGGCTCTCGACCGCAAGCCAAGGGCGGCCTCTGCCGCCGTTCTTGCGCCAGTTTCGGATCGCCTCATCGAATGCGTTCGCGTCGTTGTGGACGATGTTGATGGCCGCCGCCTTGCTGGCTGCAATACCCTCGTGGGCGCTGGCGTGAATGAGCGCATCATGAACGATCAAGTCCTCACGCCGCGGCAAGGTCGAGAAAAGCGCGGAATTGGCGGCATAGCCGCTACCGAAATAAAGCACGCGTTCCGCACCGAAAAAATCGGCGGCTTCCAGCTCAAGCGCTTCATGTTCCGGATGGTTGCCACGCAAGAGGCGCGAGCCGCCTGCGCCGGCTGGAACGCCGCGCTCCATCGCTGCCATGATCGCCGCCTTGAGACGTGGTGCGCCCGCAAGTGCGATAAAATCGTTGGACGTAAAGTCCACACCACGCAGTGGCGTCAGGCTGCGCAACCGCGCTTTGCGCCGCAAGTGCTCAAGCGCGGTGGCATGATCCGAAACCATCGCCGTCACACCGCCGGCTCCAATGGCATGGGAGAGAGGCCGAGGCGGCGGAAGAGCGCCGTGTCGTGATCGTCGTCCGGGTTGTCTGCCGTCAGCAGCGTGTCGCCGACAAAGATGGAGTTGGCACCGGCGAAGAAACAGAGCGCCTGCATTTCGTCGCTCATCTCGGTGCGCCCAGCCGAAAGCCGCAGATGCGAAGTCGGCATCAGGATGCGTGCCAGCGCGATCAGGCGGATGAAGTCGATCGGATCGACGGGCGCTGCATCCTCAAGCTTCGAACCGGGAATGGGAATGAGCTGGTTGATCGGCACGCTTTCCGGCGGCACTGGCAGGGTTGCCAGGGTCAAGAGCATCGAGATCCGGTCATCGACTGTCTCACCCATGCCGAGGATTCCGCCGGCACATACCTTGATGCCGGCCATGCGCACGGTTGCGAGCGTATCGAGCCGGTCTTCGAAGCTTCGGGTGGTGATGACCTCCGAATAGAAACGCTCGGACGTGTCGATATTGTGGTTGTAATAGTCGAGACCAGCCTCCGCAAGCTTACCTGCTTGGGCTTCGGTCAACATGCCGAGCGTCATGCAGCTTTCCATGCCGAGCGCCCTCACCCCCTCTACCATGGCGACCAGCGTGTCCATATCGCGGTCTTTTGGACTGCGCCACGCAGCGCCCATGCAGTAACGCGTCGCGCCCGCATCCTTGGCCTTGCGCGCTTCAGTGAGAACGCGTTCGACTTCCATCAGCTTCGATGCCTTCAAGCCGGTCGGATAGTGGGCGGACTGGCTGCAATAACCGCAATCTTCGGCGCACCCACCCGTTTTGATCGACAGAAGCCGGCTCATCTGCACCATATTTGGATCGAAATGTAAGCGATGGATCGTCTGAGCTCGGAAGAGCAGATCATTGAATGGTAAATTATAGATAATTTTTGCTTGTTGTATGGAAATTGGCATACCGGCGGATCCGGCTTGGATAGGAAATGGTGAAGTTGCACCCGATTCTTTCATGATAACGCGGCTCCGTTGTCAAATTATAGATAAAAATAGATATTATCGATAGTTTGGCAAGAGGGAATTGTGAGGACGCAATTTTATTGAGGTTTTTGAAGAGAAGGTCGTAGCGGGTTGATGCCCAGAGGGGTCATCTGTACGGCGTTGAAATGAGGAAACTATCCTTGCCGGAAGAGGTTGCCGACGATGTGGCCGTCCGCCAGCTTGCTGTCCTCCAAGGAAGCACGGATTGTTCAGAGCGCCGTAGGCGTCGTGTTTGCATTCGGCTCTGCTTTGCTGTTGCAAGCCGCGCGTGCTGATATGCATTGGCGTCATTTCAAGAGAGCCGTGTGACGGTGTAATGGCGCTAAGGAGTTGAGAATCGGATCTGTTAAAGGCGGCCAATTTCAAGATTAGCGGCTCTAGGGCTCAATTTTCGTCAGCAAGGGCACAAGTTGCCTTCGCATAAAGCTGACGGGAACGATGCCTTTTCCCTCGGTGTGCAATACGAAGGCGGCCAGGCAGTTTCTCAGCAAAGCCTCGAATGGAGCAAGGACTGGAAATAGCGATCCATCGTCAATACCGATTGCATCGCGACAACATGTGATGATCGAAGCACGGGACTATTGACAACACAGGTCAGCACCTATAACGCGTACCTGTCTAGGTTGGACTAGGCCATTTTCTCAAAATCGTAATATGCGATTCATCGAACGTCATCGTCTCCTTGATCAAGCCTGTGGGTTTGTCGGGAGGGGTGCGAATGAGAAGTATTGGTCTCGGTCTGCCGGTTTGCTTGATCCCTGAAATGCAGTGATCGAATAGCTCCCTTCAGGCCGCGACCGAACGGGAGATTAACCGTGACCTATGAATTTCAGAAGTTCCCTCGTTCGAACATCGTCAAGTTTCCGCTGAGTTCCGCTACAAGCCGGGCCAACGACTTGTCTCCGTCGAAGCTGCGAGCTACGGTCGTAGCTTCACCAGTTCCGCGACAGCACCTTTACGCACATTGGCACGTCAACTCTGGCACTGGTCGCCTCGAGATGCGATGGCAGCTGACGGACGATGAGATAGGATTGCGATGGGTGACCACCGCCTTTGATAGGCTGATGGTGATGCTGACGTCGCGGCGTCTTCGGATCATCGAAGCTGGTTGAACGGCCGGTCACCCACGTTACCACCTTTTCTGCATGATTATCTATAGCGGGATCTCAAGAGGATCTCGTGGACATGAGCATATTCTTGCGCGTCGCAACCGTTGATTTTCACCGACTGCGGCGAGCTCTCTCAATGAAAGTTGCAATATCGAACCCGACCGCGTCATGCGGGTTGGGCACGTCGTCGCGCGTCTTCGATCGAGCGTGATGCATCGTGCCCGCCTTGTAGCGGCAGGAGGCACAATCATGAAAATAATCGACAAGAAGACCGAGTTGAAAGACAGCAGGCGGCTGTCGATGAGAGCGATTATCGAGGCGCAAAACAGCCTCGATGCGACGCTCGCGAACGTGGCAAGTCGCGTGGACGGCATCACGCACAAGGAAGCCGGAGAGCGCCTGGTGCGTGATGGCGCCAATGAAGTGGCGCATGACAAACCGCCGCATGCCATCATTCAGTTGCTTCTGGCCTTCAAGAATCCCTTCATCGGCGTATTGCTGATGCTCGCGGCCATTTCCTTCTTTACGGACTACTGGCTGCCGCTTCAGTCGGGCGACGATCCCGACATCACAGGCGTTGCCATTATCGTTACGATGGTAACGATCAGCGCGCTGCTGCGTTTCTGGCAGGAATACAGGTCCGCGAAGGCGGCGGAAGCCTTGAAGGCCATGGTGCGCACCACCGCCACGGTCTTGCGACGCCATCGCTACGATATCAAGCCGGAACGCATTGAAATCCCGATGCGCAATCTGGTGGCTGGGGATGTCGTCCAGCTCTCGGCCGGGGACATGATCCCGGCCGATGTGCGGCTGATCGAATCCCGCGATCTCTTCGTCAGCCAGGCTGTGCTGACGGGGGAGGCGCTCCCGGTCGAGAAATACGATACGCTCGGCGCTGTCGCGGAGAAGTCGGCGATCGCGGTGGTTTCCGAGCGCGTCGATCTTCTGGATCTTCCCAATATCTGCTTCATGGGCACAAATGTGGTGAGCGGCACCGCCACGGCACTTGTCGTTGCCACCGGCCCCCGCACCTATTTCGGGTCTCTTGCCAAGTCGATCGTCGGTACGAGGGCGCAGACCTCGTTCGACCGCGGCGTGAACAGCGTCAGCCTGCTGCTGATCCGTTTCATGCTGGTCATGGTTCCCGTCGTCTTCCTCATCAACGGCTTCACCAAGGGCAACTGGATGGATGCTTTCCTGTTTGCCGTTGCGGTGGCCGTGGGGCTGACGCCGGAAATGCTGCCTATGATCGTCTCGTCGAACTTGGCGAAGGGCGCTGTTTCGATGGCCAAGCGCAAGGTCGTGGTGAAGCGGCTCAACGCTGTTCAGAATTTCGGCGCGATGGACATCCTGTGCACCGACAAGACCGGCACGCTCACGCAGGATCGCATCATCCTCGAACATCATGTCGATGTAAACGGACGCGCCGATGAGGATGTTCTGTCGCTGGCTTGGCTGAACAGCCATCATCAAAGCGGCATGCGCAACCTGATGGACCAGGCCGTTGTCCGTTTCGCAACGGAAAAATCCGACATCACTAAGATGGTGGATTACACGAAGGTCGACGAGTTGCCGTTCGACTTCGTGCGTCGGCGCCTGTCCATCATCGTCGAGGGGCGTGACCGGAAACATCTTCTCGTCTGCAAGGGCGCGGTCGAAGAGATGCTTGCGATCTCGACGCATTATCGCGACGGCTCGGACATCAAGCTCCTGGATGACGAGCGTCGCCGGCAGCTGGTGGATCTGTCCCGCGCCTATAATGAAGATGGCTTCCGCGTGCTGATCGTGGCGACAAAGGAGATCGGGCCGGAAGAGGAGGCAAAGCGCTACAATGGCAGCATCGAGAAGAGCCTGACCATCCGTGGCTTCCTGACCTTCCTTGATCCGCCGAAGGAGACGGCGGTTTCCGCCATCCGCGCCCTCAAGGAACATGGCGTTACCGTCAAGGTTCTGACCGGCGACAATGCCGTCGTGACAGCCAAGATATGCCGGGAGGTCGGGCTTGAGCCAGGCGTGCCGGTCCTCGGTCGCGATCTTGAGAAGATGAGCGAGGAGGAACTGGCGACGCTGGTGGAATCACGCACGGTGTTTGCCAAGCTGACGCCGCTGCAGAAGTCACGCGTGCTGAAGGCGCTTCAGCGGAATGGCCATACTGTCGGCTTTCTCGGCGATGGCATCAACGATGCGCCGGCATTGAGGGATGCGGATGTCGGCATCTCCGTCGACAGCGGTGCCGATATCGCCAAGGAATCCGCTGATATTATTCTGCTGGAAAAGAGCCTCATGGTGCTCGAAGAGGGCGTGATCCAGGGTCGCGAAACCTTCGGCAATATCATGAAGTACCTCAACATGACGGCAAGCTCCAACTTCGGGAATGTATTCTCGGTTCTGGTTGCAAGCGCCTTCATTCCGTTCCTGCCGATGCTTGCCACCCAGCTGCTGGTGCAGAACCTGATGTATGATATCTCCCAGCTCTCCTTGCCATGGGATCGGATGGATGAGGAATTCCTGCGCAAGCCACGCAAATGGGATGCCAGGAACATCAGCCGTTTCATGATCTGGATCGGGCCGACCTCGTCCATCTTCGACATGACGACATTTGCGCTGATGTGGTATGTCTTTGGCGCGAACTCTGCCGAACATCAAACGCTTTTCCAGTCTGGATGGTTCATCGAAGGTCTTCTGTCGCAGACCTTGGTCGTTCACATGCTGAGGACGCAGAAGATCCCCTTCGTCCAGAGTACCGCCGCACTGCCGGTTATGTTGATGATCACCTTGATCATGGCGATCGGCATCTATGTCCCGTTCTCTCCCTTTGGAACGATCATCGGGTTGCAGCCGCTTCCCTGGTCCTATTTTCCGTGGCTCGCCGGCACTTTGCTGAGCTACTGCATCGTCGCCCAGACGGCAAAGATGCTCTACATGCGGGCGTTCAAGCAGTGGTACTGAGCGCGAACATGCGCCGGCGGCTATTGCCGCCGGTGGCTGTCGAGCGGGTATTCTCGCTCGATATGAAGGCGGAAATTCGGGCTGCTCTTGCACCGCTTGAACAGTCTGTTCGACGTCGCGAATGCCGCGGGGTCACTTTTGCGAGCAAAACTGGAAACCAATCCGAGCTGGAGATTTGACATGCGCCTGTTGATACATGGCGGTCGCGACATCGTGCGCTTTGGCCCAATCCAAACCGCACTTGATCGCATTCATATGCGCCGCGGTATTTCTCTCATCATTCATGGCGAAGCGCCGACGATCAGGGCTGCGGTCGACAGCTGGGCACGGGCGCACGGGGTCGGCGTGCTTCGCTATCCCGCAAACTGGTCGATACAGGGACCCGATAGCGAGGCGAGATGGATATCGCTGATGCTGCGCGATTCCAGGCCTGACATTATTCTGCAATTGCGTTGCGAAGGGTCCGAAGCAGCTCTTCACCGTGCAGCAGATCAGTTCGCCATTCCTGTTATCGTCGTACACCTAAATCGCCAGGGGCGCCTGGCGGGGCATCGGGCCATTGCCGGGCTCGGCAGGAGAATAGACAAGGTAGACGCGGAGGCGCAGGAGGATCGAATGTGCCAGCGATTTTTGCTGCTTGATTTGAGAGCGGCGCTCCTGGGCAAGCGTTCAAAGAGGCCTGATGTTGTGCCGCCGGTTGTTCCCGCCCGGATAGATGATCCGTGCGGGAATCTTTGGATCTATCCTCACACAAGGGCATGGATAGATCTGGAGACCTTCGTCAGTGCTGCCACAAATGCTCGCCGCTGACCTGCGAAAGCGCATGCTCGCAGGGTTGCGTGACAACCGTCATCGGAATATGCAGCTCTCGGACGGTCCGTTCGAAATATGCGGTCTGGCGTCCCCCTGGGAACATCAGGATGATATCGGGACGGCTGTCTTCCAGCATGAATGCGTTTCGTTTGGCCTCGGCATGCTTGCCGAAGAGGGACCAATTGGCCGGATATCTGACCACGTGTATGTTGTTCTCGCGAGCCCAGCTTTCGGCTTCGACCCCGATTGTCGGGAGACCGCCATGGATGAGAACGGATACCGGCGATGCGCTCAGTATATCGTCGAGTTCCCTGCGAATGACTGCCGTTTCGGCGAAGTGTCTGCCGCCACTGATGAGAAGACGCATGGGGATTACTCCGATTCCGGTTCATGACGGCCATGTGCAACGCGCAGCGTTGCGCACAAGGTCGGATGCCTTGCATCGTCAGGAGTGTGGGCGCCTGGAATTGTAGAATCGCCTGCCATGGCGGCGAGTTTGAAGATGGTGGTCATGATGCTGACCTCCTCCTGGTTCGACGGTTGTTCGAAGCGGGGAGGCCAGTGCTGCGGATCAACGCCGGTGGCGAAGGGTCTCGCGGTCACATGGTCTGCCCGGGCGTTGGGTCAGCGCAGCGGCAAGGACGTTCGACAAGCGTCGACTGTCGCCTTCCGTGGGCTGGCTGCTAGATCGCGGGTTCATGTGGTCCTCTATGACGTTATCGATCCGGCGGAGGCCGGACATTCCGGGATTCGATAACCCCGGATTGCTATCCCCTATACTCCTCTCGATCGATCCTACAACCGATACCTTGGTATAGCGCGCAACTTTAACGGCCTGGTTGCCAATCGTCACATTGGATAGGTGGCGGGTGGTTTGAACGTCGATCAACCAGCCTTTGCGGCTCTCACGAAAGCGGCGATCTTGTCGATGTCCTTGCGGAAACCGCCTTCGGGCAATGGCTTGTTGGTATGTGTCAGGGAATCGACGGCCCATGGCTGGACGGCTGCGATGGCGGCCTGAACATTATCCGGTCCCAAGCCGCCGGCGAGGATGACAGGAAGCCGGCTGCGTTTGACGATTTCACGGCTCAGCGACCAGTCGTGGGTGACGCCGGCAGCGCCTATGCCGTCGATGTGGGCTGCGACGGAATCGAGAATGAAGGTGTCGCAATAGGGTTCGAAAGCAGCGGCATGATCGAGCGCCTCCGGACCGGTCATGGGAATGGCCTGCAGAATCTTGAGGTCGGGGTAGCGGGCAAGCAACGTCTCGCGCAACTGCCGCACACGCTGCGGTGTTACCAGTTTGATGTCGCCGCACAGATGCAACACGTCCGGACGCACGGCGGTCACCATGTCGGCGATCAGGTCGAGGTCGCTTTCGACGGAGAGTGCCACGCGCTCTGCCTTGCCCTTCAATGCGTCGACGATCCCACGCGCGGTCTCAAAGCTGATTTCGCCCGGCAGTCCTCGATTGGACGGTGTCACGCCAAGACAATCCACGCCCGCGGCGGCAGCGGCCAAGGCTTCGGAAGCGGTCTGCATCGTATAGATCTGAACTTTCACGGAACTACCTGTTTTGATGACTAGATTGACTTTGGAAGTATGGCGTTGACCATGCGCTCTTCGGTAAGGTGGGCCTGCTCGGTATTGCGGGCGACGAGAGCGGAATAGAGAGCATCGATCAGCGCCATCTGGGCAATCTGCGCCGCCATCGGTTCGCTGCCCTGCTCATGAGAGACGCTGACGAGAACGACATCGGCCAGTCGCGCGAGCGGCGAGGCACTGTTGCCGGTGATGCAGAGGGTCGCGGCACCCCTGGCCCTGGCTTCCTGCAGAACGAGAACCGGGTCGCTGGTAATGCCGGAATAAGAGATGACCACGACCAGGTCTTCCGGGCCGACGAGTGCCGAATGCATGATCTGTAGTTGCGAGTCGACCGGAGCGTCGCAGCGCAATCCAAGACGGATGCAGCGCTGGTAGAAAGCCTGAGCGACAATGCCGGAGCCGCCGACGCCGCCGACCAGAATGTGTCGTGCTCCGGCGATCAGGTCGAGTGCCTTTGCAAACGTCGCCTCGTTCAATACGCCCTGCGTGTCGCTGATGGCCTGAGCGACCGCGCGAAACAGGCGAACTGCGGCGTGGAGATCGGTGGCATCCGGCTCCTTGCCGGTCGCATCGCGCATATCGCGCGGTTCCTGCGCCAGCGCTAGCTTAAGGTCTGTAAAACCTTCGAAACCGGCCGTGCGACACATGCGCAACACGGTCGTATCGCTGACATCGGTTGCCTGGGCGATGGCCGACATCGAATGGCGGATGGTGGCGTTGATATTCTCCAGGACCCAAAGCGCAACGCGCCGCTCAGACTCCGACAATTTCGGCAGGACGCTTCGCAGCCGGCTGCTGGCTGGGTTCACTGGACCATGCAGGTCAAGGGTCATGACGGTTCTTTCGCTGGCAGACGCTGTCGGGTTGAGAGTTAGCATGGTGATGTTGTGGTGTCACTATAGACAATATAATTTTGTTGTGGCATCACTGCATAGCGTAGCGGAGGGGCTGCGCAAACTTCTCAAGGAGGATGAGAGGATATGGTGAAGCTAAGACGTCTTCTCATGGGCGCGGCCTTCGCGCTTGCTGCATTTCCGGCGATGGCCGGCGAGCTGACATTCTGGCATGCCTATGCTGGCCAGCAGGACAAGGTCGATTTCATCAATTTCGCGCTGGGTGAATTCGCCAAGAAGCATCCGGACATCAAGCTTGATGTCGTGGCCGCCGAGCAGTCCGCTTATAAGACCAAGCTCAACACGGCGATGGCGTCCGGCAATCCTCCCGACGTGTTCTACACCTTGCCTGGCGGCTTCTTGAACGCCTTCGTCAAGGGCGGACAGATGTATGCGCTTGATCAGGATCTCGCCAAGGACGGCTGGCGCCAGAGCTTCCTCGAAAGCGCCATTGCCCAGACGAGCAAGGATGGTCATACCTACGCCGTGCCTGTCGACGTCGACTCCGTCGTCTTCTGGTACAACAAGGCGCTGTTTGCCGAAAAGGGCTGGACGGTTCCCAAGACCTATGACGAGCTGATGGCTTTGGCCGAAAAGATCAAGGCCGACGGCGAAGTGCCCTTTGCGCTTGGCAACAAGGATTCCTGGCCGGCCACGTTCTGGTTTCAGTATCTGGAAATGCGCCTGAAGGGCTCGGGCGTGGTCGCATCCTTCGTCAATGGCGATGCCAAGGCGACATTCGGTCCCGAAGGCGAAAAGGCTTTCGAAAGGGTCGCAGAGATCGCCAAGAAGCAATATTTTCCGACCGGTTTCAACGGCATGAGCGACCAGGAAGCCAACATGCTGTTCCTGAACGGCCAGGCCGCAATGATGCTGAACGGCACGTGGCAGATCGGCGCCTCCGCCGATGCACCCGAAGGTTTCGAGCTTGCCTCCTTCGCTTTCCCCTCGGTTCAGGGTGGGGCGGGCGATCAATCTGATGTTCTTGCCGGCGTCGCCGCGTCCTTCGGAATATCGCAGAAAGCAGAAGACAAGGCGGATGCGGTGACGCTTTTGAAGTTCCTCACCTCCAAAGAGGTGATGACCAAATATGTCGAGCTGCGCAAGACGATGGTGACCGTCAAGGACGCCACTACGGAAGCCGCGGCCGGTCCGGTGCTCTACGCTATCAGCAACGGCCTGGTCAGCGCGGCCGGCCATCTCGACTCGTTCTACGACACGGCTATGCCGCCGGCTGCGACCAATACCTACTATACATCCTTGCAGGGTGTGCTCGATGGCTCTGTCGCGCCCGCCGATGCCGCCAAGCGCCTCGAAGACGCGCTGAAGACCAGCAAATAACACTCGCTGTCGTCAATCCAGAAGGCCGCCGATCTGTGCGGCGGCCTCAAGGCAAGCTAAGAAAACCGGCAAGATCATGAGCACTGATGGCTTAGCAAAGACACACAATCGCGCAGCGCTTCTATTCCTTTCGCCCGCTCTGTTGCTCATTTGCGCTTTCGTCGCTTATCCGGTCGCCTATGCCGGCTGGCTCTCGCTCTTCCAATGGGACGGTGCCTCGGCTCCGATCTTCGTGGGCGCCGGAAATATCCTGCGCCTCGCAGCCGACACCGTCTTCTGGGCGTCGCTCGGGCGCAATCTTCTCGTTGCCCTGTCGGCCATTATCTTCCAGGTGTTCCTGGCGCTGGCGATCGCCTATTGCCTGGTGCGCATCCTTCCCGCCTTCGGCCGCATCTTTCTGTTTTTCTATCTCGTGCCCGTCATGGTGAGCGAGATCTGCATCGGCCTCCTTTGGCGGTTCATGTATAATCCCTATTTCGGGCTGGTGAACGCCGCTCTGAAGCTTGCCGGCCTGGACAGCCTGAAACGCGGATGGCTTGGTGAATCCGATACGGCTTTCACCGCTGTCGTCGTCGTCATGAGCTTTACCTATCTTGGCCTCTACGTGCTGTTGTTCACCTCTGCGGTGCGCAGTGTGCCGGAAACCGTCTACGAGGCGGCCGAGATCGATGGCGCAGGTGATTTTCGCAAGTTTTTCTCCATCACCATTCCCATGGTCTGGGATGCCGTCCGCGCCAATTCGCTGCTGGCGATCATCGGTTCGCTCAAGACCTTTTCCCTGGTGTTTGTGCTCACCAATGGCGGCCCGAGCCATGCCAGCGAGGTGGTCTCCACCTACCTCTACAAGATGGGCTTCAGCAGCTTCCAGATGGGCTATGCGGCGACGATCGGCTTTGTGCAGATGGTGCTGACAGCGCTTGCTGCCTGGATCGTCTTCCGGTTCTTGAAGCGCAAGGGGGACGCATGAGCACTGCTGCCCGGCGCTGGACCCTAACGCATACCATCGTGCTGGTCATCCTGACACTACATGTGTTGCTGGTGATCTTTCCCTTCATCTGGATGATCTACAGCACGTTCAAGACCAACAGGGAGTTTATGCGCTCGGTCTGGTCGTTCCCGACCAGCTTGAATTTCGATGCTTATATCGGTGCCTGGAGTGGCGGCGCGCTTGGCGGCTACGCGGTCAATTCGCTGATCATCATGGTCGGCGCGACATTGATCACGGTATTCGCCTCGACGCTTGCCGGTTACGCGCTGGCGATCTACCGGCCGCGCTGGATGCCGGTGCTGGAGCTGTCGTTGACCGCAGCGATGGCGATCCCCGCTTATGTGGCGCTGGTGCCGCTCGTTGTCATGCTGCGCAGCGTCGGCCTGCTGGACACGCATCTAGGCGTCATCCTGCCAACCGCCGCTTTCAATATACCCGTCTCGATCTTCATCATGCAGGCGTTCTTCAATACGCTGCCCCGCGAGCTTTTCGATGCAAGCCGTGTGGATGGTGCATCCGAATGGCGCATTTTCTACAAGATTGCGCTGCCGATTGCCCGACCGGCCATGTTCACGGCCGGCATCGTCAACATGATCTGGGTCTGGAACGATTTTCTGTTCCCGATGGTTTTCATCAACAATCCCTCGCGCAAGACACTGCCCGTCGGCCTCACCGATTTTGTCGGCGAGCACATCACCAACTATCCGGTCATGCTTGCAGCGATCCTGATTGCCGCAGTCGCACCGCTCGTTCTCTTCATCTTCTTTGAACGCCAGATCACGGCCGCGCTCGTGGGAGGCGCCGTGAAAGAATGACCCACAGGTCCGATTTTCCCAGGAGAAATGTCATGTCTTCCAAAAATCTCGATTTCGCCAGTCAAGCCGTCTTTTACGAGCCGGAAGAACATTCGCAGTCGATCAGCTATCCAATCTACATGTCTGCGAATTTCCAGTATGGCGGCGATATCTACGACCAGATCGTGGCTGGCGCGCGCAAGGAAGTGAACATCTATTCCCGTTGCGGCAATCCGACCGAATACAAGCTCGAGGAGCATATCGCAAAGCTAACCGGCGGCACAGCCTGCCTTGCGACGGCATCCGGCATGGCGGCGATCTCGCATGCGCTGTTCGGCATCCTTCAGGCCGGCGATCATATTGTCGCGGATCTAACGACCTACTCCAGCACGCACGAATTCTTCGACCATCGCGCCCAGGATTTTGGCCTGAAGGTGACGCTGGTGGACTGCTCGGACGTGCGCGCGGTCGAAAACGCGCTGACCGACGAGACCAAGGTGCTCTATGTCGAGGCGATCGCCAACCCGACGATGAAGGTGCCGCCGTTGCGCAAGCTGGTTGAACTTGCCCATAGCCGCGGCATCGTGGTCATCTGCGACAATACCTTCGCCTCGCCGGCGGTTTGCCGCCCTCATGATTTCGGCGTCGATGTCGTGGTTGAAAGTGCCACCAAATTTATCGGCGGCCACAATGACGCCGTTGGCGGCGTCATTACCCTTAGATCCGATATTCTGCCGGTGGACTGGCTGGAGGATGTCCGATGGAACACGCTGAACAAGCTCGGAGCGCCGCTTTCGCCCTTTAATGCCTGGCTACTTCTGCGCGGCGCACAGACATTGGCGCTGCGGCTGGAAAAGCAGTGTGCCAATGCGCTGGCTCTTGCCAAGCATCTGGAAGCGCATCCGCGCGTCAAGCGCGTCTTCTATCCGGGCCTGCCGTCGCATCCGAATTACGCATCGGCAAGCGAACAACTGCGCGGCGGCGGCGCGATGCTGTCCTTCCAGGTCGATAATGAGGACGCCGGCGTTCGTTTGCTCAAGCGGCTGAAGCTCTGCTCCTTTGCGGCCAGCCTCGGCGGATTGCGCACGACAACGCAGGTTCCCGCCACCATGGCCTTCCTCGATATTCCAAGCCAGGAGCGTGAAGCGATGGGCGTGGTCGACGGATTGGTGCGATTCTCCGTCGGCATCGAGCATATCGATGATATCATTGCTGATGTCGACCAGGCTATCGAACAGATGCTTATCGATCTCTGAGGCGGATGGAATGGCAGTGATTGCCCTTTTGGGCGATATCAATATCGATCTCGTGCTCGATATCCCCGTCTATCCAGGCGAGGGCGGGGAGGCGATCGCGACCGGTCAAATGGTGGCGATCGGCGGTTCGGCGACGAACACGGCGATCGCATTGGCGCGGGCTGGGCACGAATGCCGATTGATCGGTCGTGTCGGTCAGGATGCATGGGGAAGGCAGGCGCTTTCCGAACTGAAGAATGCCGGCGTTTCGACCCGTTGGATCGGTGAGGACCCGGCCGAGCCGACGCAATTGAACATTGTCGCTGTCAGCACGATGGGCGAGCGTACCATGTTCGCTTATCGCGGCGCCAACGCGCAATTGTCGGCCGACATGATCGACCAGACAGCGCTCGCCGATGCGGCGCTTTTGCATCTGTCCGGTTATGCATTCTTGCAGCCGAAGCAGGCAGGTGCGGCGCTGCGCGCAATCGACATTGCCGAGCGCCGAGGGATTCCGATCACCCTCGATATTCCAGGCGGGGTTGTCGCTGCTTTAGCAGAAAAACTCCGGCCGCTGCTGCCGAAGCTCGACACGATCTTGCTGGCCGATAGCGATCTGCCGCAGCTTCTCGACCGGCCGGGAAATGCGACCCTGGATAGCTTGGTTGCCGATTTGCTGGAGCGGGGCGTCAAGCGGGTGGCGATCAAGGGACACGGGACGGATTCCCTGCTGCGCCAGGCGAATGCCAGCGACCGCGCCCCCTGGTTTTCCGTCGAGGTGGTCGATACGGTTGGCGCTGGCGACGCCTTTGCCGCCGGACACATTCACGGGCGTATCTCCGGGCTTTCCGGCGCCTATTGCTGCCGCCTCGCCAACGCCTTCGGCGCCGTTGCCGTGACCCGTAAGGGCGCGGGGCAGGCCATGCCCAGTCTGGATGAGGTCTTCAGCCTGATGACCGCCACCCGATAGTCTCTGGAGACGACGATCGGAAGATGGCGAAAACCGAAATGCTTTCGATCATGCGGTATCGAACGGCCGCGCCAATCCTTTGTTGTATCCGTTGTCTCACGCTTTCAGCCAGTTCCGCATTCCGCTCGGCAACTGGCTGGATTAACGTCGAATAGAAATGCGGGTCAGATTGTGTCGGAGTTCGACAAGCGGGCGGTTGATAGCATTCTTTGGTAACCGATATCGTCCCGGATCACCGTTTGCTCGGGCGGATAGCGCTTCGCAAGGCCAGGAGCCTGTCCAGTGATTGCAGCGTGGTTTCCCGTGCCGCTGTTGCCAGCGCGAGCATAAGAGATTCGAGGCAGACGAGCGTTGGACCGTGGAGTGCCACATGCTCGGCCTTTGCGCGCGGGATTATGATTGAGGCGCAGGCATGCTTGCGAAGGACCGTGTCCTCCTGCCCAAGCAACATGACGATCGGGATGCCGAGGCGTTGAGCCTCGCCGATCGTCGTCATCGCCTCGCGGTGGGCTCGGCCATGCGCCATCATGATCAATGCATCGCCTTCCTCCATCGCCAGCAACAATTCGGCAAGAGCGATGCCCGTCGCATTGAGAGCGTAGGAGGGATAGCCGTTGCGGGAAAACAGCCGCGCTGCGTAGGTTGCCAGTATGCCGGAGGCGCCGATGCCGAAAACTCCGATGCGTTTTGCCTGCAGAATGGCGGTGATCGCATCGGCCATCCCTTGGCGATTGGATGGCGACGATAGGGCTTCCATGGCATTGCGATGATCGTTTATGACGAAGTCTATGGCGGAATCGATATCGCTGTTCAGCTCCGTCGCGGTCGTTGCCATCTTCTCGGAGGGCGAATCCGTCTCGCCTATGTGAGCTTCCAGCGTATCCTTGAGATCGATCAATCCTTCGAAGCCAAGTGCCTGGATCGCACGTATCACCGTCGCATCGGAGGTTCCAGTCTCGTTGGCGATTTCGAGCGCGGATTTACCGAGGATCGCGTGGCGATGCTGATCGATATAATCGGCAACGCTGAGAAGGCTGGGAGAGAGGGACGTGCGGCGATTTTTCAGCCGCTCGCCGAAGCGATCGATACGGCGGGCCTTCTTCTGGATTCTGGGGTTGTCCATGACCGGAGAAATACTTTCATTATACACTCATGTTAAGAGGGTACATTGTCCTATTCCGGCGGATTTTGAAAGCCTCGACGTCTAGCGTTGCGATGGCTTGGTGCCGCGCCTTCCCGATACATGCGACTGGACCGTCGAAACCATCAGGTTGAGTGCCGCATAGGAGTTGGAGATGGCCTCCTCGCGCGGTAGCAGGATGTAGCGTCCTTCGCGGCAAGCGGCCAGGAACTGGCAATAGTCCGGAAAGACCTTGTTCATGGCTTCGATCTCCTCGGCCGGCGTCCCGCCCGTATCCGAGCGGTAAGTGTCGAAGATGAAGTCTGCGTCGAGCTCCTGCAGCCTTTCGGCGCTGACTTCGATACGCTCGCCCTCGGGGATGGCATCGATGATCGCCGGAAAATGGAAGCCGGCATCCCGCAGCACGCGACCGAGCGCGCGATAGGTATGATAGATGCTGATCTTGCCATTCTGCGCCTGCATGACGGAGACGCTGATCTTCGATGGATCCACGACCTGTTTCAACGCCTCGATCTGCGCCCTGTAGCGCCGGTCGAGAATGGCGAGCCGATCCTTTGTACCCGTGAGGTCGGCAAGGCGCTCGTAGATATGCGGCGCGCTCCCGACCGTATTGTCGATGACGATGGTCGGGGCGATCTTCTCCAACTGCTCGACAGAGGTTGTGCGCCCGGGTTCTGTGATGATGAGGTCGGGTTTTGCTGCTGCCACCGCCTCGATATCGACCGTAACGGAGCCAACATAGCTCATGCCGGAATTGTCGAAATCGAAACCGGTCAGGATCAAGCCCGAACGAAGATAGGGCTTGCCGTCCAGGCCCATGCGGCCGTGGCTTGCGACCGGCGGCGCGCCAAGCTCGATCAGCGGGATGGTGATGTCGAGATCATGCATCGATACGATGCGCTGCGGGTGAACCGGCACCTCGACCTTGCGGCCGAGATCGTCGGTGAATATGCGCTTTTCGACCTCCTGCGCCAGGAGTGGCGTCGCGAGCAAGCCGAAGGTAAGCAGAGCGGCGGCAAGATATCGAAACATGATGATCCTCATAAAAGGTCGCGGCGCTTCCAGAGCAGAAATAGCAGGACGGGAACGCCGATGATGGCAAGCACGATGCCAGCCGGGAGTTGAAGCGGCGCGAAGGCCAGACGGCCGATGGTATCGGCTGCTAACACCAAGGCTGCGCCGCAGAGAGCGCTTCCGGTGAGCAGTGCCGTTTGACCGGCTCCGCGCATGGCGAGCCTGGTCATATGTGGTGCGATGAGGCCGACGAAGCCGAGGCTGCCCACGCAGGAAACGCACACAGCCGTCAGCAGCACGGGGGCTACTAGGCGCAGGATCGCAAGTTTATGCAGCGAGATGCCGAGGCCGGCCGCGAGAGAATCTCCCAGAACGGCAACATTACTTGCTCGAGCGGTTGCAAAGAGGATAGCTGCGCCTGAAATGGCGCTGACGAGGGCGATCGGCACGATGTCCCAGGAGGCGGCATTCAGGCTGCCGGCAAGCCAGACCATGGCCGTCTGCACGTCGCGGATGTCTGACGTCGTCAGGATGATCGAGAGCATGGCCGACAACAGCCAGGAGAAACCGATGCCGATCAGCACGAAGCGTGTCCGCGTGAGATCGCGGGCTATGCCTGCGACAAGCAGCGCGCTGACAAGACCACCCGCCATGCCGACGAATGGTCTGACATAGAGGCTGACCGCCGGTGCATAGAGGATCAGCACAATCACGGAAAGACTGGCGCCCTCCTTGACGCCGAGAAGGCCAGGATCGGCGAGGCCGTTGCGTGTCAGGGATTGCATAGCGGCGCCCGAAAGTCCGAGCATCATGCCCGCCAGCACGGCCATGATGACACGTGGCAGGCGGAACTCGATGATGATTCGATGGCCCTCGCCGGTCGCGTTCACGGGATCGAGGAGCACGGTGAGCAGTTCCGGCAAGCTTGCATCATGGCTGCCCAGCGGCATTGCCGCCAAAGCTGCGGCGATGACAAAAAGCCCGAACACAGCGAGGATCAGGCAACGGCGTGTGTGGATGCGATGAGAGAATGGGCCGAACTCAAGGCGGCGATAGCCATTTTGTCGGGCAACACTCATCGAAAATACCTCGAAGCGGCGATGATGAATATGGGCGCACCGATGAGGGCCGTCATGATGCCGGTCGCGAGCTCATGCGGGCTTGACAGCATGCGTGCGGCGATATCGGCCGACAGCAGCAACGCCGAGCCGGTCAGGGCGGATAGGGGCAGGGCAACGCGCAAATCGCCGCCGGAGAGCCAGCGCGCGGCATGTGGAACGATCAGACCGATAAATCCGATCGGGCCTGCGACGGAGACGGAGGCGCCGCACAGCAAGGCCGTTGCAGCAAGCCCGATGAACCGGGTGCTCCCGACGGAGACCCCAAGGCCGGTCGCAGCAGCATCGCCGAGCGCCAGGGCGTTGAGCCGCGGAGCAATCAGGAAGGCAAGCAGCATCCCGGCGACAATAGGCGCAGATGCCGCCCCGATCATGTCGTAGCCGATGCCGGCGAGATCGCCGGCGAGCCAGAGCCGCATCTCCTGCAGCGTCTCCTCATCGAGGATGAGGAGGGCCGAGGTCAGCGACGAGGCGAGTGCCGAAAGTGCAATGCCGCAAAATGTGACCTTCAGCATGGTCATGCCCGAGCGACCGGCGGACGCGAGCGCCAGGACCAGCGCAAAGAGCAGCCCCGCCCCGAGGGCTGCGACCAACGGACGGGCAAGGCCGCCGGCTAGAAATGGCAAGCTGCTTGTCGTGACGGCTGCAAGGCTCGCGCCGGCATTCAGCCCGAGGATATGCGGCTCGCCGAGCGGATTGCGCAGGAGAGATTGCAGCAGAAGGCCCGCGACACCGAGTGCCGCTCCGACGAGGAGCGCGGCCGCCAGCCTGGCGAGCCGAAGCTTCCAGAGGATCTGATGTTCGAAATTACTGGCATCGTAGGCAAAGATCGCCTGGAGCAGCGTCGCCGGCCGTACTGGTCTTGCACCGATCCCGGCGTGGATCGAGGCGAGAACGACAATGACTACGATCAAGGCCGCAAAGGCGATGAGGCTGCGCGCGCGGCGCGCACGCAACGGCACGGTATTGCCCGTCACTTGCAGCACGCTCATCGCTCGGGCCTTCTACCCTTTGTCGAGGGCAGGAAAAAGGGCGTATCGCTTTCGGGATTTTCCAGCCGCAGCACCTCGACATTGAAGACGTCGCGGACGAGCTCTATCGTGCATTGGCTCGGATGCTCGGCGACGCCGGCAACGGCTCCGCTTTTCAGGAACACCAGCCGGTCAGCATATTGAAGGGCGAAATTGAGATCGTGCAGCACTGCGATGATCGTGCGTCCGTGATGACGAGCCAGACGGCGCAACAGTTCCAGCACTTCGACCTGATAGTGCAGGTCGAGAAAGGTTGTCGGCTCGTCGAGCAGGATGATGGGCGTTTCCTGCGCCAGCGCCATGGCGATCCAGCAGCGTTGCCGCTGGCCGCCCGAAAGATCGGCGACAGGGCGGTTTGCGAATTCAAGGGTATCGGTGACGGTCAAGGCATGTTCCACGGCGGCCTCGTCGGCGTCGGTCCATTGCCGGATAAGGCCTTGATGCGGGTAGCGCCCACGCGAGACCAGGTCGTAGACTGTCAGCCCCTCCGGCAGAAGTGGGCTTTGCGGCAGCAGGCCAAGCCGGCGGGCAACCTCCCGGGTCGGCATGGCATGCAGTGCCTTGCCGTCCAGCATGACACTGCCGCCCATCGGCTTCAGAAGGCGCGCCATGACGGATAGCAAGGTCGATTTGCCGGAGCCATTCGGCCCGACCAGCACGGTCATGGTGGCATCCGGAACAGACAATGTAATGTCATCGATGATCAGCTGCCGACCATAGCCTGCGGCAAGCTTCTCTGCACGCAAACCGACGGGCTCGATACCGTCTTGTGATCGTGAATTCTGTTCCTGTTCGATGCGCATGCAATCTTTCGCGTATGGTCTCCAAGGGAGCGAAACTATTCCTGACTGTAGTAGTCAATTTTTCCGTGCTGTAAATTGCCGCGTTTTTTCATTTCGGCGGTCGTCGGCTACTTTTGTGCGCCGGCGCGCTGCAAAGGCCAGACTCTGGGAAGATCTCCATATCCAGCTGATTTCATCGTATTTTTAGGGTTTCCTGCTGGGTCGCACTTGGCGACTCAGCCCGGAAGGCTTGGATTGAACCTGTCATAATTCGACAGAATTCGCCTCGCTAAAAGTTGACTACTACATTCATAAAAAGAATAAGCCGCCAACCCCGTCGATGGCGGGCCTTGGTTTTGATTTGGGAATTTGAAGACTATCCGTCAGGGATACGGGGGCAGAATGAAGTGGGGAAAGACGGTCTCGGCCGGCGTCAGGGGCAATCACATTCGTGCAGTTCTTTTGATGTTGAGCGCCTGCACGGCCTATCCGGCCTTAGCGCAAGAAGGGGATGCACAGGCGAAGAAATCGAAGCCGGTAGCAGCGGATGACGCCACCGTGTTGGCGCCGATCACCGTCAAAAGTGCCGGCCAAGACGGCGCGACCCGGGGCTACCAGCCGGTTTCGACGACGACAGCGACCCGGAGCGATACGCCGCTGATCGATATTCCGCAGGCCGTCAATATCGTTAGCCAGGACGTGCTGAAGGACCAGAAAGCCCAGTCGCTCGACGATGCGCTTTCCAACATCAGCGGCATCAATCAATCGAACACGCTCGGCGGCACGCAGGATTCCGTCATCCGTCGCGGCTTTGGCGACAATCGCGACGGCTCGATCCTCACCAATGGTTTCAAGACGGCGCTGCCGAGAAGCTTCAATGCCACGACGGAGCGCGTCGAGGTGCTCAAGGGACCGGCTTCGACGCTCTATGGCATCCTCGATCCAGGCGGCATGGTCAACGTGATCACCAAGAAGCCGCAACAGATGTTCGGCGGCGAGATCTATGGCAGCACCTCCAGTTTTGGTGGTGGCACGACCGGCCTGGACTTCACGGGACCGATCAAGGACACGGATTTCGCCTATCGTCTGATCGGCGAATACAAGAATGTCGATTACTGGCGCAATTTCGGCAAGACGAAGGACTGGATTATCTCTCCGTCGCTTTCGTGGTATGGCGAGGACACGGAAGTCACGCTGTCCTATATGCATGAGGATTACAGCGTCCCCTTTGATCGCGGCACGATCTTCGATTTGAATACTGGTCATGCCGTCAATGTTGATCCCAAGATCCGCTTTGACGAGCCCTACAATATTTCGAAGGGCAGCTCCGATCTGGCGTCGGTCAACATCAAGCACGAGTTCAACGAAAGCTGGTCGCTCAATCTCGGCTATAGCTACAGCTACAACGAATATTCCGACAATCAGGCCCGTGTCATGGCCTACAATGCCAGGAACGGCAATCTGACGCGCCGCGCCGATGCCACACAAGGCTCGGAAATTTACAATCATGCCATGCGCGCCGATCTCACCGGCGACGTCGAGATCGGCGGTTTGCGCAACGAATTGCTGTTTGGCACATCTTATGATTACGCCAACACGCTGCGCACGGATCTCATCCGCTGCCCGCAATCGGTCAACTTCAACATCTATAATCCGGTCTATGGCAGAATGCCGGCCTGCACGACGGTCTCCAAGCCCGACAGCGACCAGACGGAGATCATTTCCACCGCCTCGGCCTATATGCAGGATTCGCTGCATCTCACGGACCAATGGATTCTCGTCGGCGGCCTGCGCTATCAGTATTACGACCTGACGGCCGGCAAGGGGCGTCCCTTCGTCACCAATACGGATAGCAATGGCAGCAAGTGGATACCGAGTGGCGGCGTCGTCTATAAGCTGACACCGGACATTTCACTGTATGCCAATGTCGCCAAGACCTTCCGTCCACAATCATCGATCGCCAGCTATTACGGAAACCTGCCGCCGGAGGAGGGCGTGTCTTACGAGATCGGCAGCAAGTTCGAGATCGCCGACGGGTTGACGGCTAATGTCGCGCTTTACACCAGCGACAAGAAGAATGTTGCCTATTCCGAAGTCATCAACGGTGAGACTTATGTGCAGACCGCTGGCCTCGTGCGTGCTCGAGGCGTTGAAGTGGATGTCGCGGGCGAGCTGACGGATGAACTCAGCATGATTGCCAGCTATGGCTTCACCGATGCCAAGGTGCTCGAAGACCCAACTTACGCCGGCAAATGGCCGGTCAACGTGCCGCGCCATACCGGATCGTTATTCTTCACTTATGATTTCGGCGAGGTGGGCGGCAACGGCAATACGCTGAAGGTCGGCATGGGCGCACGCGGTGCCGGCAAGCGCGCCGGCATCAATACCAATGCCTATTTCCTGCCGGGTTACATCGTGGCCGACGCCTTTGCCGCCTATACCTTTCAGATGGAGCGTCCGCTGACGCTACAGCTCAATCTGAAAAACATCCTCAACAAGACTTATTACACGTCCTCGATCGGGTCGACCAATCTCGGTAATCAGATCGGCGAGCCATTCAGTGCAGTGCTGACGGCGAGCGTAAAATTCTGATGCAGCACGAGCGCCGCAACGTGACCGGCTTGTTCATCGACCAGTTCAGGGCCTCTTGGACAGACTGACTTCTGTCAGTGAAATGGCCCGTAGCAGAAACCGCTGTTGGGACGAAAGGGCGTCAATCTCTTCACTGCAGTCGATGATTTCGCACTGCTTTGCGCTGGTTGTCATTGAACGATCGATGTGCACCTGGGCCTTCGCGTCCGGTCGATGATCTCAACTCGGCGCTGGTGAATGGCTGGGAGGGTGCTATCACCGTATGTAGGGCTATAAGAGTGTGAGCCTGAACTGAACACCGTCGCCGGACCGTACTTGATCTCGCTCAACGCGTCGGGTTGTCGCCGACGGGCGCATCACAGCGCATCAAGCGTCTTTTCAGTGAAGGCTTTATTCGGGCCGTCCGCGCTGTACTCGAACCGTCGAAGATCGGGCGTGGAACCGTCGTGTTTATCGAGGTAAGGCTCGATCACACTGCGCCTCATGTGTTTGACCGCTTTGCGGAGGCTGTTGCGAAGGCGCCCGAAATTATCGAATGCCATATGGTGATCGGTGGCTTCGACTACTTGGTCAAAGCACGAATAGCTGACATGGCGACGTTTCAGGAGTTCCTGCAGCGGGTGATTCTGCCGCTTCCTGGAGTGAGGGAAACGCATAGTTTCGCGTCGATCGGCGATGTGAAGCCGGATGCGTTGCTGCCGCTTTGACACCTAGTGATCGTTCTTTCGATCATACAAGTGTCCACACGACCCATAACGGTTCAATTTTCACGGAATCTCCGAGCCGTTCTATCTCTTTGCTTTTGCGCAACTTTGGGCGGGAAACCGCTGCATTCTTCCTGAAATTGCTACAGACCTTTTGACGAAGTTCGGCGTGAGCAGGACGATTGAAAGGGTTGCGTGTCCGCAACTTCACCGCTCGAGGTTTGATTTGCCAGCCGGTTTGGGAGGGGCAGTTCTTCCAGCTATCGATCTGATTTCACTACCTGGAGCCAACGAGGGACTGAGAAGTTCATCCGTCGGGCAAAACCGTCTCGTCCTCAAATCTCTTGATGACCGAGGCGACGAAGGCTTTCACGGCAGGCGATACCTGACGATGGCTGGGGTAGACGACGCACATGCTCTGACCGCCGCGTTCGTATTGCGGCAAAACCGGCGCTAGTCGACCGGCCGCGACGTCGGCAGCCGCGATTGCCCCCGGGAGCAATCCAATGCCGAGGCCCGCAAGGGCTGCCGCATGGATGGCACCCATGGTGCTGGCTGCGAAGCTTCCGGTAACCTCGACATGTTCCTCGGAGCGATCTGCGCCTTGCAGCCGCCAGACGGTATGGCCGGATTGGCGCGGTGCGGTCAGGCATTGATGGCTGGCGAGTTCGGAGAGCCTTCGTGGGGACCCACGCTGCTCTAAGTAACGAGGGCTGGCGTAGAGCCCTATGGGAGCGACTGTGATGCGATGAGCGACGTAGCCGGGACCGTCGCCGCTGCCACCGCGGAATGCGACGTCGATCCTGTCCGTAATCAGATCAACAACTGCATCGTCGAGCAGGAATTCCAGGCGAACCTGCGGGTATCGCTCCAGGAAGGAAGCGACCAGCCGTGGTGAATAGAAATCCAGAAAGTTTACGGTTGCCGCCACCCGCACGACGCCACTCGGGATTTTGCTGTCAGCCGTGAGATCCTGGCTTGCTTGTTGCAGATCGTCGATCGCAGCGACGCACCGCCGATAGAATTCCTGGCCCGCATCCGTGAGCGTCAGCTTGCGGGTGGAGCGCTGCATCAGGCGCGCGCCAAGCTGATCCTCAAGTCCCTGGACCCGTCTGCTTACCGTGTTGGGCGGCATGACGAGCCTTCGGCCTGCCTCCGAGAAGCTGCCGGAGCGAACGACCTGGACGAAAAGGGCAATGTCGTTGAAATCGATCATCTTGGGCTAATTACTTTAAATTTTGGACAAGTACAATCCAATCTTTCCGTCTAATCAACTAATTGTCACGCGCTATGTTTGGCGGGTAAACAAGCAATGGAGCTGTGCCATGAACAACAATTTTCTCCTTCTTAGCGGGCGTGTCCTGCTCTCGATCCTGTTTCTTGCCTCGGGCGCCTTGAAGTTCGGCGCGATGGGGCCGGTCCTTGCCGGAATGCTTGGGCAGATGGGCCTGCCGGCCCCCCTTGTGTTGACTTATCTGATGGGTCTTTCCGAAATCATCGGCGGCATTGCCCTCGTCCTCGGTATCCAGACCCGTCTCGTCGGCATTCTTCTTGCGGCTTGGTGCGTGCTCACCGGTCTCGTCGTTCATCTCGGTGCGCCGATCGACTTCATGAAAAATCTTGCTCTGGCGGGCGGTCTCATTGTCCTAGCAGCCGCGTCCCCCGGATCATTGGCTCTGCGCACGACCTGGCGGAAGCGCGGTCATTCGGTGGTGATGGCGCCTTCGAGCGCGTCGCCCAACGGCTAATCCACGGTCCCGAATGACGGCCTGACACGCCGCCTGTCTTTCTCACCTCTCTTTCTAGGATTGAAAACCCATGATTACGCAATCCACGCCCCGCATCGGCATCATCCTCGGCTCCACCCGCGAAGGACGCTTTGGCGAGACGCCCGCAAAATGGATCAGAGATCTGGCCAGCAAGCGCACGGATCTGAATTTCGAAGCGATTGATCTTCGGGATTATCCGCTGCCGTTCTTCGAAGAACAGATGTCGCCGCTCTTTGCGCCTCCACAAAACGCGGTTGCGCAACGGTGGGCGGCCAAGCTTGCCACTCTCGACGGATTCATCGTGGTGACGCCGGAATACAATCATAGCATGAGTGCTGTACTCAAGAACGCGCTTGATTACGCTTACGCGCAGTTCAATCGCAAGCCGATCGGCTTCGTCGGCTATGGCGGCGTCGGCGCTGCTCGCTCAATAGAACATCTGCGCATGGTCGCGGTTGAATTGCAGATGGCGCCGGTGCGCTTCGCTGTTCACGTCGGTATGGTCGAGTTTCTTGGGATCTGGCAGCAGGGAAAGAGTTTCGACGATTTTCCGCATCTCGAACAATCTGCCACGGCCATGCTCGACGACATTTCATGGTGGGCTCGAGCGCTGAAGTCGGCACGCGGCGCGCAGAGCTGATTTACGACCGCACGCCAGACGCCGCCATTCATCTTCCTGAGGAAACCAAACGATGTCACGCAATCTTTCGATAAGCAGTGTAGTGCCCAAGCTCGCCGAGCGGAAAGTCTTCAGTCAAACCCGCGGCTCCGGGCAGGGGGGCATCACCAGGCTGATGAGCCCCTCGGACCTCGGTCGATATCTCAAACCCTTCGTCTTCCTCGATATGGTGGATGCGCCATCGTCCATCACGAGCCGCGACAATCTCCATCCTCATTCGGGTATCGCCACGGTGACCGTGCTGACAGAGGGCAATCTTCGCTTCGACATGGGTAAATGGGGTACCGGGTTGCTCGACTATGGCGGCGTCGAATGGATGCGTGCCGGCAGTGGAATCTGGCATGGTGGCGAGTATCGGCCGGACAGCGCCGCGCGCTTCAAGAGCTTTCAGCTTTGGGTGGCTCTGCCTGCCACGCTGGAAGCCGCTGAGCCCGAGTGGCAATTCATCGAAGCATCGGGCATCCCAATTGTTGGCCCGGCGCGCGTTGTCGTCGGAACCTATCAGGGCATAAGGAGCCCGGTGCGAGCTTTCGATGGCCTCAACTATCTGCTCGTCACGCTTACGCCAGGTGAGACCTGGATCTACGATACGCCGGTCGGCCATAACGTCGGCTGGCTGAGCCTGTCTCACGGCAGTCTTTTGGGCGACAGGCGCTACAAGGCCGGCGATCTGGTTGCATTCGACCGAAGTGATGCTGCTATCCCTCTGCAGGCCGGTCCGGAAGGCGCGACCTTCATCCTCGGTTCGGCGGTGCCTCACCCTCACGAACTCGTACGTGGGCACTATTCGGTTCACACCTCGAAGGACGCGTTGGAGGTGGGAGAGGCGCGCATCGCGGAAGTCCGACACCTCTATGCTTGAAGCAATTTCGGCGGTGTGCCGCCGCCAGTGGATGATCTCCGAGGTCGCCGATCGTGTGCGGCTTCGGATTACGTGGTTCTTCGTTCATGCTGCTCGAAGCTGGCCGCGTCGGCGCCAGTATCCGCGTGGTGTCGAACGAAATCCGTTCAATGGGTTCGGACATGAGCCGAGCCGTTTGAAAATCTATCGCTCACCAGGTGAAACGAGGACCGAAGGAACCATAGGAACCCGGTGCCGACCCGCTTGGATCCAGCTGATTATCCCGTTGCACTCTGTCTTCCCATCGCCGACGTTCGGCCGCTTTGTCTTTGGCGGGATCTGTCGATTTGCTCGCGGCTACGGGACGGGATTGACCACCAGTTCCACCGGCCGTCGAGCAGGAAACACAGAAAACAGCGGGAAAAATAATCAGAATGGCCGAGGCAACTGCTCTCGTGAGCCTATAGTAGATCGGCTGCATAGGCATCTCTAACGTTCTCTTTGACCGTCTGTAACTATGAGAAAGGTTATTCGATTTTGCATCGAGTGGAAACCGGAGGCTATTCGAATATCCGTATGATGGACGGTAGCCGGTGCTCCGGCCTCACGTTGTCCATGCCGCCTAATCGAGGGTTGTCTTGATGAAGAGGGCCGGCAACCGCGCGAAGCCGCGCCGGAAGATTATGTCCGCCTGATTGCCCCTTTGTGTTCGATCGTTTGCCCACCCGCATTTGCGCGAAGAAGGCCGCTCTCTTACTCCAAGCGCCGGCATGATGTGCGAGGGCTAGGTTCTCCATCGCTCTCCGGTCAACTTTACACAAGTTATTGCGGGGCAGCGGTTCGGCACAATTCAATTCTCAGGAATTACGCTGCGTCGCAAACCTGATTCAAGATCCTTGCGGCCAGCGCCGCATTATCTTGCGGCAGCAAGCGTCCATAGCCACTTTCATGCTCCTTCTGTCCGCAATGATCTGCTTTTCCGCAAATCTCTGCTTCTTTAGCGTCCGCCCTTAGTGGTCGGACTCTGATCCATTCCGGAGAAAATGACCCGCGACAGGCCAGAGAAGTTACATTTCTGTGACAACGCCGATCGAATGCAATATGGCTGATATGCGCTTGGCGACCGAGGCATCGAAGCCAAGATCTTGATTGAAAGTACATAGAATGACTAAAAATCGTGCCGTGCTCTCGGGGCTGACGCTCCTGTTTATCGTGCGGCTTCTGGCGATGATCTGGGTGCCCCTTACGGACCCGACCGAGGCGCGTTATGCCGAAATCGCCCGCAAAATGGTTGAAACTGGCAATTGGATCACGCCGCAATTCGATTATGGCGTGCCATTCTGGGCCAAACCGCCATTGCACACATGGCTGTCTGCAGTAGGGGTAGCAGTCTTCGGCGCCACGCCCTTTGCCGCGCGGCTGGGCATTATGCTGGCGACCATAACGACACTCATAATCCTGTGGCGTTGGGCTCGGACGCTCACCGACCAGCGCACCGCGGCAGCCAGCATATTGGTCGCGGCCAGTTCAGGGTTGTTCTTCGTCTCTGCCGCGTTCGTGCAGACCGACATGGTGCTGACGCTCGGTGTCACCGCCAGCATGGCCGGATTTTACAACGGATTGCAAGGAAGCCGCCGCTGGGGTTGGCTCTTCTTCTTGGGTCTTGCGATCGGACTGCTGGCCAAAGGCCCCGTCGCCGTGGTTCTTTCCATGACCCCGATTACGGTCTGGATGCTTTGGCGCGGTCATTGGAGGGATCTTGTCCGGTTGCCGTGGGCGGGCGGCCTGGCTTTGTGCGCAGTGCTGGTGATCCCCTGGTATGCCGCGGCGGAAGCAGCCACTCCTGGCTTCCTTTATTATTTCCTCATTGGCGAGCATATTGAGCGGTTCTTGCAACCGGGCTGGTCAGGCGACCTCTATGGCGCGGGCCGCGAGCATGCGAAGGGGACAATCTGGCTATTCTGGATTGTGGCCACGCTGCCGTGGAGCCCTTTGCTGCCCGTTCTCGTTTGGCGGCTGCGGGGGAGGGCAATGCCCGAGGACAAGGGCCTGCTTCTGTATCTGCTCCTGTTTGCGCTGACGCCATTGGTATTCTTTACATTCGCGGCAAATATTCTCCTCGCCTATGTGCTGCCAGGCATACCGGCAGCAGCGCTGCTTGCTGTCATGTTGTGGACCCAGACCGGTCCCACCGGCGTGGGCTGGCTCAGGCTTGGTGTGGCCGAAGTCCTGTTGATTTTCGCCTCTATAACCGCTGGCTCTTTCCTCGGTCTGGATCGTCCGTTCATGCCTACGGAGGCAACACTGGTTGAAAGTCATCCCGGAGCAGGTCGTCTAGCCATTCTAGGAGCGCGCAGCTTTTCGGCCGAATTTTATACAAAAGGCAAAATTGTACGGCTACAGACGTTGACTGATCTGGTCGCCTGGCTCGCGCCGGGTGATCGGGTCTTGATACCCAAATATGAATACACGGCATTCATCAGGCAGTTCGGGAACGCAATAAAACCGATATCCGAGGATCGACAATATATGCTTTTTATCCCCATACCGGCTGCAACTGCGGCAAATTAAGAGTGCAATTCGAAGCATAAATATGCGTCAAATTCCGACTCTACTCCTCAAAAACCTTTCTCTGTTCCGAGTTATTTCTCCTGCTCGCTTTGTCGCTTGCTGGTGTCTTTTCTGGCAAGCTTCACCGCGCAGCGATCCTCCTCCTACCAGACGGCGCAACTGCCGCCGGTTCAAGATGGTGACACGCTGGACGACTCTCGCTTCGACGGCATTGTCGTCTGCTTCATCGACGGTGCCGGCTGTTCACCAGAGCAGAAGGAGCCGTGAGCGACGGCATACTGGTTCATCGGCAGCAAAGCCGAGCATCTTCTGCTCGGCTAAGATGCTCCAGCAATGGGGCAATACTCTCACAGGTTCCGCACACCGTGGCGGGGCGACCGAATTCGGTCTCTCAGACGAGTTGGGGGGTGGTCGCTCTGCCCAATTCTTGCAAGCCTGTTCCGATGAGCACAATCCGGCGCGAAGATCTTCGTTCGGGTCCGCAGGCCTCGGAGCGGGCTTTGATGCTCAAATCGACGTCTCTATGCCTTTGGCAAGACGCTGGGCATCGTGCATGATTTGACGCGCCGCATCGCGAAGCATTCCTTGATCCGAAGATACGATAAAGGAGGAGGCGCCCTTTGCCGCCAGCGGTTCTATCTGCTCCACCCGGTCAACCATCATCCACACGGATATGCCGGCTCTGCTGGCAGCATTGATGATCCGTTCGACGGCGAGCACGACTGTCGGATCGTCTCTCGTCGCCGCGCCATATGCCACGGTCAGATCTCCTCGCCCGATGAATACTGCATCCAGCCCTTCAACGGCGGCGATATCGTCTATATTTTCGACGCCGATCGGGTCTTCGATCATGGCAATCGCCGCTACGCCGGCATCCGCCTCGTCAACATGTTTCCACATGGGACTTGCACCATAGCCGCCGGCGCGTGTCACGGCCGAGAAGCCGCGGCGGCCGCCCCTGTAGCGGCATGCAGCGACAAGCTCTCGGGCCCGATCGACACTGTCGATATGCGGCGCGAGAACGCCGGCAGCGCCGCAGTCGAGGACGGAGAGTATCCCATCGGCGGTTAACGTCGGGACTCTGACAATTCCCGATATCGAGGATGCTTTGCAGGCAAGCAGGGCCATATCGGTCGTCGTGCGATCGAACACCCCGTGTTCCTGATCGATAACGACAAAATCGAAGCCGGTTCCCGCCAATATCTCGATCGCGGAGGGGGCGGGAATCTTGACGAAAGTGCCCATCAGTCTCTGATGTTCCGCAACGCGTGCCCTGAACGGATGACGAGGATTAGGTTCGCCCATTTTCGAACTCCTGGATAGTGCCGAGCTTTCGATCTGTTGGATTAGGAATACACCTCGCGATCATCGGCGTTTTCGATTTCTGACTTCATTTCAGCAGTTGAAACGCCGGGATTCTGACCTTGTCCTGAAATATCGTCTTGCATAGCGTCCGACAAAACGGCGCCGCACCTCATTGATCGATCGCGGCATGATCTCGGACCCCATGAGATCGCAGCGCAAGCAGGGCGCCGTCTCAGCTGGAGAGTGTCTTATGCCCAATACCGAGCCCGTCTTTGTCGATATCGCGCTGAAAGCCTACAAGCGAGGCATTCTGAACGCGATCATTGCCCCGAGGCCGATAGGCTGGATGAGTACGGTGGACAGCGAGGGGAATGCCAATCTGGCCCCTTATTCCTATTTCAACATCATGTCCAACGAGCCGCCGATCCTGGCATTTTCCTGCAACACGCCGGAAGATCGCACCGCCAAGGATACGTTGAAAAACGTGCGCGAGACCGGCGAGTTCGTGTTCAATCTCGTCAGCTATGACCTCGTCAAGGAAATGAACATGACATCTGCGCCGATCCCTGCCGGGATGGACGAATTCGAATATGCCGGGTTGGAAAAGGCGGATTGCATTTATGTGAAGGCACCGCGTGTGGCGCGATCGCCGGCTGCGCTGGAATGCAAGGTCGTGGAGATCGTCAGATTGACCGACGAGACGGGTAGCGCAAATGTCAACGTTACTTTCGGCAAAGTGGTCGGAATGCACATTCAGCCTGGCTTCCTCGAGGACGGCGGATACTTCAATACCGCCCTCGCACAGCCTGTCACGCGTTTGGGCGGCGCCGAATATGCCATTTCCCAGCCAACCTTCGAGTTGCAGCGACAATTCACCCGCGCCGATGAAAGCACCTATTGAGGTCTGAACGATGATTTTACGCCCGGTTTCGCTTTCCTATTTTTCCAAAGAACCCGCCACGAGTTCGATCATTCGAGGCCAGAATTTCACGGTCGAGTGCGTTCGAGGCGTGAATGGTGCGGAGCATGCCCTCCATAGCGATCATGAAACGATCCTCATTCTTCCTGAAAGCAGCGCGACGCTGGCAACCGGCTTTGAGACGGTCGACGTCGCGGCCCGCTCCATTGCTATTGTCCCGGGCGGTCCGGCCAGACTTGTCCTGCCTGATGGGGCAAGGGCGTTTGCGCTGACGACAGCGCGCACCGATACCGATTGCGCCGGCGTCGTCAATGCATCCGACTATCAGGTGCCCGACGGGCGCGTGCTTCCGGTTGCAATGCCGATGGAGCTGCGGGCGAAGGATGCAGAGCGAGTCCGGGTCTATCAGGTGGACGAGGTTCCATTTCCTGACGGAAATCCGCGGCTGAAATTTTTCCAGAGTTCGACGATGAGCATCAATTGGGTCGAATATGACGGACAGCGGGACCGGACGAAACTCTCGCCGCATGCGCATGAGGATTTTGAACAAGGGTCCCTCGCGATATCAGGCGACTTCGTGCACCATATCCGTACCCCATGGACGTCGAACGCCGAACATTGGCGCGACGATCAGCATATCGAGGCATCGGCGGCCAGTATGGCGATCATCCCGCCCGAGCTCATTCACACCACAGAGGGCGTCGGTGCGGGACAGCATATCCTGATCGACGTATTTGCGCCGCCGAGGACGGACTTCATCGCCAAGGGTTGGGTGTTCAATGCCGGTGACTACCGGATCTGATCAGACCGTGGTTTCCCGCTCGCCGGGAGGTCCTTGGCCCCAATTCAATCGACGACCTTCGTTCGGACGGAGATGCCGCAATGCAAGATCAAACGGGCACCGATCCGCTTCGCTTCAAGCATGGCGTTTGCGATTGCCACGTTCATGTGTTTGACGATCCAGACGTATTTCCGTTTGAAAATGCCCCGGCCTACGCACCGCCGTTCTCGCCGGCTAGCCGTCTTATGGCGGACACCGCTCAGGCCGGCGTATCGCATGTGGTCCTCGTCCAGCCGACACCTTATGGTCGAAATCTTGATTTGTTGATAGCAACGCTGAAGAGGTTGGGCACGCGAGCCAGAGGCGTTGGCGTGGCCGATGCGTCGATCGGCGCCGACGGCCTTGCCGCTTTGAACGGAGCAGGCATTGCCGGGTTACGGTTTGTGGAAAACTTGCTGCCGGATGGTCGCCGCATGCCCGGAACCGTGTCACTCGACACGCTCTTTCAGACGCTCGCGCCCAATCTTCTTGAGGTTGGTATGCATGCGGAGATTTGGGCGCCGCTATCGGTGACGCTCGAACGGTGGTCGGCACTGGAAAGGGCGCGAGTTCCCGTCGTGCTCGATCACATGGGCAGCTTCGACCCGCAGCTCGGTCTCGATCACCCGCATTTTCAAAGGCTTCTCGCGTTGCTGAGGGATGGCGCCGTCTGGGTAAAGCTTGCTATATGCCGCCGGGCGACTGGCGTCGGCTATGACGCTATCAGGCCGTTCCACGATGCCATGGTGGAGGCCAATAGCGACCGCCTATTGTGGGCCACCGACTTCCCGTTCGTTCGGTTCGCGGGAGAGCCGCCGACGATCGATCAACTGCTTGCTCTCTTTGAAATCTGGGTTCCGGATAGCGAGTTGAGGCGGCGTATTCTGTCGCGCAATCCCACCGAGCGATACGGTTTTAAAGCTGATTTGGCCGGATGCTGATCCCTCGCCCTATCAAGTCGCTTCCAGCTGTGCTTCGATGGCAGCGACAGTCTCGCGCAAAGCTTCGATGATGGTTTTCCGATTTTGATTTCCGCGCAAGGCGGACCTGAAATAGGTGACGCCGAACGTCGCGAGAACCCGTTCTCCCGACCGGATCGGAAAAGCGATCGTGCCCGAACTCTTGGGCTCAAGTTCGGGGTTGCGTTCGGCAAAACCTTTCGCCCTCGTGCGAGAAACCATTCTTTCGAAGGTGCTGTCGCTCATCTGGCTATTTTCCGGGTCCTTTGAGGCCCGCATGACATCCCGCAGAATTCGCTGTTCCTCTGGCGGGCAGAAACAGACATAGGCCCGGCCGAGCGCGCGGCCGCCCAAACTCAGTCGCCGCCCGAGCGACGCATGAAAGGGGGAAATCGGACTATCGGGAATCGTGCTGTAGTTGATGACGACCGCATCGATATCCAGCGTGCAGATCGCGCAGGGCCACAAGATTTCCTTGGTCAGCTTGTCGGCGAAGGATCGCGCCACTTCGATCACCTTGGGAGCGCCATGAAATCCCGAACTCAGGTTGGCGATCGCCGAAGTGACATGATATCCGCGCGTTTTCTCATCTTGATTGACATATCCTGCGGCGATCAACGTCTGTAGAAGCCGGACGACCGTCGGCTTCGGAATTCCCGTGCGGGAATGTATCTCTCTGACACTCACGAGACCTCCCTGGTTTACGGTTGCAAGCACCGCCAGAGCTTTCGTCACCGCTTGAACAGGCGCGAACGTCATTCAAAACCTCCCATAGCCGAAAACGCCGCAAGACTTTGAAAGCAGCCCGGCACGATCGGCTTTTGTTCTCGATTAGATCGTTACCTTGGGACAGCGCAAGAGCAGTGTTGAGAGATCCTCAGTTCGTTTCATTGTTTGAAACGGATCGATTATGCTGTTGTTCGTCGGCGTTGAATGGCCTACCCATCGACCACGATAGCGCATGAGGTGAATCTCGGCTGCGCGAGGGGTGAAAGCCCCGTACGAGTCATTCCACGGTAAGGCAGGCGGCCGCTCCACATGCAACCATTGCGCCAAGATATCGTCGAGATCAGCGGCCAGAACCTGACCATCGAGCAGGTCGTTTGCGTATCCCGAAACGGGGCCAAAGTCGGCTTGAGTTCCGACGCCATCGAGCGTATGGCGCGCGGCCGCGCTATATTGGAAGCGGCGATTGCGCGCGGCGAGCGGATCTATGGTGCGACCACGAGTGTGGGGCCAAAGACCACGGCTACCATCAACCAGGCAAACACCGCCGAGTTCAGTCGGCGCTTGCTTCGAACGCACAATGCAGGGCATGGGCCGGTCGCAGCCAGGGATGTCACTCGCGCCACGATGCTCAATCTTCTCAATTCTCTGGCAAGCGGCACTACCGGCGTGCGACCAGGTCTTGCCGAGCGGCTCCTGGATGCCCTGAACGCGGATCGGCCAGTTGTCATGCATCTGTGGGGATCCATGGGACAGAGCGACATGTCGTCGATGGCCGATGTCGCGCTTGCTCTTTTCGACGATATCGAACTGGAGGCCGGTGAAGCCCTTGCTCTCCTCAATTCCAGCGCCATGTCGACGGCCGTCGCCGCTCTTTCTTTCGTCGACCTTCATCATGTGTTGCAGCTTTCGACCCTGGTTGGAGCGCTCAGCATGGAAGGCTACGCCGCTAACCCGTCGATTGTTTCCGAGGTCGCGCTTCGGTCTCGGCCCTTCGATGGCCTCTATCGACATGGTTCGGCGATCAGGAAGTATATCGAGGGCAGCTACATCCTTTCGCAAGGCGGTCCGAGAAATCTACAGGACCCGTTATGCTTTCGTTCAATGGCGCTGATCCATGGGGCCGCGGAAGACAGTCTTTCCTTTTCAAGGCAGCAGATCGAGCGCGAATTGAATGCCAGCCAGGGCAATCCAGTGATATCGCTGGAGCACGGTGGTCTCGCCGCGGTCGCAAACTTCGATATGGTCACGCTTTGCATGGCGCTCGACGTGATGCGACTTGCCTTTGCGCCGCTTGTCACCAGCTCGACCGAACGAGTTGCAAAGCTCGTCGACACGACTTGGTCCGGCCTTGCGATCGGTCTCATCGAGGAAGATGGCATCGGTGCCCCCGGTTTCAACGGCGTTGCGTTGTTCCACAAGTCGATCACGTCGGAAGCAAGGTTGCTGACGGCCCCATTGGCCGGCGAGCTAGCAAGCTCAAGCCATTCCAACGGCGTGATGGATCGGGCGTCGCTCGCCGCGCTCGGTGGCCGGCGCGGCCTGGACTTGGCGCGGTTGGGGATATCCATCGTCGCCATGGAGTTGATGGTCGCGGCGCAGGCTGCCGAACTGCGCGGGCGGGCGCCGCTTGGCACGGTCACCGGGCAATTGTTTGCCTTTGCACGGCAGGCGGTACCTTTCGCCGGCGCGGGACACAGGCCGCCGAACGTCCAGCCTTTGCTGGAGCAACTCGAAAACAATCGCCATGTCGTCGATGGCATGATGGCGGCGAACAACTAGCCGGATACGACCCGCGCGGATGGTGGTGACGCAGAGCACCACGCACTGGCGTGGAGTGGTCCGGAGCGAATACAAAGAAGGAGGAGGAACTCATGTCGAAAATAAGAAGCGCGTTACTGGCTGCCCTCATCGGCGCCACGAGCATGATCATTGCACTCGACCAGGTGCGGGCGGAGGACAAGTCGCTGACTTTCGTTTCTTATCAGGGCACCCTGCAGGATTCGCAGATCAAGGCTTGGCAGCAGCCCTATACGGCGAGCCAGAATGTCCAGTTCGAAAACGATTCGCCACCTGACGGCGCGAAACTGAAGGCGATGGTCGAGGCCGGGGCGGTCTCCTGGGACGTCATGGATCAAGGCGCCGCCTTTGCAGAGCAGAACTGCGGCAAGCTTCTGGAAAAGCTGGATTTCTCCAAGATCGATACCTCCCAGTTTCCGGCTGGTTCTGTCAGCGATTGTGGCCTGCCCGTCTATTTCTTCGCGTTGACCTTCGTCTATAATACCGAAAAATATAAGGATCATCCGCCGACCAAGCTTGCGGATTTCTTCGATCTGAAGAATTTCCCTGGAACGCGCGTCCTGCCGCCGGATATCAGCCTGGGTACGTTGGAATACGCCCTCATGGCAGATGGTGTTGACGCCAAGAATCTCTACCCGATCGATGTCGATCGGGCGCTGAAAAAGCTCGACACGATCAAATCGTCGATCATCTTCACCAAGACGAATGGCGCGCTACAGCAGGCTCTTGTCGATGGTCAGGCTGACATGGGATTTGCCGTGACTGGCCGCGTTATCGCCTCGGCCAAGGCGGGCGCCCCCATCGCTCCGGTCTGGGACAAGACGATCCTTGGTTGGGACGCGCTCATCGTGCCGAAAGGTACGCCAAATCTGACGACTGCGATGGACTTCGTTCAATTCGTGTCGCGCCCGGAGCAGAACAAGCGTTTTGCAGAACTTGCGGGCGTTATTGCCGCGACAAGCAAGGCGACGCCTGATTATTCCGATCTCAACAAGACGTTCAATCCACGCCTGCATGACGAAACCGGCGACAGGGTCCTGCTTTCCAACGTGAAATGGTGGGCGGCGAACCTTAACTCGGTGATCGCCAAGGTCACTCCCTGGATGTCCCGATAGGTCCAATGATGGAAGCAGTTATCGACAATCGTGCCTCTGAAGGGCGCAAAACCACAACGGCGCCGATCAACATCGCGGTCTGGCTGCTGCTTCCATCGACCGTTCTATTGCTCGGGACCTTTCTCTACCCCTTGTTTTCCATCGCGATGCGGAGTTTTACCGACCCTGAATTCGGATTGCAGAACTACGCGTCTCTTTTGACTGACGACATCTCCATCGTCATTATTCTAAGAACTGTTCGCATCGCCGCGATCGTTGCGGTTGTGACGCTGTTCATCGGGTTCCCTTACGCCTACACGTTGACCTTGGTCACTCCACGAACGCGCGCCGTTCTCATGACGATAGCATTGCTGCCATTCTGGACATCGGCCATCGCCCGGAGTTTCGCATGGACATTGCTGATGCAACGCGGCGGCCTGATCGAGACGGCCTTTTCCTGGATCGGCTTGCCGGGCGTGGTGCTGATTCGCACGTCGACAGGCGTTACGATCGCCATGGCTCAAGTCCTGCTGCCTTACATGATCCTGCCGCTCTACAGCAATATGCGTGGGATTGATCGGCGGTTGTTGGATGCGGCGGCTTCCATGGGCTCTCCGAGATGGCGAGCATTTCTGGAAATCTACCTGCCGCTTTCCTTGCCCGGCATGCTGGCCGGCCTGTCTCTCGTATTTGTCATCTCTCTCGGTTTCTATGTCACCCCGGCGATCCTCGGATCACCGCAGGAGGCGCTCGTTTCGCAGTTGATCGCGACACGTGTCGACACTTTGCTTGATTTTGGCGGGGCAGGCGCACTTGCCGTCATCGTTCTGCTGGTTGCCGCGGCCCTGATGACCCTGATTGGCCGGCTGAACGCACGCCTCGATCTGCAACCCAATATGGCTGGAAAGTGAGGTGAGCGCGATGTCCTTGTTCTCGATGCGTCGCGAAAGCGGCCCTGGCCTTTTCCTGCGTTCCATGACCCTGCTGACCGCGATCCTGATCGTCCTCCCGACATTTGTCGTGATCCCGGCGAGTTTTACCGCCGGCGAGACCTTCCAATTCCCGCCACAGGAATGGTCGTTGCGGTGGTATGAGAATTTCTTCACCTCGCGCATGTGGCTTTCGTCGTTACTGCAATCGCTGCAGATCGCTTCATTCACTGCCGTTCTCGCGACGGTTCTCGGCGTCAGCGCGGCTATCGGGCTGACACGTATTCCGCGCCGGACAGGCGCCGTCCTCAAGCTTTTCTTCTCGCTTCCGTTGACTGTTCCGAGCGTTGTGATCGGGATCGCCATCTATGCGGTGTTCCTAAAATGGCATCTGGCAGGCACCTTGTCGGGTCTCGTGCTTGCGCATACGGCGCTTGCCATTCCTTTTGTGATTACGACGGTCGCCGCCAGCCTCACGGGCTATGACAATACGCTCGATCTTGCTTCGTCCAGCCTGGGTGCGGGGGGCATCACCACGCTTTTGAGGATCAAGATCCCGCTGCTTGCCCCCGGCGTCATCTCCGGTTTTCTCTTCGCGTTTGTCAGCTCCTTTGACGAGTTCGTCGTTGCGCTCTTTCTGCAGACGCCAAGGCTTAGAACGCTGCCGGTCCAGATGTACAATTCGATCGCCCTCGATATGGACCCCACCATATCCGCGGCCTCCAGCGTCATAGTCGTAGCAACGACGATCACCTTCCTGTTGGTCTCGCTCAGAGCCGGCAACAAGTTTTAGAAACAGCGGTTTCGTAAGAATGATGAAAAAGCACTCGATCAAGATCTCGAACGCAACCCGCTATTATCCGGGTGCCGCAAAACCCGCCATCGACGATGTCTCGCTCGACATTGCACCTGGCGAATTCATGACGTTTCTAGGCCCCAGTGGCTCCGGCAAGACAACCCTGCTGTCCATCATCGCCGGCTTCGTTACCCTTAGTGCCGGCTCGGTGGAGATCGATGGCCAGGACATCACGAATCTCAAGCCGCATAAGCGTGACCTCGGCGTCGTCTTCCAGCAGTATGCACTTTTCCCGCACATGACGGTATCTCAGAACGTCGCTTATCCGCTGCGGCAAAGGGGCGTTTCGAAGGCGGAAATCGAAAAGAAAGTGAGACACGTACTCGATCTCGTGCAGCTCGGCGATTTTGCGCATCGATTGCCGCGACAGCTTTCGGGCGGACAGCAGCAGCGCGTTGCGCTCGCCAGAGCCGTTGTCTACGAGCCCCGAGCGCTTCTGCTCGACGAGCCGCTCGGTGCCCTCGACAAGCGGTTGCGCGACCGCCTGCAGCTTGAGATTGCCCGCATGCACCGCGAGCTCGGAATGACGTTCGTCTTCGTCACGCATGACCAGGAGGAAGCACTCACGCTCTCCGACCGTATCGCGGTTTTCAATAATGGGAGAATCGTGCAGATCGGCACGCCGACCGAACTCTACCAGCGTCCGAACTCACTGTTCGTGGCGAGATTCCTTGGGGAATCCACCGTCATGGAAGGGCCGAACCAGGGAACGAGCATCATCGTTCGCCCCGAGCATATCAGTCTGAAGGGGCTCGCCAATAATTGCAGCGAGGGCGAGCTGTCCAAGCCTGCACGGATAACGGATATTGCCTTTGCCGGCGCTCATCTCAAGGTGGGATTGGCGTTTGCTGGCGGCGCGATCGGTTCGTCGTTGATCACAGCCGGCAACCCCTTGAGCTTCCAACGAGGAGAGGAAGTCCTGGCCGTTTGGAACAGGGAAAATCAGCATGCGGTTGCGAACGAAAACGTCGCCGCCGATTCCGCCGCGGGCTGATAATCCCCAGCGGTGCTCTCAGGCAAGATTTTGAAAGTCCGCCATCGCCGCGAATTTTATGGCTCAGGCTGTCGGATTGATGCCGAACCTCCATTTGCGATTGCTTAGGGCGATGTGGGTGGATGGTCGGTGGCGCGTGTCGTATGTGGCGGAACATAGAGATTTCGAACCACCGACATCTCTGTGCAAACAAAACGACATCACAGCCTGTTGGTTGTCGAGAGCGAGATCAGATACTTTTCAGTTGGATGGCGTCGACTGATCGAGTTCCGCGATGAGGGTTTATGTCACCATCAATCGTTTCCCGACGATTAGAAATCGGCGCTGGGAGTCGGGCTACAGGCATCTGACGGTTGGCGATGTTGGGGCGACCCCATAATAGCTGCGACGTGGCGCGCATGGCTTCTTGCCCTCCAATGACCAATTGATCAGCCTTGAATTGGCTGACATAGTTCCGCCGCGCATCCGCCCATACCAAGCAGAGATCCATCGATGACCGAATCCGCTGATCCTTCCGTGCTACCTGTTTCCGCTCGTCCCTTGGCGAAGATCAGCCTGAAATGGGGCATGATCGAGGAGCCGTCACTTTCCATTTTGGAGAAGTTCCAGCTTCTGCGCGATCTCGGCTATGACGGGGTCGAGCTCGACTCGCCCAGTGACCTGCCACTCGACGAGGTCCTGAACGCCCGTGACAGGACCGGACTGGAGATTCCCGGCCTGGTCAATGCCATGCACTGGAAGCATCCGCTGACGGACCCCGATCCATCGGTGCGCCAGGCCTGCGTCGATTCGATGGTCAAGGCTCTGCATGACGCGAAGCACTATGGCGCCACGACGGTGTTGCTTGTTCCCGGCGTCGTCAATGCAGGCACCAGTTACAAGACCGCTTATGCGAGAGCCGGCGAGGAAATCGCCAGAATCTTGCCCGCCGCGGAAGAGGCTGGCGTATCGATCGCCCTTGAAAACGTGTGGAACGACTTTCTGCTGAGCCCACTGGAGGCTGCGGGTTTCGTCGATCGCTTCAGGCATCCAAAGCTCGGCTGGTATTTCGATGTCGGCAATGTGCTCCGTTACGGCCGGCCGACGCATTGGATCGAGGCGCTCGGCAAGCGCATCCTGAAGATCGACATCAAGGAGTACAGTCTCGAAAAGATGAACAGCGAAGGCCCGTGGAAAGGCTTCGATGTCGAGTTGGGCGACGGCGACTGCGATTGGGCTGCGGTCAACAAGGCCCTATCCGATATCGGTTATTCGGGCTGGGCCTCGATCGAGGTGCCGGGCGGCAATCGACATCGCCTTGCCGATCTGAAGAAGCGCGTCGACCGGATCGCCGCGCTCTAATGTCTGGATTACAAAGGGGCGATGTTCAGCGGCCGGCAGCCGCAAACATCGCCTTCGCATTTTTAAGACCGGTTTCGCAGCCGTATTGCGTCGGCTCGTTGCCTTCATATTCCAGCGAGACGAAACCGTCATAGCCTGAGGCGACGATGTCCTCGACGATGGTCCTGACGGGCAGGTCGCCATAGCCGAAGACCGAGCCACGGATTGCCTGGCCGCCGACCGTCTGCAGCCAGTCCGCGCCGGGTGCGGTCTGGCGTACATAGAAATCCTTCAGGTGGACGAAGCTTGCATCGGGAAGGCACGCACGCGTTCCCGTCAGTGGGTTCTCGTCGACGCAGAGGAAATTGCCGATATCGACGGTCAGCTTGAAGCTCGGCAGACTGACGGCATGCAGAAGCCGTCTGATCCGCTCGCTCGAATTCATGAAGAAGCCGTGATCCTCGACGCTGGTCGTCACGCCATAGCGCCCTGCATGCGCGGCAAGCTCGTGGGTGGCTTCCGCGATTACCGGGAATGCCGCTTCGAACTGGCCTGGCTCCGTTGCGCGCAAGGACCACGGCACGACATCGTGGCGCAGGAAACGGATACCGAGCTTGTCGCAAAGCTCGACGTAGCGCTTCAATCGGCCAAGCTGGAATGCCCGTTCGCCGTCATCGATGAAATTGCCAGACATGCAAAGGCCGGAGATCGGCACGCCGTTTTTTCGGGACGCGTCCGTCAGCCGCTCCAGCATCTTGGCGTCGTTGGCGAGTTCGTATTGCAGATCCTGCCCTTCGGGCGCGACGGAAAGCGTGGCCAATTCGACATGATCGCCACCATGCTTGCCGACCCAGGCAAAGACATCCTCGATCTGCATGGCGCCGCTCTGCATCAACGGACGGAAACTGTATGAACTCAAACCTACCTTCATCATGGCACCTCCTCAAGCGCTGTCACCAAAACTTTGTTCGGTAACTTAACAATCCCGATTGACATCGGCTAGAATACATCTTTGTGTGATGTCAAATTGATTTAACATTGGGGAATAGCAGGAATGTCTGGTCAGTCTGCCGACGTCGTCATTATCGGAAGTGGTCCGACGGGCTCGGCCTATGCAAGGATCATCAGGAATAATTGGCCGGAAGCGCGCATTTTGATGGTCGAAGCCGGCCCGCAGATCCTGCCGCAAAAGGGCGCGCATCTCGACAATATCGCTGATCTCGACGAACGCGCGGCCTTCGAAGTGCGTGCCCAGGGTGGCGACCGCAGCCCGCGCATGCCGATCAACAAGGAAGAATGGGAGGCTCGCCGAGCCGGTGGTTTCGATCATTCGTTGCTGCGCCGCTCTGGCCTTTTTATCGCCAACGACGCCGATGCCCAGGATGAAAACCTGTTTGCCGGCTTCTCGGCGGCCAACGTCGGTGGCATGGGCACGAAATGGTCGACCGGCACGCCGGTCCCATCCGAGATCGAACTGGTGCCCTTCATCCCGGCCGAAGAGATGCATAAGGCTCTGGCCGTCTCGGCGAAATTGCTCGGTACGAACAAGGACCCGCGCGCCGGCGACGCTGCGGCTATCGCGATGCGCGAGCATCTGGGTGAGGTTTTCAACCCCGGCCGTACACCCGATCGTTTCGTCCAGCCAATGCCGCTCGCCGCAACACCTGGTCCCAATGGCCTGCGCTATCACGGCACAGATGTCGTCCTTGGCGACCTCGTCGACGAGCCGGAGGAGAGCTTTCATATTCTCTCCGAAACCGCCTGCCGCCGCGTGATCCATGAAAATGGCCGGGCCACGGGTGTGGAGCTTGTCCGCGCCGGCTCGCAAGAAACCTTCATCGTCAGCGCCGGCACGGTCGTCGTTGCTTGTGATTCTCTGCACTCGCCGCAGCTGCTCTACGCCTCCGGCATCCGCCCCGCAGCGCTCGGCCGCCATATCAACGACCACTATATCGTCTCGCAGATCACTGAGATGCAGACCGATGTGCCGATGACCGCGATGAGCTGGATTCCCTCCACCCGCGATTTCCCCTATTCGGTCACCATCGCCCCGGCCAGCCTGCATTCGATGCCGCATGCCAGCGACATGAGCGGGCAGCCGGTCGGCATGGGCGTTTTCGTGCCCTCTGATATCAGCGCCGACAACCGCGTCACCTTCGACGACAGCCGTCGTGACTGGCTTGGCCTGCCGGCCATCTCCATTCATTGGCGTCAGTCGGAAGGCGACAAGGCGCGCCTTGAAGAAGCCAAGGGCCATGCCCAACGCATTTCCGCCATTATCGGTCGCCCGGCGCCCGGTTTTGCTACCTTCGTGCAGCCCGTCGGCTCATCGCTGCATTATCAAGGCACGATCCGTATGGGCGAACGCGATGATGGCACAAGCGTCTGCGACAGGAATTCCAAGGTCTGGGGCTTCGACAACCTCTATGTCGCCGGCAATGGCGTCATCCCGACGATGACTGCAACCAACCCGACGCTGTTCAGCGTTGCTCTCGCCAGTATCGGCGCCAGCCGGATCGCTGCCGCTCGCCGCACCGCCTGACCGGGAGACTGGCTGAATTACCGGCGAGAATTTAGGGGTCTGGTGGTGGTCTCAGCGTGGAGCGCGCCGACATCAGGGTTTATGAGCGAACGTGACGTGGTCAACTATCAGTCCACAATTCGATCCTCATTGAACGCGAATGCATCTTGACCTGCCGCTGGACCCTTCATGCCGCAGCGATCCGAGCTTCGGCGTGCTTGAACGGCTCCGAGGTGAAGTTGCATATGTTCTTGCATGGGGTATGCGAGTCGAGCCGACCTGCCCAAGTCGCGCGGCATCGCTAGTCCGCAGCCGACAATGTCCTGCGCGCGAGGAAGACAGCACCTTCGACGGGCGGCACCGCCAGTCTGTGAATTCGCAGATGCGGATGTTTCGAGGATACGTGGTGCTTAAAGGCATCCAGGAGCGACGTTTGATTGACGATGACGCTTCCGGCGACAACGACGTCCGTTCCAACCGCACCGCGTGCCAGCAGTTGATCGACGAGGGCCGCCAGATATTGGGCGCCTTCATCGATCACCCGTGCGGCAAGCGCCGACCCCGCCGCTGCAGCGGCAAAGACTGCTGAACAGTGTGGCGCCCAATTAGCCGCGGTCGGCTCGTCGTTGACTTTGCGCGTCAGTCGCTCGGCGTCGGCAACGTCAAAATCGCGGATTAGGGCGCCGAGCAGCCCATCGTCAGACCTGCCTTCGTCGCGGGCGCGAAGTGCTGCGCGTGTCGCCTCGCGCACGAGAGCGGCGGCGCCGCCTTCGTCACCGATGACGGAACCCCATCCGCCTGTTGCCAGATGTGCGCCTGCCGCGTCGATGCCGACCCCGATCGCGCCGGTGCCAGCGATGATGCCGATGCCGTTTGGAAATCCAGCCGCCAAGGCGATCAAGCTGGCATCGTTGACGACGATGGCCTTGAGGTCATGGGTGGTCAGCGCTCTTTGCAGTTCATGTGCCGTCTCAGTTCGGTTGACACCCTGCGCCCCCAAGGCCATGGCGGCGACACGACCGTCAGTCGGAATATGCGGCCTGATGCGTTCCAGGATCCACAGCGCAGCCGGTTCTGCCGGCTCGGCGTCCCATTCACGACTGGTCAGGACCGTGTCCAGCAGGCGCTTTCCCCGTCTGTCCTCGATGACAAGGTGCGTCTTGGTGCCGCCTATATCCAGTGCGAGAAGGTAGTCCATCATATCCTTCATTCCCGTCAGGCGACTTTGGTATCGTTGTTTTGGAAGACGAAAGCATCGGGGTCGAGCTCGCGTGCGATTGCAGCCTCGACCGCTATGGTCTGCATGATCAGCGCTTCGACAATAGGACGCTGTGCTGGCGACAGGGAAGGGATTGCGACATGAACGAGATGGTTTTCCTCGTCAATGTCGAGCGGACTTGCCAGGATGACGTCGTAGCCGGCGCGCGCGAGCTTTTGGGCAAGCTGTACCTCGCGTTCCTCTCCGAAAATAATATGAGCGCCACGACCGGCAGATTCCATTGCGCCATGCAGATACTGGCGTGTAGACATGCCCGTCGATGGGATACGTGCGATTTCGCGCAGCAGGAGCGCACCGACTTCAGCGGAGCCTGAAGACGCGGCCGCGGCGACGCAGTCTACATATTGCGCATCGCGAAGCGGCGCAATCAGCGTGCCGATTCGGCTTCCAATCGCCCTTTCCGTCGTGCGGAAGACGTCGGAGAGCGACGGCCATGTACTGTCGATCGTGCCGCCGTCCCATGCCTCCGCGAGCATGCCAAGTGCTGCCACTGTCGCAGTATAGCCGATGGTCGAGGCATAGCTGTCTGGAATATTGCCGAGCGGCAAATGGGCGGCCGCGATGCTCTCGATCGGCGATTTTTCCGCATTGACGACGGAAAAGCGCAGGCGCGGGTCGATAGTCTCCAGCGCTGCCAGCGTTTCGGCGCTCTTTCCGCTCTGTGATACGCCGATCATCGGGTGGAGCGTTTCCGGAAACGGGATCGGATGTTCACCGGCGTTGAGACGCCAGCTGTGGATGCCGCGGCTCCGCAGCGTCCAGACCGCCGCCGCGCTTGCGGCAAAGCTCGCACCGATACCCAGGAAGATCGGGCCCGGGCCTTGAAGGAAGTGACGAGCCTGCAGGCTGCGGATGTCTTCTGCGAGCGACGCCAGCGCACGGGCGAGGGCATCGGCCTGTGTGGCTCGGGCATCTGCAAGAGGGATATATCCTTTGGGCAACTGGTTTCTCCTGGCTTATGGATAAACGGGGCTGGCGCGGGGGCACATCGGCACCAGCGGCAATCCTTCGTCGATTGTCGTAAGGGCAGGGTTTTCCCGCCATTTGATCTTTGCGTCCGGTAGCCTCTAGCTGCCGGCTTTGGCGATGCGATTGAAAGAGGTTCTCAGGCGATATCGATCACCGGCATAACGTATGGTCGATGATATCAGCGGCTTTCCCGTAGAATCTTCGATCAACTGATGCATGGTTAGGATCGGCATGCCCGGCTCGATTCCGAGATGTTTTGCCGTCACCGCATCGGCTCCCTGTGCCTCAATGGTCGATTCGGCTCGAGTAAGTTCAATCCCCGCATCGCTCATGATGCGGAAGAGGGATGCAGTGGTGAAATCAGCCATCGGTAACTTCAGTTCACCGAGGGCCGGAAAATAGGAAGCGTCTATCGCGACAGGCACGCCGTCGAGCTTGCGAATGCGCACGAGATGGAAGAGCTTTGAGCCCGGCGCAATCGAAAGCTCTTCCGCCTGGTCGAGCGTTGCGGAGGCTTCCTCGGCCCTCAAAACATCCGACGAGGCTTGCAAACCAAGTCGAGCCGCAGTTTCGCTGAAGGACTCCAGAGTTTGTGGAAATTCTTGGTGGGCCTCCATTGCCACATACCAGCCCCGGCCGTGGGACGAGACCAGCAGGCCGCTGCTGACTAGGCTCTGCAATGCGCGGCGCAGGGTGACGCGGCTGATCGCCAGGCGGTCGATCAGGTCGCGTTCAGGGGGCAAGCGACTTCCCGGCGCCAGCTTGCCGGCCGAAATCTCGCGCGCAACGGCCTTCGCGGCCTGCTGCCACAGCGGTTCAGGAGAATCCGATTGAAGCGGAGCGACCGCGCCGTCCATCTTGACCATCAGCCTATCGTTACCTTTTCCCACATTCTTGTCCGCATCGAACGGTAACAGGCATCCAGGATGCGGTTTACCACGACACCGTCCTCGAAAGTTTCCAGTGGCTGAGTTCCTGCAGCAAAGCAATCGACAAAATGGCGCATCTGCTGCGAAAACCCATAGGCACGCGTTTCCTCCGGCACGGGATAGACCCAGCCCGTGTCGGCGCTTGCCTTCTCCACAAGATAACCGACTGGCTTTTCAATGAAACCCCAGACGGGACCGACGGAGCTATCCGTAACGATGCGGCCGGCAGACCCGACCAATTCATGGCGCAGCTGCATGCCACCCTTCTCGATCCATGAGGATTCGATGGTTGCAAGCTGCCCGCCGGCGAATTTCAACAGAGCGATCGCCGTATCTTCGCCTGTCGTCTTGTCGGCGTGGGCAAGGGTTGCGCCCCACGCCATGACCTCGACCACGGGGTTGTCCTTGCCGAAGAAATGCCGAGCCGATTCGACCGTGTGGCATCCCATGTCGAGCAGCGCGCCGCCACCTGCCGTCTCCGCATCCCAAAAGTGCGCGGCGTGTGGGCCGGAATGTGCCTCGCGTGCCCGCATGGTCAGGAGATCGCCGATGCCGCCGGCCTGTATCATCTGATAGGCCTTGGCGATATTGGGCGAAAAGACCGAGCTTTCCGCATAGCCATGCCAGATGCCGGCATCAAGCACCACTTTCAGCATCTCCGCCGCTTCCTTCTCGGTGCGTGCGAGAGGCTTGGTGCAGACCACTCCCTTGCCGTAGCCTGCGGCAATTCGTGTCGCCTCGAGATGCATTTCGTTGGGAAGCGCGATCACGACGAGTTGCACGGCTGGATCGGCGCAAAGGGCGCCCATATCCTGATAGGCGGTAACGCCAGGTCCCCACTTTCTGGCGAATTCGCCGGCACGTGCGCCGTTGCGTGAATAGCATGCGACCAGTTGACCATTACGTACATCAAGCAGCGAGTCCGCGTAACAGTCGCCGATGAAGCCGGACCCCAATAAACCTACACCAATCATTCGCAGCCTCCCCCAGAAGTACATAGCCTCGATCTTGATTTATTGAATACCACATAAGACAAAAATGGGAAGAGAAAAAACATCTTGTCACATATTGTATTGAGATGTATCTTCTCGTCGTTCGTTGCGGACCGCGTGCGGTTACGCAATCCAAGCCAAAAGGGAGGGGAGAATTTCAGATGCGTTTGAAGCATGCATGTATCAAGGGCGCCCTGGTATCGCTGGGTGCCGTGCTCATGGCCGGCAGCGCGCTTGCCGCCGATGCTGTAACGATCAAGCTGGGAAGCTGGCGCACGGAGGATATTGCCGTCTGGCAGGACAAGTTGCTGCCGGCGTTCGAAAAGGAACATCCGGAAATCAAGGTCGAATTCGCCCCGATCAATACCAATGAATACAACGCCGCTATCCAGTCGCAGATCGAAGCGGGGGCCGGTCCGGACCTGTTAACCTGCCGTCCCTTCGATGTGAACCGGGAATGGATTCGGCGCGGCTATTTCGAGCCACTTAAGGACTTCTCACCGATCAAGGATTTCAGCGATACGTCGAAGGCGGCCTGGACCGACGGCAAGGGTGAGCCCTTCTGCCTGCCGGTCGCCGCAGTCCTCGCCGGCTTCTACTATAATGTCGATATCTTCAAGGAGCTTGGCTTGCAGCCGCCGAAGACGGCCGACGAATTCACAGCTGTGCTGCAGAAGATCAAGGACAGCGGCAAATATACGCCGCTCGCCTACGGCTCGGCCGACTCCTGGCAGCTTGCCTATAATGGCCTCTATAATATCGGTCCCGCCTACTGGAAGGGCGAGGAGGGAAGACAGGGTCTGCTCGACGGCAAGAAGAAGCTGACCGATCCGGACTTCGTCGCTGCTTTCAAAGCCTTCGCCGCCTGGAAGCCGTTCATGCCTGACGGCCAGGCAAGCCTCCAATATGCCGACATGACGCAGTTGTTCACCATCGGCCGCGCCGCCATCCTGCCCGACGGTTCCTGGGACATCAACCAGGTCACGGCGACGGGCCTTAATGTCGGCGTCTTCGGGCCGCCGTCGGCGACTGCGGATGGTAAGCGCTACCTGCAGGAAATGCCCGACATGGCGATCGGCATCAACGCGACCAGCAAGCATAAGGATGCCGCCAAGGTGTTTCTGACCTGGCTCGCAAGCCCCTCGTTCCAGGAGCTCTATGTCAATGAAGCACCGGGCTTCTTTTCCATGGGTTCGAAGCCGGTCGCATATAAGAATGAGCTGGCGCAGAAGTTTGCCGATCAAAAAAAGGGCGCCGAACTGACGCCGCGTCTGGCTTTGGATCGACTGAGCGCCGGCAATCCACCCCTCGACGACGAGACCTGGCGCGTGCTTCAGGTGATGATGACGAGTGACAAGCTCACACCGGATGCCGCTGCGGCCGAGCTGCAGAAGGGCCTCGATTCCTGGTACAAGCCGCAGAAGTAAAAGCCGTAAGGCCCGTATTTCCCCTTTGTCGGGAGATTGCGGGCCCTATTCATATTTGTGACGATCACACAGGAATGGGAGGCCTTTCGCGTGATACGCCCAACAACCGCGCGCATCAGTCTGGCGCTGTTCGTTTTGCCGGCATTGACGATTTACATCGCCTTTGCCGTATTGCCACTGGCTCTTTCCATCCTGATGAGCTTCTTCAGCACTAAGGATACTGCCGGGCGCGTGTTCGTCGGCTTGCAGAATTACTACTATCTGTTCACGCATCCCGTCACCAGCGCTCGGTTCTGGAATGCGCTTCTCAATAATATTGAGTATTTCGCTATCCATTTGATCGTTGAAGTGCCAATCGGCCTGTTGCTCGCCGGTCTTCTGACTTCCGGTCTGCTGCGTCGATCCGAAGGTATATATCGCACGCTTCTCTTCATTCCCGCGACGCTTTCTGTAGTCATCGTAGGCTTCATCTGGCGTCTGATCATCAATCCTTTGTGGGGTTTCGTGCATTTCCCGCTGTTGGGCAATGAGATGACGGCCCTGCCCGTGATATCTCTCATGTCTGTTTGGCAATATGTCGGCATTCCCATGATCTTTCTGTACAGTGCCTTGCTGGCGGTGCCTGAAGACATTGTCGAGGCTGCCCGTATCGACGGTGCCAGCAATTGGCGGATCTTCTGGGGCATCAAGTTTCCGCTGATAGCGCCGCAATTCGGATTGATCGTCATTCTGACCTATATCTGGACCTTCAACGGCTTTGATCTCATCTTTGCTCTGAATGGTTCCGCACCAGGTCCGAACTACAGTACGGATATCTTAGGCACTTTGTTTTATCGCACTTTTTTTGGCTCGAGCGGTCAGGTCGCCGATATAGATCTCGGCGCGACCGTCGCAACCGTGATCTTCACGATCATTCTCGTGGTAACGGCGGTCTATTTCTGGCTCGTCCAGCGGCGCCTCAAGACCTATCAGATCTAAGGGGAAATCAGCATGACCCTAGCATTGTCCAACGAGAGCGCGACGCGTTCCACACGCAAGAGCGGCGACGGCCGCGCCTGGTCGGCGGATCGTATCGTCGTTCACGCGCTTCTGATCTTTTTCGTCCTGCTTGCTATAGGCCCAATCCTGATCGTGGTCCTGAACTCTTTCAAGCTGACACCGGCGATCTTCGGCGGTCCGTTCGATCTGCCGACGGCGAAGACATTTAGCGTCGACGGCTATCTGCGCGTCTTCACACGCGGGAATTTCCTCCTGAACTATCAGAACAGCTTGATCGTCACCGTCGTCACCATCGCCCTGACGATCGTCACTGCAACGCTCGCCGCTTACGGCCTTGTGGAATACAAGCTTGGCATTGCGCCCGTGCTCGGCGGACTGTTTATCGTCGGTATCATGCTGCCGATCCGCCTGGGCACTGTTCCGATCCTGCAGATTATGATCTCATGGAACCTGGTGGATACCTTGTCTGCACTGATCCTAGTCTATACCGCCATGAGCATTCCGATCGCCGTCACGCTCATGGTCGCCTATTTCCGTACCGTGCCGACCGAGCTGAAGGAAGCAGCGCGCATCGACGGGGCGGGCGAATTCCGTACGTTTCTGATCGCGCTACCGGTGGTCAAGCCGGGGCTTGCCGCCGTGGCGACGTTGACGATGCTGCCCGTCTGGAACGATCTCTGGTTTCCGCTGGTGCTGGCGCCAAGCAAGAGCAATCAGACAGTCACGCTCGGCGTGCAACAATTCGTCGGACAATTTCTCAATGACTATCCCGCGCTCCTTGCCGCGCTGACGCTCGGCGTCGTGCCGCTGGTCGTGCTCTACATCATCTTCTCTCGTCAATTCATCAAGGGTCTCAGCCAGGGCGTTGGCAAATAGCGTCGCTGTCCTGTTACAATTCTCAAAGATCCGGAGCTTTCCATGGCTGATGTGAAAATCACCAATCTCTACAAGCGCTACGGCGCAGTCGAAGTCCTGAAGAACATCAATCTCGATATCAGATCGGGCGAATTCGTCGCCTTCGTCGGCCCTTCCGGCTGCGGCAAATCCACATTGCTGCGGTGCATCTCGGGTTTGGAGCAGATCTCGCAAGGTACGCTTGAGATCGGTGGCCGTGTGGTCAACGACATCGGCCCGTCGCAACGCGGCATCGCCATGGTCTTTCAGTCCTATGCGCTCTATCCGCACAAGACGGTCTATGACAACATGGCCTATTCCTTGCAGTTGCAGAAGCTGCCGAAGGATCAGATTGACAGGATGGTCATGGCGGCGGCGGAAAAGCTGCAACTCGTGCCCTATCTGAAGCGGCTGCCCAAGGCGCTCTCCGGCGGCCAGCGTCAGCGCGTCGCCATCGGCCGTGCCATCGTGCGCAACCCGAAGGTCTTCCTGTTCGATGAGCCGCTTTCGAACCTCGATGCGGCATTGCGCGTTCAGATGCGCATCGAGATTGCCCAGCTGAACAAGAACCTCTCGGACACGGCGATGATCTACGTGACCCATGACCAGGTCGAGGCGATGACGATGGCTGATAAGATCGTCGTCTTGCGCGATGGTGTAGTTCAGCAGGTCGGCTCGCCGCTCGAGCTATACGAGAGCCCGCAGAACCTGTTCGTCGCCAAGTTCATCGGTTCGCCCGAGATGAACTTCATGACCGGTGATGATGCTAGGGGATACAAGGCGGAAACCGTTGGAGTTCGCCCTGAACACATGAGGATCGAGCCCTCTGGCGGCGTCTGGACCGGTACCGTGATGCATTCGGAAAATCTGGGCGCCGACTCCTACATCTATATCGACATGGGTGGTGCAAAGCCAATCATCATCCGTCAGGAAGGCAAATCGGACTACCGCTCAGGCCAGCACCTGTCCTTTTCGCCGAAGGATGATCGCTACCATCTCTTCGACGCTGGCGGTCGACCGATGGCGCATTGAGCGATGCGCCGGCAGGGCCCCAGTTTGTCGAGCGAGACACTGTGATCGTCGAATATCGATAAGCAAAGTCCGGAGCGCCTGTCGGGTAATATTGAAACAGCTTTTGATAATTATCACGAATCAACCCGCTCATTGCCAGACGGAATCGAATCCTAAAGCGGCCAAGGCGGGATTGGTCGCCATGGGCGTCTTGGTCGCCGTCGCGCGCCATGAGGCGCTCGAAGAGGCCGGGAGCATGGCAATGGCAATCGGCAGTGCTGCTGCGCCGAGTGCTGGCATTTCTGCAGCATGCTCGGCGGGCATCAGGCGTGGCCGGCTGCTGGAGTGCCGATGGGTCATCGACGGGAGTAGCGGAGTTGTGGCGGCGATGAGGCCATCCAGAAGCTCGGTCGGCAGACCGCCGCCGATGACGATGGTGTCGGGATCGAACATGGCTTCGACGTTGCGGATGGCGATGCGCAAATATTGACCCGCTTCCTGCTGCCAGGCCGACAGGCGTGCGTCGCCCGAACGACTGCAGGCGACCAGTTCCTCTGTCGGAACCTCGTCGGGCGTGCGTGTTGGTCCGCAGATCGTCTCCGCTGCTGCGTAAAGGGACACATATTGCTCCAGGCAGCCCCGGCTGCCGCAAGGGCAAAGCCGTCCGCCGGGCTTGACGATCATATGGCCGATTTCACCTGCGCCGCCGAACGCGCCGCGATAGGGATGCCCATCGATGATCAGGCCACCGCCGATGCCGAGATTGAAATGCAGGTAGAAGAAGCTACGAGCGACACGGCCGACGCCATAAAGGCCTTCACCGATGGCGGCGACGGTCGCATCGTTTTCGACAAAGGCTTTGATGCCTGTGAGCTCTTCGAGTTTTGCCACCAGCGGAAACTTGCTCCATTCATCGGCTTCCTGCACCTTGTCGTACCAGAAAGTGCCGTTTTCCACCGTGCCCGGCACGCTGCAGCCTATGCCCCAGATCTTCTCCCGTGCGATCCCGGAGGTCTTGAGCAGTCGGTTGGCCAATGAACCCAGCGCCTCGGCAATCAAGCGGGGTTCGCGCTCGACGAGGTCGCGGCTCTCGCTGGCGATGACGTTGCCGGCAAGATCGACAAGGACGCCGGAAACCCGACGATAGGCCAGCGACAGGCCGATCGTATAACCCCCTTCCGCATCCAGAGACAATTCGACGGCGGGCTGGCCGCGCTGTCCGACCCGCTTGCCTTGCTGGCGGATCAGTCCCGCCATCTCAAGCTCGGATGCTATGTTGGAAATTGCCTGCACGGTAAGGCCGATCATCTGCGCCAGTTCCATGCGGGTGATTGGTCCATTGCGGCGCACGGCGTCGAAAACCGCGCGACGATTGAGCGCCTTGGTCTGAGTCAAATTCGTGCCGGGCAGTGAGCTTTCGCGATCCATTGAATTGAGCATGCCACTTCTTTCGTCAAAGCTTTGATTGCAAGATATTCAAAAACTGTTTAATTAAAAAGTGTTGTGTTATTCTAAGCTGGGAAGTCGGCGAAGAGAACCGCCGGCGGCGCGAGGAGCGTGCGCGTAGACGTAGAATGCTCGTCGCCAAGCCTAAAAGCATGCAACAGCCCATCGTGGATGAGGAGGGTCTATTCCGTGGCTACTGTGACTTTGAGTTTTATGTAACTATTTAGTTATATAATTATCGATCTTTCCAACCTTGGCTCACGCCGAGGACGGTAGTGATTGCGCATGAAAAGCCAAGCATGGGAACTTCTCCGGTCGCAAAAGAGGGCCGCGTCTAAGGAGGGTTTTGCTGTGTGCGTAGAATATAATGTAATTATATCAACTTATTAACATAAATTCCGTCGCAAAACTCGGCTGCTGTAGAAATATGAGATATGTATTGGAGCATCCCACAGTGATTTTTGAATGCGAGAGGCTGCACGCCGCTTGACAGGTGAATTTTACCGCTGTTAGCTATTCACCAAATAGTTATTTATGAGAATGTGAGAGGCATGCAGCATGCGGTCTATGATCGACATTGTGGATGTATCGAAGTCCTTCACGACAAGGGCCGCTGGTCTCGTGACTGCGTTGCACGCGGTCAATCTCACAATCCGCGACAATGAGTTCTTTACATTGCTCGGCCCCTCCGGTTGCGGAAAGACCACGCTGCTGCGATTGATCGGTGGGTTTGAGGCGCCGACGACGGGAGAAATCCGCATAGCCGACATTGATGCCGCCCCATTGCCTCCGCAAAAGCGGCCAGTGAACACGGTGTTTCAGAGCTATGCCCTCTTTCCGCATATGACGATTGCCGAGAATGTTGCCTTCGGCCTCGAAATGCGGCGCGTGCCGAAGGCGGAGATCGACCATCGGGTGCGGGAAGCGCTGAGTATGGTCCGGTTGAACAACTACGCCTCGCGCAGCCCCCGCCAACTCTCTGGCGGCCAGCAGCAGCGCGTTGCGCTCGCAAGGGCACTCGCCCCACGCCCAAAGGTATTGCTCCTCGACGAGCCTCTCTCTGCGCTCGATCTCAAGCTCCGCAAGGAAATGCAATCGGAGCTGAAGCGCCTGCAGCAGGAAACGGGCATTACCTTCGTTTTGGTCACTCATGATCAGGAGGAAGCGCTGGCGATGTCCGATCGCATCGCCGTCATGTCGGCTGGCAACGTCTTGCAGGTCGGCGAGCCGAGGGGCATCTACGATAATCCGCAAAGTCGTTTCGTGGCTGATTTCATCGGAGAATCGAATGTCATCCCAGGCGCTGTTCTCGGCCGCGATCCCAGCATCATGATCGCCGTACGCCCAGAGCGCATCGCTGTTACCCCTGCTGTGAGTGCGGGGCAGGGGCGAGCCAGAGGAAAGATCGCTTCGGTCACTTTCCTCGGCCTAGATACGCTTTACGAGGTCGCGCTAGACGGCGGAAGCAAGGTGCGCAGCCGGTGTCGCGATATCGATCCCCCGTTGATCGCCGGCCAGTCCGTCGTCATCGACTGGCCGAGCGGTGTCGAACGTCATCTGATGGATTGAGGAGACGGGCCGCATGAACGAAAACCGTACTCTGGCTCTGATCGCCCCTGCCTTCCTGGTCATCGGCGTATTCATGGTGCTGCCACTCTGTATCGCCGTGGTTTATTCCTTCATGACCGCCAATCCCTATGGCGGCGTCAGCATGCCTTTGACCTTCGATGCCTATGTGCAGTTCCTCTTCCGGCGGGATTTCGACGATAGCTTGATGTTTTCTTGGAGCTACGTAATTATTATCATACGCTCGATCTATCTCGCGGCGGCGACGACCATCTTCTGTCTCATGCTTGGTCTGCCGGTTGCCTGGTACATTGTTTGCCAATCGCTCCAGCGGCGCCGCATCCTACTATTCTTCGTCACTTTACCATTCTGGATCAATACTTTAATCCGAACCTACTGCTGGGTGTTGATCCTGCGCGACGAGGGGCTTGCGAATAATTTCCTGAAATCGCTTGGCATTATTACCGATCCCTTGCCGCTGCTGTATAATGACGGCTCGATCCTGCTTGGCCTTGTCTACACTTTTCTGCCTTTCATGATCCTGCCTGTATACTCGACGCTCGAGCGCATCGATCCGCGACTGATCGAAGTCGCCTATGATCTCTACGCCAATCGCTATGCGGTGTTTCGTCGGGTGATCTGGCCACTGGCGAAACCCGGTGCGCTGGTTGGTGCCAGCATCGTTTTTGCTCCGGCCTTGGGTTCGTTCCTCGCACCTGATCTCCTCGGCGGTGGCAAGAGGCTTTTGATCGGCAGCCTCGTGCAGATGCAGTTCACCACGTCGCGCAACTGGCCGTTCGGCGCGGCCCTGTCGATCGTCGTGACGATAGGCGTGCTTTTGATATTCCTCGCCCGCTCACGCAAGGTAAAGGAAGAGGGTCGCCCATGAGAACCGTCCGCCCCTTCGATTGGCGCCAAACGCCCGGCCTTTCCGCCTTCACGGCGATCATCATGCTATTCTTCTACGCACCCCTGCTGATTTTGGTGATCTACTCCTTCAACGCCAACCAGCTGGTGACGGTGTGGAGCGGTTTCAGCGTCCATTGGTTCGTGGATGTCGCGGCCAATGCCGATATTCGCCGCGCCGCGATCAATAGCGTTGTCATCGCGATTGCAGCGACGATCGCATCGATGCTGATTGCAACGGCAGGTGCCTTGGCGCTGGAGCGGGGCAATCTGCGACGCGGTCGGGCAACGGTGACGGCCATGATCGCGCTGCCTCTGATCGTGCCTGAAATCATCGTGGCGATCATGACGTTGATCTTCTTCTCGATGATCGGCATGCATAACGGCCTCGTCAATCTCATCATCGCCCACACAGTCTTCTGCATTCCGTTTGCATTGCTGCCGGTGCAGGCGCGCTTGCGCGACATGGGAGGAACGCTCGATGAGGCGGCAAGAGACCTCTATGCCAATGAATGGCAGCTCTTCCGGCGCGTGACGCTGCCATTGCTGATGCCGGCGATCTCGGCTGGTGCCCTGATGGCCTTCGTCGTGTCGCTCGATGATTTCCTCATCAGCCTGATGGTCTCCGGAGCCGGCTCCACGACGCTGCCCGTCTATGTCTACGGCATGATGCGGCTTGGTGTGACGCCGGAGGTCAATGCAATCTCGACCATTCTGCTGGTCGTCTCGCTGATCTTCGTCACCGCGTCGCTGCTGCTCGGACGACGCAGCCAGATGGCGGAACAATAATCTCCAGAAAAACAAGGAAGAGGGAACCATGACCGAATTGAAGAAGACAATTTTCGCCGCCGGCCTTTTGGCGGTGACTGCCTGCGCCATGCCGAATGCAGCCTTCGCCGATGCCGGCGTCCTGCATATCTACAATTGGACCGACTACACGTCCGATGAACTGGTCAAGAAGTTCGAGGCCGAAACCGGCATCAAGGTGACGATCGATACCTACGATTCCAACGAGACCGCGCTCGCCAAGATCAGTTCTGGGGCGTCCGGCTACGACGTGATGATCATCAGCAACGATTTCGTGCCGATCTTCGTCAACCAGGGGCTGTTGCAGGACGTGGGCGTCGCCTCCATGCCGAATTTCAAGAACCTTGACCCCAAATGGCAGAAGCGCCCCTGGGATGCCGATTCGAAATATACCGTCCCCTGGGTGTGGGGAACGACGTCCTACTCGGTGGACACGGCCTTCTACAAGGGACCGACCGACAGCCTGAAGGCGCTGTTCGAGCCCTCGGCCGATCTCAAGGGCAAGATCGGCATGTTCGGCTCGCCGAGCGAGGTCATGTCGCTGGCACTCCTCTACATGGGCAAGGAACAATGCAACACCAACCCTGCCGATCTGAAGCAGCTGGACGCGTTGCTCGAGGCGCAGAAACCGTTCGTGAAGGTCTATAATTCGGACGGCACGACCGAGCGACAGGTATCCGGCGAAACGGTTATGCATGAGCAATGGTCCGGTAAGGCGCTGGCCGCACGCCAGCAGAAGTCGACTATCAAATATGTCTTCCCCAAGGAGGGCGCGATCGGCTGGATGGACAATGTCGCTGTCCCGAAAGGCGCCCCGGATCTGGAAAATGCCAAGAAGTTTCTAAACTTCCTGATGGACCCCGAAAACATCGCCCTGCAGCAGAAGTCGACTGGCTACCAGAGCGCGGTCACGGGTTCGAACAAGTTCCTGCCGCCCGACGTCGGCAACTCGCGAGAATTCAATCCGCCGGCCGATCTGAAGATCGTCTTTGCGCCGTCGTGCCCGGAAAAGGCAACGCGCGCCTACGACCGGATTTGGACCAACCTGCGTCAATGAGATCGAACACGCGGCTGGCCATCTCTTGTGGCTCGCCCGTCATGAAGAACCAAACCGGGTGGCCGTTGGCCCGGCCATCCGCCGGATACGAATAAGGGAACAGTATTATGAACCAGATCGTTCACTCCGCCACAACGCAAACCAGTGCGGCGGCACCGCCTCCGCCAGCTTACCTGAAGGCCCTTTCGCCGTTGAGCGCGGATGAAATTCGCGCCGTCACGGCTGTGATCAAGGCAGATCCAGAGCTGGGACCAGATATTCTGTTCGAGAATATCGATCTTCGGGAGCCGACGCCTTCGGAACATCGCGCCCATCTGGAGGGGCAGACGTTGCCGCGCCAGGCTCGCGTCAACGTCAACCACCTCGATCGACCTGGAGTCTGGCAGCTGATCGTCTCGCTGGCCGACAAGTCAATCGTCAGCCGCAAGCATTTCCCGACGGCGCGCGCCGGCTTCATGGTCGAGCAGATGCTGAGCGTCGAGGTGAACGTCAAGAACGATCCGCGCTTTGTCGAGGCTTGCCGCAAGCGTGGCATTGAAGACATGACCGGCGTCATCGTCGATTCCTGGTCCGGTGGCAATTTCGGTCACAAGGACGAGGAAGGACGCCTGATCTCGCATACGTTTTCCTGGCTGCGCGTCCACGAATTCGGGAACTACTATGCCCACCCGATCGAGGGGCTGAATGCCGTCATCGACGTCAAGACCGGCGAGGTGCTGCGCGTCGACGACTATCCCGATCATCCGCCGATCCCGATGACGCGCTATGATTACGATCCGGAATTCCTGCCGGCCCCGTCAGCCCCGCTGAAGACGCTCGATGTCGTCCAGCCGGACGGCGTGAGCTTCACGATCGATGGCCACGCGATAGCCTGGGACAAGTGGACCCTTGCCATCGGCTTCACGCCGCGCGAGGGGCTGGTGCTGCACGATATCCGCTTTGACGGCCGCTCCGTCGTTCGCCGCGCGGCCATTGCCGAATTGGTCGTGCCTTACGGATCGCCGCTCTATGGTCACGCGCGCCAGAACATCTTCGATGTCGGTGAATACGGTTTCGGTAAGCTTACCAATTCCCTGAAGCTCGGCTGCGATTGCCTCGGCACCATTCACTATCTCGATGCCGAGGTGAACGGCATCAATGGAGAGCCCGTCACCATCGAAAAGGCCGTGTGCATTCACGAAGAAGATGCGGGAGTTCTCTGGAAACACTGGGATTTCCGTACCGGTCGCACGGTGTTGAAGCGCGGCCGCAAGCTGGTGATCTCGTCGATCTGCACGGTCGGCAACTACGAATATGCGCAGTACTGGTATCTGGATCTCGCCGGCGAGATCGAGTTCGAAATGAAGGCGACTGGTATCGTCAACACCAATGCCTGCCATCCGGGCCAGCCCGACAAATATTCGACGGAGATCCAGCCGGGCCTCGGCGCGCCGATCCACCAGCATATTTTCTGCGCTCGTCTAGACGTGGCCGTCGATGGCTCCGGCAACAGCGTCGTCGAAACCAATTCGTTCATGGAATCGACGAGCGATACCAACCCTTACGGCAATGCCTTCCACGCCGAAGATACTGTGTTGAAGACCGAGCTTGGCGCTGCCCGCAGAGCGGACCTTTCCACTCATCGCAGCTGGAAGGTGATCAATCCTAGCAAGCTCAACCATGTCGGCAAGCCGGTGGGATACAAGCTGCACGCACCCAATTGCGTAACGCCGATGATCCAGGAAGACGGCCCTTCGGGTATCCGTTCGAATTTCATCCGCAATCACATTTGGGTTACGCCCTATGACGAGAACGAACGCTATCCGGCTGGCGAGTTCGTTGCGAATTCGGACGGCTCCGGCGGTCTCGCCGAGATCATCAAGCAGGATCGTCCCGTGGAGAACACCGACATCGTGCTTTGGCATTCCTTCGGCCTGCACCATGTCGTCCGTCCCGAGGATTTCCCGGTACAGCCCTGCATATCATGCGGTTTCTCGCTGGCTCCGGCGGGTTTCTTCGAGATGAACCCCTCGAACAACCTGCCAAACACGATCAACAATGCGAGCGTCCTTGCGACGGACGGCTCGAAAGGATGCTGCTGCTGATCTCCTCAAATAAGGCAGCAGCTCACATGGCCGCTTCGGGCCACGAAGCGGCCATGTGCCTGACATCAAGCTCCGGGCGATATTGTGACCTATACGACCATGATGTTTCGTGACACGCAGATGCAGGCGATCCTTGTCGGGATCTCGCTTGCAAGCGCGTTCTGCTGGTGGCTTCTCGTCGTGGCAATGCCGATGGACGGTGCGGCTATCTGCGGCGTCGATGGCATCGGATCAACCATACCCGCCTGGAACATGGGTCGCATGTTCAGCCTATGCGCGATGTGGGGCGTTATGACACCGGCGATGATGTTGCCGGCAGCGACCATTTCGATCCTGCTGGTATCCTGGGAACGACGCGGCGACCGAATGGTCTATGCAATCGCCACGTCGTTCGCCGGGGGGTATCTCCTGATCGTCTTGTCCTGCAGCACCGTTGCTGCTTTGGCGCAGTGGATGTTGGAGTCAACCGGCGTCATGATCAGCTCAACGACGATCGCTGACCCGTTGCTGAGCGGTCTTCTACTCCTTGCGGCTGGGTTTTATCAATTGTCTCCGCTCAAACGCCCGGCCGCGCCGCTTTGCGGCACGTCATCCCGTGGTAATGCGAGGGATCACGCGGCGATGAACAAGGGCTTCATGCACGGCTGTTCCCGTTTCGGCTGTTGCACCGGCATGATCTGCCTGCAATTTGCCGGCGGCGCGATGAATATCGGCTGGATGGTATTCCTCGCTGCTTGGATGACAGCGGAGGCAGTCTTGCCGTGGAAGCGGCACGTCGCTGTCCTCGCAGGCACAGCATTGCTTGTGGCCGGCGGACTGTGTTTGGAGGGCAGGTTTTGAGCGCTGGCACATTGGCGCATGAGCGCCCGACGCAAGCCTCTTTGCAAGGTTTCGGACCCGGTGCGCACTTGCCGTCGCCTGGCTCGCCCATGATTTCGGTAGCAAGGATCGACGATCTTCACAGGAGGACAAAATGAGCTTTCAATCCTATAATCCCACAACCGGCGCACTCATCGCAACTTACGAGGAGCATAGTGATCCCGAAGTCGAGCGCTTGCTGCAGCAGTCCCATGAGACCTGGAAACGCTGGTCGCTGACGCCAATCGAGGAACGCTGCGCTTTCCTCGTTCGGCTTGCGGACCTGTTGGAAAGCCGCGCCGAAGAATACGGTGCCCTTATCGTATCGGAGATGGGCAAGCCGCTCGCCGAGGCTGTGGGCGAAGTGAAGAAATCGGCCTTCGGAGCGCGCCATTTTGCAAGCGACGGGCCTGCCTATATCGCAGACGAGGCGATTCCCGGCACGCCTGGCAGGATCACCTATCAGCCCATCGGCCCGATATTCGGCGTCATGCCCTGGAACCTGCCGTTCTGGCAGGTACTGCGTTTCTTCATCCCGGCTGCTCTGGTCGGCAATACCGTCGTCGTCAAACATGCCGAAAGCGTGCAGGGATCGGCGGCAGCGATCGAGAAGCTTATTCTCGATGCCGGGGCTCCCGCAGGTCTTTACACCAATCTTGTTATCGACCGCCGACGGGCACCACAGGTTATCGGCGATGCGCGTATTGCCGCAGTGACGGTGACCGGCAGCACGCATGCTGGACGTTCCGTCGCTCAGCAAGCAGGCGCACTTGGCAAGAAGGTCGTGCTCGAACTTGGCGGCTCGGATCCATTCATCGTTTTCGCCGATGCGGATTTCGATAAGGCCGTGCAGATGGCCGTCGTCTCGCGTTACTCCAACAATGCCCAAAGCTGCATCGCTGCAAAGCGGCTTTTCGTGGAGGAGACGATCGCCGATCGATTCACTGCCGCTTTTGTCGAGGCTGTGAAAAAGATCCCTGTCGGCGATCCGATGAGACCGGAAACGAAGCTCGGACCGCTGGCGCGCAGGGATATTCGCGAGGTCGTCGAGCGTCAGTTGAAGGATGCGGTTGATGCTGGCGCGAAGGTATTGGCAGGTGGCAAGCCAATCGAGGGACCGGGCAATTTCTACGAGGCAACGGTGCTCTCGGATCTTCCTCATGACGCTCCGGTCGCCCGAGAGGAGTTCTTCGGGCCGGTTGCAATGCTGTTTACCTTCAAGGACGAGGAGGACGCGATCCGTCTCGCCAACGACACGGAGTATGGTCTGGGAGCAACCGTTTGGAGTGGCAATCCCGAACGAGCCGAGCGCGTTGCTCGGCGCATCGAGGCCGGCGCCGTGTTCATCAACGATTTTGTTCGCTCGGACCCACGGGCGCCTTTCGGCGGCGTCAAGGGATCTGGCTTCGGCCGCGAACTTGGCGGTCTTGGCGCGCGCGAATTGACGAACGCGAAACTTGTCTGGACAGGCGCGTAGCACCTGTAGTTTTGCCTTGGCGGCTTGACGTGGACGTTACGGTTTCGGCAGCGGCGGGCCGCGAAGGGAAGAACAGGCGCATGCGTCAAGCCGTTGGCCGAGCAAATCGTGGACATGCGGGAGGCGAGGCCTCCCGCATGTCTAATCGCGGAGCATGCCATGCCGGGACAGCGGGTGAGTTTTGCCGCAAGGCGGGGTCAGTCCGTGGCGTTTGACTGTTCGAAGGGGCGCTTGTTGTCACCGAGCTGGCGAATATAGAGATGCCGGAAATTCGGGTTGGTATTGATGAAAATGGGAAGACTGGCGGCCCCGATCACGGGGGCGTCATCCGTTATCTGACCGATCACAAGACGCGGCCAGCGCCTGTCCTTGCGCTCGCTCAAAGAGCGATGCAGCGGATATGCCCGCTCCACCAAGGCAGCGATGATCGATGGCGGTAGTGAGCCGCCGACCGTGATGAATTCGGGATCGATCGTGCTCTCGAGTATGGCGGTCAGGAAGCGCAAACACAGGCCGGCTTCCTCCATCCAGGCGGACAGGCGCGGGTCGCGCTGGCTGTGCAAGTCTGCGAGAATTGAAACATCGGCAACCGCTGCATCGGCCTCCTCGCTGCTCCAGTCGAGCGCATTCGCAATGCCGTTCAGCGAGAGAATGGAATCGACGATGATCGGCTCGTCACCATTGCGGGCGCGACTGGGCAGAAAAGGCAGGAGGCCCAACTCGCCGGCGTTGCCCCAGGCGCCCTTCAGGGGCATGCTGTCGACGATGACGCCGGCGCCGACGCCGTAGCCGATATAGAGATGGGCGAAATTGCGCTTGTCCCTGTCACTGCGGGCAAAGTGCTCGCCGATGGCGGCGGCGGTTGCGTCATTTTCGACGAGCACCGTTAGCCCGCAAAGGTCGTTCAGGCGCTGGGCCACCGGGACGCTTGCCCAGGCATCCCATCCGGCCTGCTTGGTGGCAAAGTCATAGATGTCGTCGTCGAGCGTCGGCAGAACCAGGCCGATGCTCCAGATCTTTTCGCGCGGAATCGCGGCCTCCTCGATCAGCTCATCGGCAAGCCGGGCAATGTGCTGCAAGGTTGAATCAGGATCGCGGGTGTCGCCGGTCCAGATCTTTCGGCCGATGACCTCAAGGAGCAGGTTGCAGGCGACCATGACCACACGATTGCGATCGAGATGGATACCGATGGAGAAGCCGGCGGTCGGGTTGGGACCGAGATAGATTTGCGGCTGGCCGCGCTGGCCCTGCGAACGACCGGTCTCGATGATGAAGTGCTGGTCCAGCAATTCACGGGTGATGCCTGATACGGTCTGCGGTGTCAGTCCGACCCGCTTGGCGATATCGACGCGGCTGAGCGGTCCGGACTGATACAGGGCTTCGAAGATGAGCCGGCGGTTGAATATGCGGGAATGTTCGAGATTGGTACCGGTGACGTCGGGCAGCCTTTGCCGGCCACCCGCAAGCTTGGTGAGCTTGGTCGCTTTCGACTCTGTCTTTGGCGTATCGCTCATTCCGTTTCCATTCAGCGCGCCCGGAATTCGTGGCCGAGAATGCCGTAGGCCGGGCTCGAGCGCCGACCGAGCATGGCCTGTCCGGCATCGTTGAAAAGATGAACAGCCGCCACCGGTGCTTCCGCCACGAAACGGTCGCCCGCCTTGCAGAAAATATCGCCCGGGTAGCGAACGGTCAGCATCTGTCCATCGGCCAGTCGCATGTAGATGATGCTCGTCTCGCCCAAATGTTCAACAAGGTCAACCGTTCCCTCGATCTTCATCGACTGACCCTCGCCGGGAATCCAGTGTTCCGGCCGAATGCCGATGGTAATCGGCGCACCGGCTGCAATAGCAGGCCCGGAATAGGGGATATTGACCTGCTGCTCGCCGACCGAAAGGCGCAGAGCACCATTGCCGAGCGAAATCACGCGCGCCTGGATCAGGTTCATGGCCGGAGATCCGATGAAGCCGGCGACGAACAGGTTTGCAGGTGCATGATAGAGGTCGAGCGGGGTTCCCACCTGCTCGACGCGGCCACCGTTGAGCACGACGATCTTGTCGGCCAGTGTCATTGCCTCGACCTGGTCATGCGTCACATAGATCATCGTTGCACCGAGTTCACGATGCAGCTTGGCGATTTCGATGCGAGTGTTGACGCGCAGTGCGGCATCGAGATTCGACAAGGGTTCGTCGAACAGGAAGATCTTGGGTTGGCGAACAATGGCGCGACCGATCGCGACGCGTTGGCGCTGGCCGCCGGAAAGGGCGCCGGGCTTTCGGTCGAGAACGGCGTCGAGCTTCAGGATCGAGGCTGCCTTGCGCACACGGCGGTCGATCTCGTCCTTGGGGATTTTTGCGAATTTCAGGCCGAAGGCCATGTTTCGGTAGACATCCATATGCGGATAGAGCGCGTAGGACTGGAACACCATGGCGATCTGCCGGTCTGCGGGCGCAACGTGGTTCACGATATCGCCGCCGATGCGAATATCGCCGCCGCTGATTTCCTCAAGCCCGGCGATTGCCCGAAGCAGGGTGGACTTGCCGCAGCCGGACGGGCCGACGAAGACGACCAGTTCGCCATCTTCGATCGTAAGGTCGATCCCGTGCAGCACCGTCAGGGCGCCGAAGGCCTTGCGCACATTGGTCAGGGACAGGTCAGCCATCGGTGTTTCTTTCCTTGAAAGCAATAGGCATCATTTTACCGCTCCCGCTGTCAGGCCGGAGACGATGCGGCGCTGGAAGATCAGCACCAGCAGGATGAGGGGAACGGTGACGATGACGGAGGCCGCCATGATCGTTCCGAACGGAAGCTCGAAGCGGCTCGACCCTGAAATCAGCGCCAGGCCGACGGGAACGGTGCGGACCGTATCGCTGAGCGTAAAGGTGAGGGCGAAGAGGAACTCGTTCCACGAGGCGATGAAGGCAAGCAGGCCCGTACTGGCAAGTGCCGGCGCCAAAAGCGGAAAGTAGATCTGCCAGATCATCGCCCAGGTCGAGCAACCGTCCATCCGCGCAGCATCTTCGAGTTCGGCCGGAATCTGCCGGATGAAGCTTGTCATCACCCAGACGGTGAAGGGCAGGCTGAAGATCATATAGGAGAGAACGAGACTGCCGAGGCTGTTATAGAGCCCGAGCCAGCGGATCGTTCCGAAGAGACCCGAAAGAACGACGATCTGCGGAAACATCGAGGCGCCGAGAATAGCAGCCAGAACGACGCCGCGACCGCGAAATTTCAGCTTTCCAAGGGCGTAAGCCGAAGTGATCGCGAAGATCAGCGAGAGCGTGACGACCGAGACGGCCACGATCGCCGAATTCAGGATGTTGCGCAGGAAGTTGCCGTTGGTCAGAAGGTCACGATAGTTCGTAAGATCGATCGGTGGAAAAAAGTCGACCGAGAAGAGAGCTGATCCGGTCTTGAACGACGATACGATCGCCCAATAGAAGGGGAATACCGTATAGAACACGACGATGATCTTCAGCAGGGTCAGTATGATGGCTTTGGTAAGGCGCTTCATGGACATCCTCACTCGCTGATCAATCGGATCTTGGTGAGCTGGATATAGACGGCCGCCACCAGCGAAATCATTACGAAGACCAGCATAGCCACTGCCGAGCCGTAGCCTACATCCTGGAAGTCGACGAGTTGTTGGCGGGCGTAGATCGATATGGTCGCGGTTTCGCGGCTCTTCGAACTGAGAACGTATGCAAGATCGAACATGCGCACGGCGTCGAGCAGGCGAAAGAGAATGGCAACGGCAAGGGTCGGCCATAGCAAGGGCAGGGTGATGTAGAAGAACTGTGCCCAGCCAGGCGCGCCATCGACCTTGGCGGCCTCATAGAGATCGCGGGGGATAATCTGCAAGCCGGCGAGTATCAGGAGCACCATGAAGGGTGTCGTCTGCCAGACGTCGACTGCAATGATTGCCGCCATGGCCGTTCCGGTTCCGGCCGTCCATGCAATTCCGTGGGCGATGAGACCGAGCTTGATCAGCAGAGCGTTGACGACGCCATACTGGTCGTGAAGCATCCACTGCCACATTTGCGCAGAGACCACGGTCGGGATCGCCCAGGGGATCAGCATGACGGCGCGCAATGCGCCGCGGCCCTTGAGCTGACTGTCGATGAGGAGGGCGATGCCGACGCCAGCGAGAGTTTCAAGTGTTACAGACGTCGCCGAGAAAAAGGCGCTGTTGCGCACCGCATGCCACCAGTCGCCGTCTTTCATCAGCGCCAGATAGTTGCGAAAGCCGATGAACCGCGGCAAGTCGCCTGCATCCAGCGTGGCGTGCATGAAGGAGAGGTAGGCGGTGCGGGCAAGCGGCCAGGCGGTGACGGTTGCAAGCACGATCAGCATCGGAGCAAGCAGTAGCCATGGTTCGATACGTTTGATCCAGCCGGATTGAATAGTTGTCTGCGACGTCATGCCGTGGCCTTGATCGTTTGCCGGCCATTGCCGGGTGGTTTTGCCAGTGCGGCTCCGACGACGCCGGCGCTCTCGCCGAGCGCTGCGACGAGAAGCGGGATGGACCTGCAACTCTCTGCAAAGATGTTTTCGCGCATGTGCTGTTCCAGTTTCTCGCGATAGCGGCCGGTCGAGCAGCCCAGTCCGCCGCCGAGAATGACCACTTCGGGGTCGATCACGTTGACCATCTGCGCTATCAGCCGGCCGGTCACTTCCGCAGCCTCGTCGATCACGCGCATGCCGATGAGGTCTCCGCCAGCGCTTAGCGTTTCCAGCGAGCGCACGCCGTCCTTGGGGAGCGCTCCACTGCGCCGTGCAAAGGAAAGCTGCATGCCTTTGCCGGAGGCAAAGTCTTCGGCATTTGCAACCGTCAAGCCGGTGTCATCGTCCTTGGGGAGCGCCAGAGCGGAGCTGGCGAAATGGATCGCAAAGCCGTTGGCGCCCGACCACGGTTTCCCGTCGATGACAAGCGAATAACTCATGCCCGTGCCGAGGGACATATAGATGAAGCTGCGATGCTGAGTGCCGGCGCCGAACCGGGCCTCCGCATGGGCGGCCGCGCGTACATCGCTGTCAACCATCGCCGGAAGACGGGCCATGTCCTCGATCTGCGTTCTGATGCTCTCGATCGAGAAATTCCAGTTGCTGCAGACGCGACCCTCTAGATCGACAAGTTCCGGGACGACGATGCCGACCGATGCGGGCGCTTTGCCTTCGCTGTTGGCGAGGGCTTGGATCTCGGCGGCGATCTCGGCCACATCGTTGATGATAGCGGCGGGGCCTGCAGCGACGGGAGTGGGTTTGCGTCGAAGATGCGTGACGGCACCCGTCTCGATGTCGACTAGGCCGGCCGCGATCTTGGTGCCGCCAAGATCGATGCCGATACGGTAGCCTCCTTTGCTTGAAGAGGCGATCCCGGGATCTTCTTGGGGTGCGCCCATCATGCCCGGCCTGCTGCTGCCGTATCGAGAAGGATGCGAACCTGTTTGCAGCGATGGATGATGGTCGCCGGCCATTGCGGATCGAAGCGATCGCTTTGCGTCAGGCGCTTCGCAGCCTCTCGCTTGTGGGCGCCATGGATGACCATCGCGACGGCCTTCGACAGATTGGCGATGGTGCCAAGGCCGACCGTCAGGCCGTGATGCGGCACGGCGTCAAGGGATGGGAAGTTGGGGAAAGTGCCCAGATTGTCGCGGCGCGTCTCTTCTGCAAGCTTGACGATGCAGCTTGGCCCGTCAGCCGGGCTTCCGGGTGGGTTGAAGGCGACATGGCCGTCGGTCGCGCCGGATGCGAGGATGAAGAGGTCGACGCCGCCGGCCGCTGTGATGCGATCGTCATAGGCACCGGGATTTGCCGCATCCGGAAACCAGACATGGTCCTCGGGTATCTGATGCGCAGTCTCGACGCCTGCGTTCAGCCTTTGACGTATCTCGTATTCCGCAAAGCGGCGGCAACTATTATGGGCGTCGGGCGGGCAGAGCCCGAGGCCGTCATCGCCGCCGCCGAGATACTCGTCCATCATGACCAACACGAGGTTGGACAGGTTGAGATTACCGGCCTTAGCCTTGTCCGCCATGGCGTCGTAGATCGGCTTTGGCGAGCGGCCGCTCGGGCAGCCCAGAAGAAATTGTCTGCCTCCGGCATGCGCCGCGGCAATCGCCTTCAAGATGTCGTTGGCGAGCACATCGCCGATTTCGGCCGGGTTGCTCAGGATTTCAGCGCAATGTGCGGACAATGTTTCCTCCAAACAGATCAAGCGGGTCGTGGCCCGTGGCTCGGCCTTACAGACCGAGCGTCCTCAGATAGTCGCGATTGTGCTTGGCAATGGGATAGGGCTTTTCCGGCGGGCAGGGATACATGTCCTGCTCGACGACGGCAAAGCCGTCATAGCGGCGCGCCTCGAGGAACTTCACCACTTTTGCGAAGTCGATGACGCCCTTGTCGAGTTCGCACATGACGCCCATCTGGAAGGCATCCATGAAGGGAATGTTCTCGTCCGTGATGCGCTTGCGCAGCGTGCCGTCCATATTCTTGAAGTGATAGTAGGGAATGCGATCGGCGTGTCTTTCCATGAAGGCGAGCGGGTCGGCGCCCGTATAGATGTGATGGCCGAGGTCGAAGCACAATCCGACATGGTCGGGCTTCGTATCAGCGAGAAGCCGTTCGATTTCCGCTTCCGTCTCGATGCAGGTGCCGACATGAGGATGAAAGACGAACTTCATGCCATATTGTTCGACGACACGTTTGGCGGTCGCGCTAACAATCGCGATCATCCGCGCCCACGCCTGGTCATCAAGCAGCCGGTCGCCCGGTGCGGCATAGGACTCGGATTCGTCCATCAGGACGAACCATTCCGCGCCCGCCGCCTTCAGAAGCGCGCAGATCGGCCCGACGCGGGCAGCAAGCGTTTCGGCGGAATCGGCAAGTGAAAGCGGATGCACGACGCCCGTGCCGCAGAGCTTGATGTCGCGACGGCCAAGCTCGGAAAGCAGCGTTTCAGGATCGGTCGGTAGATAGCCCCATGGCCCGAGTTCGGTCCAGCCGTAGCCGGCTTTCTGCACTTCGTCGAGATAGCGTTCCCATCCGACCTGCTTCTCGTCCTTCGGATACCAGACGCCCCAGGAGTCGGGTGCAGTCGCCACTTTGATCGTCATTGTCTTGTCACCTAATATTCGGGATAAAGGGGTCCGCACCGCCTCGTCACGGGTGCGGACCTCCTGGTCTGAAAGCGTTACCAACCGCCGCGCGACTTCAGCGCATCGAGCTTGGATGCCAGGTCATCAATGGCCGTATCGCTCGTCGCCGGGGTTGCTAGGGCGGAGTGAATGTTGTTGGAAATCTCCGTCGAAACGCGGGGATAGTCACTGCCGGTGACACTGGTCGGCCGGGTCACGACGTTTTCGAAGGCCGCCTTGGCGGTCGTCAGGAACGGAATGGCCTTCAGGACGTCGGCGTCGGAAAACAGCGACGAGATGCTGGGAATATAGGAGCCGGCGATGGCCCGGCGCTTTTCTTCCTTCTCTCCGGCAAGGTAAGCGACGAGTGCGGCGGCTTCCTTCGGATGGGTCGAATACTTCGACACACCGAGATAGGCAGCCCCGTCGATACCGACATGCTGGCCCTTTGCGCCCTTCGGCAGGGGAGCCACGCCGACCTTGTCCTTGATGGCGCTGTCGGTGCCATTGGCAAGCGACCAAGCGTAGGCCCAGTTGCGCATGAAGACGGCATCGCCGTTCTGGAAGACGCCGCGCGAGCCCTCTTCGTCATAGTTGAGAACGCCGGCGGGGGAGATCGTTCCGGCCCAACCGGCCGCCGTCTTCAGCATTTCCTTGGCTTCGGGCGTATCGATGGTGATCTTGCCATCGGCATCGATGAAGGTGCCGGCGCCGCTGCTGGCGAACCATTCGGTGGCGTTGCAGACGAGGCCCTCATAGGCGCGGCCCTGCCAGACATAACCCCACATTTTGTCGTTGCCGGCCTTGCGTTCACCGTCCTGGACGAGTTGCGCCGTCGTCGTCAGATCGGCCCAGGTTTCGGGAACCTTGGCGCCATACTTGTCGAGCAGGTCCTTGCGGTAAAAGAGGAGGCCCGTATCCATGTACCATGGTGTCGCGACGAATTTGCCGCCAACAGTGCCTGCGGCGACCGCCGAGGGGAAAAACTTGTCAATCGTGCCTGCCGGCAGTGCGTCCTTGAGATCGAGCAGATGGCTTTTCAGCGGCCCGACCCAGACGCCGTCGAGGATCATGACGTCGACATCGGTCGACTGGGCCGAAAGCAGCTGCTGGTAGAGCGACAACACGTCGTCCCAGTTGGCTGGCATGGTCGTGATCTTGACAGTGTTGCCGCTTTCCTTGGCCCAGGCTTCCGAACCTTCCTTGCAAAGTTGCAGTTCGATGCCGGACGACGAGCAGAAGATGTTGATGGTTTCGGCTTGCGAAATAGCCGGGTAGGCGGCCGTAAAGCCGAGAGCGGCGAAACTGAATGCGAATACCTTGCCTATGGTCATAACGTACTCCCCTTTTATTAAATCCATATTGTGGATCATAATATCGAGGTCACGGCATCTGTAAATGGAATATTTCATCGTTTTACAAAAAAAGATCGAACGTTCATTCTATTTTGGCCTTGAGCAAGTGCTTTTCATTAGATAATTAAATGCGCATATCGAATTTAATTGGCGCCGGCAGCGCGAGCAGAGGAGTGGAACATGCGATTGAGAGTTGGCTTGGTTGGACTGGGGGAAGTGGCGCAACTGATGCACATCCCGACGCTGCACAAATTGCGCGAGCAGTTCGAACTGGCCGCCGTGCACGACGTTTCGCCTTCAGTGCTGCAAGAGGTGGCCGATCACTGGCAAGTTGCCAAGCGTTATGACACGGCGACCGCGCTCCTTGCCGATCCTGCGATCGATGCTGTCTTGATCCTCAGCCCCGATCAGCATCACGGCGAACAGGCAAGAGCGGCGATCGCCGCCGGCAAGCATGTCTTCATCGAAAAGCCCGCCTGCCTCACCGCATCAGACCTTGATGAGCTTGTCGCCGCTGAAGCCGCATCCGACCGCGTGGTTATGATCGGTTACATGCGCCGCTTCGCTCCGGCGTTCATGGCGGCAAAACAGGAGCTTCAAAACTTTGAGGCGATTTCCTATGTCCGCGTCCGCGACGTGATTTGTGAGGGGCCGTGGTTCTTCAACCAGACTGACAAGGTCGTCACGCCGAAAGGCGATATACCGGCTGACCTGATCGATCAGAGCCGGGCGCTTCGCAAAGCCATGATGGACGCCATGTGCGGGCCCGATTCGCCTGCGATCATCAGGCGTGGCTATGAGGTGATGACCGGGTTGTGCTCGCACTCGCTGTCGGCCATGCGGGATCTTCTCGGAGGCTCGCCGACGCGAGTGATCGGAGCACAATTGTCGCAGAATGGCGAACAACTGACTGCGATGTTCGACTATGGCAGTTTCACCGCCATCTATGAATGCCTCATTGACGACATTGCCCGTTTCGACGCCGGCATTGAGGTATTCTCGAAAAACAAGCGTCTGCACTTCCGCTACAATACGCCGTATCTGCGCAATCTGCCCATGACGCTGGAGGTGCAGGAAAGCACCGCAGACAGCAATCTTGTCCGCACTCTTGGCCCATTCCACAAGGATGCGTTCCAGATCGAGCTCGAGGCTTTCCATGCCTGCGTTGCCAGCGGTGCTCCGAACCGCACGCCACCGTCGGACTCGAAAAGAGATATTGAGCTCTTCTCCAAGATTCTGGCGAGCGCGCGGTCAAATTTGGCCGAAACCAGCTCCAGATAGTCTCTGGTCTAACATCAATACGGAAAGCGTAGGCGCCGGAGATCGTTCCGGCGTCTGCCGTTAACCGGCACCGAGAAATACGCGGCGTTGTTCCTATCGGCCTGTTTGACGGCACTGCATGGCAATAGGGTTGTTCTGCCATGGGGTAGCGGTCGAATGCCGTCAAACTCGATGCGACCAAGCAGGCCGCAACTGCTAATGCCGCAAACTGCTTGCCCGGATGACAAGCTCGTGGGCTAAAATTGTATTGTCATTGCCGGCATTGTCCTCAATGAGGGCTCTCAGTTTCCGCACGGACTGTTCGGCCATGTCGCGGCGTGGGAGGCGGATCGTCGTCAGTGGTGGGTCCATGACGGCCGAGAAGCTGAGGTCGTCGAAGCCGGCGACGGCTATGTCCTGGGGGATGCGCAAGCCGTGTTCCTTGAGGGCGGCAATCAGACCATAGGCGGATTCGTCGTTTGAGCAGAAAATGGCGTCCGGTAGCACGGACCGGCTGGTGATCTCGTCGGCCGCCTTTCGTCCGTCATTCATCGTGAACCCGGACTGGATGTAGAAATCGGGGAGGTTGGAGAGCCCGTGATCGGCGAGCGCCTTTTCCCAGCCTCGCCGGCGGGCAATCGCCATAATTTCCTTTGGCGGTCCACCGAGATGCGCGATGCGCTTGAAGCCCTGCTTTGCAAGGTGATCCACGACATCATAGGCCGCCTTCACCTCATCGATCTGCACTGCGGTAATGCCGGTAAGATCGGGCGTGGGGCTCAATGTTCGTACGATCGGCAGGCGCTGGCCGGCGGCAATGCGCTCGAGAAGGCGGGGAGGGCAATAGCTGGCCGTCAGAAGAACGCCGTCGATGCTTCCCGCCAGCAACTCGTCGACATAGCGATCGGAGCGACCCGGATCGATGGCGGTATGGGCGATCATGATGTCATAGCCGCAATCATAGGCCGCGCGATCGATATGCATGAGAAGGTCGGGAAAATTCGGGTTTGCAAGGTTCGGAATAAGCACCAGAATGACCTTGCTGCGTTTCAGCCGCAATGATCGCGCGTGGCGATTGACCGCATATCCCGCCTCCTTGGCCGCCTGGGCAACCCTCTGTCTTGTTTCCTCTGGGATCGGCGGGAGGCCGGCCAATGCGCGGCTGACGGTCGAGGTGGAGACGCCGGCGATACGCGCGATGTCCGCCATCGTCGGGATGCGGTTTTCAGGAGCAGGTGTCGGCTTTCGTTTCGCCATTGGGCCTCTTCAAACAGGAGCGGGTCGTTCACATCCAATAAATATGCGATCTCACTCTTGCACGCAATCGATTGCGCTGCTAGCTTCGCGCAATCGATTGCGTAAGTATCGGCAAAGTGGAGGAGACTTTGCCGGACGGGCTGGGAGGGCCGTATGTCGACGTCGACACTTTCAATACAGCTTTATTCGCTTCGGCATCTGGGCGGACTCGATCAGCAGCTTGATGCGGCCGTGCGGGCCGGCTTTACCAACGTTGAGACCATCGGCAGCCATCTCGATGAACCAAGGGCCCTGAAGGCTGCTCTGACAAGTCGCGGCTTGGTCGCGCCGAGCGGTCATATCGGCCTGCCGGCCCTTCGCGGCGAATTGGAGCGCGTCGCGGATGCCGCCGCCGAGGCCGGTATTGCACAACTCTTCATGCCGGCCCTGCCGCCGGAGGAGCGCAACGGCGATACCGATGCCTGGCGCCGTGTCGGCGCCGAACTCGGCGAAATGGCCGTTCGCCTGAAAGCGCGTGACATATCGCTCGGCTATCACAACCATCATTGGGAACTTGCGCGTTTCAGCGACGGCTCCCGTCCGCTCGACTGTCTCTTTACAGGCGCTGCCGGCAGCCCGCTCGTCTGGCAGGCCGATGTCGCATGGCTTGCCCGGGGCGGCGATGATCCGAAGGCGTGGCTCGAAAAATATGCAGGCCTCCTCGTCTCTGCCCATGTGAAGGATCAAGCCCCGGCGGGGCGGAATGAAGACGAGGACGGCTGGTGCGATGTCGGTTCCGGCATCCTCGATTGGCCTGATCTGTGGGCCTTTGCCAGTGCTCGCGGTGCCCGCCTGATGGTCGTCGAGCATGACAATCCCAAGGACCCGGCGGGCTTTGCCGCCAGAAGCTTCTCCTATCTTCAGACGATCCGATAGTCCGATCGTCCGGCATCAGTGCAGATCGATTTCGTTCAACAAGGGGGGAGGAACCACAGATGAACGGCAAGTCGGGTAGCATGACAATGAATCGCCGATCGTTCCTCGGAGCGTCGGCTGCGGCCCTGGCTGCAAGTGCTGCAGGCAAGGTATTTGCGGCAGATGAAACTCTCACGTTCTGGGACATGGTCTGGGGAACGGGTGCCACTTACACCGCTGCTGCCAAGGAGCTTGCGGGCAAGTATACGCCTGAAGGCGGCGCGCTTGGCGTTCGTTACCAGTCGATACCCTGGGCAAACTGGTATCAGACCTTCACCTCGGCGGCTGCGTCGGGAACGACGCCGGCGGTCAGCTCCGGCGCGGCCTTCCTGCCGTTTTATTTTCTCGAGCAGGGAGTGGCCATTGCGGCCGACAACCTGATCGGCAAGCTCGACAAGGACGGCAAGAACGACTTTCTGCCGGGCCTGCTGCCTGCCATGAAGACGGATGGCGGTTATGCCGGCGTTCCCTGGTCGATGGATCTCCGCGTCATCTGGTATCGCAAATCGCTGCTGGAAAAGGCCGGCGTCGAGCCGCCGACCGATTGGGACGGCTACATCAAGGCTGGTGAAGCCCTGAAGAAAATCGGCCATATCGGCCTCGGCCTTGCAGCCGGCAGCACGACGACCGATGCGCAGCATACCGTTGCAGCCCTGATGATCAACAATGGCGGCGGCTTCTTTGCGCCAGATGGTTCTTTGAATTGCGTCAGCGATCGCAACATCGAGACCCTCGATTTCATCAACGAGCTCGTGCGCAAGGGCATCATCGATCCCTATGCTGCAAGCTACACCTCGGACAATCTCGCAAGCGACTGGAAATCCGGGCGCGTCGCCATGGGTTTCGGGCAGACCGGCCTCGACAAGACGTTGCCGCAAGAGATCAAGTCCGATGCTGTAGTCGCGCATCCGGTAAAGGCTCGCCACGGCGATCTCGGCACCGTCTATTACATCAACTCGCTCTGGATGTTCACGACGACGCCTTCGCAGGAATCGTCGGAGGCCTTCCTGGCCTGGTATCTCGACAATATGCATGTCTACTGGACGAGCGGGGTTGCGATCGACGTGCCGGTCAAAAAGAGCATCGCCGATCTGCCCATCATCCAGAGCAACCCCAACCTGGTTCTTTCTATCAACGAATGGCAGCCGGTCGGCAAGACGATCGGCGCTCAGGCGCCGCATGCCTTTGCCGCGCTGAATGCCGTCGATGGCGGTGCCGCCAGTGCCGCCTTCGTGCAGCAGATCATCCAGGGAAAGACGAAGTCTAAGGACATTCTGGAAACCCTGGAGGCTTCCCTGCGAAAGGTCGTGCAATAACATGGCCGAGGCGCATGCGATATCGGAGGGACGACGGTTGACGAGGACATCGGCGGCTTCACGCGCCGGTGCGCAGACGGGGCGCAAGGCGACCATGATCGGCCTTGCCATGCCGTCGATCCTGCTGATGGCGTTGATCAACGCTTATCCGCTGGGGTTTGCCCTCGTGCAATCCGTTCACAATGGTGGTCTGCTGCGCCTCGGTAAGTTCATCGGCTTCAGGAATTATCTCAACGTCCTGACGGACCCAGCCTTCTGGTCGGCTGCGTCCTTCACGTTGCTGTTCACTATTTGCGGCGTGTTCGGCAGCTGGTTGATCGGTTTCGGCCTGGCAATCCTCCTGAAGCCGCAATTTCCTGGGCGAAACCTGTTCAAGGTGCTTCTGCTGTTGCCGTGGATCGTGCCGATCGTCGTCACCTCCATGAGCTGGAACTGGCTGGTCGCAACCCCCGGCAGCCTTTTGCCGCAACTGGCCGAAACACTGGGCTTCGGGCAGATCCTCTTTCTCGCCGATCCGACTATGGCGATGATCACGGTCTGTCTGTTCAAGATATGGATCAGCTATCCCTTCATGATGATGATGGGAGCGGCGGCGCTCGAGAGCATAGACAACAGTGTTTATGAAGCCGCAACGCTCGACGGTGCAAATTCGCGCCAGCAGATCCGCTACATCGTTTTGCCGATGACTGCCCGATCCACCTATATCAGCTGGATACTGATGACGATGTTTTCGGTCAACGACTTTGCGACGATCTATCTTCTGACTGGCGGCGGCCCGGTAAACGCCACGACCTCGCTGATCGTGCTCGCCTATCGCTCGGTCTTCCAGGATTTCCTGCCCGGTTACGGTGTTGCGATTTCCTTCATGATGACGATCGTTCTGGTCGCTCTCTCGCTCCTGCTGTTTCGGCAGGTGCGCAAAGCCAAGTTCTAGGAGGCTCTCATGGCGGTAAAGGCAGTGACCGCGAGCACGACCGTCGGCATCGGCAAATCGGCCGGCTGGACACGCACGATCGTGCTTGCATTGGTAACGCTCATCGCCTTGAGCCCGATCCTGGTGATCTTCGGCCTTGCCTTGCGGCCACGCCTTTACTCCGACGTCACCGGACCGACGCTCGAGACATTTGTCTATGTCATTCGGAATACTGATATTCTGGTATGGTTGAAGAACAGCCTTATCGTATCCGTCATCGCCTCCTGCCTGGCGCTATTTGTTGCAGCACCTGCCGGTTATGTGCTGTCGCGCGCCCGCGGCGGTGCCGTCTCGCTCTATTCGATGCTGATCTTCATCATCCAGAGCTTTCCGATCGTCGTCTTCATCATCCCGCTCTTCATCATGCTGTCGCGGCTAGGGCTTGTCGATACACTGGCAGGCGTTTCGATCATCTATGTCGCCTCGAGCGTGTCGGTCGCCTGCTGGATGATGGCCGCCTATTTCGACGGCATACCGACGGATCTCGAAGAGGCAGCCTGGATCGACGGCTGCAGCATGTTCGGCGCATTTTTACGTATCGTGCTCCCTAATTCGCTGCCCGGCATTCTGTCGACGGCGATCTACGGCTTTCTCGTCGCCTGGAACGACTATCTGGTCGCACTCGTCTTTTTGCGCACGGACAGTCGCTTCACTTTGCCTGTCGGCCTGCAGACATTCTTCCAGCAAAACCAGACCGATTGGGGGCCTGTCATGGCCTGCGCCGTGATCATGCTTGCGCCCCCAGTCATCATCTTTGCCTTGCTCAATCGCTTTTTCAGTATCGGTGGCATCGGCGGCTCGCTCGCCGGCCGATGATATGATCTCAAGAGGCTTCCCATGTCAGATGCCAAGAACCGCGCGTTCAGGCTCGAAACCTTTCGGGCCGTGCTCGATCGCATCATTCCGGCGGATGATTATCCCGGTGCGCTCGATAACGGCGTAGACTCCTTCATTCTTTCGCTGTGGGATGCCGGTCTCGTTGCCGATTGCGAGGCGATCGATCAAGGCCTCTTGGATCTCGACGCGCAGACGTCGGGCCGCTTTTCGATGTTGTCGTCCGAAAGCCAGGACCTCCTCCTTGCGGAGCACAAGGAGGAAACCTGGTTTAGCATACTCTGCGAACTGGCTGCGGAGGGGTTTTATGCCGACCCTGCAAACGGCGCCAATCCGGACGCGATTTCATGGAGAATGATCGGCTATCGCCCGGGCTTGCCCGAGGGGCCAAGCGGTCCTTGCGAGAATCCACAGGATGCCGTGCGCGGGAGGTTACGGGCATGAAGATCGACTATGATGCGATTATCGTGGGCGCAGGCGCCGCCGGCAATATCGCAGCCGGCGTGCTGGCCGAGGCCGGCAAGCGCATCCTGCTCATCGAGCGCGGCAAAAGTCGGACCTATGCCGAAGACGGTCATCGCGATCATCTTCGAAATCATCGGTTGCAGGCTTACGGCTTCAATACCGGGCCGGAGATCGACGGCAATCCGCGCGTGTTCATCGATCAGCAGGGCAGGCGGCACGTCATCAAGCCGCACCAGGATAATTATCACGTCAATGCGGCTGTTGTCGGCGGCGGGACCTTCGTCTACGGCGGGCTTGCCTGGCGCTTCCACCCAAAGGATTTTCTTATGGCGTCGACCTATGGGCGGCCGGAAGGGTCCTCGCTGGTCGATTGGCCCATTTCCTACGACGATCTGGAACTCTGGTATGGGAAGGCCGAGCATGAGATAGGCGTTTCGGGTGATGGCAGCGGCGACCGCAATTCGGGTCCGCGCGGCCGCGACTATCCGATGCCGCCGGTAGCAGATAACCCAACGAGCGCCCATCTCAGAGCTGGCGCCAGTGCGCTCGGCCTCTCGACGTTTACGCCGCCGCTTCTCGTCAATACCGTGCCGCGCGCCGGACGAGGGGCCTGCATCCACTGCGGCTCATGCGTCGGGTTTCCCTGCCCGAGCAACGGCAAGAACGGCACGCAGAACACCATGCTGCCACGCGCGCTGGCGACGGGGCATTGCGATCTCCTGATCGAGACGGTCGTGGAGAAGGTCGCGACCGACGATCGGGGTAACGTCATAGGCGTCGATATTCTTGAGGCGGATGGGGCAGGGCAGTTCAAGTCCCGCCGCATTTGCTCAAGCATGGTTATCCTCTCGGCCGGGGCGATCGAGACGGCGAGACTGATGCTATTGACACGCACCAACCGCGAGCCGAACGGGCTCGGCAACAATCACGATCAGGTCGGCCGCAATCTGCAAGGGCATTATTATCCGACTGTCTTCGGGCTATTCGAAGAGCCTGTTCAAGACAGCAAGGGCCCAGGCGTCACGATTGCGACTACAGACTATAATCACGGCAATGATGGCGTCATTGGCGGCGCCATGCTGGCCGATGATTTCGTCATGCTGCCGATCATTCTTTGGAAGTCCGGCTTGCCGGACGACCTGCCGCGGTACGGGCTGTCGGCAAAGCACTTCATGCGGGATAACTTCACGCGCATCGCTCAGATCAAGGGGCCCGTTCACGAAATACCGAGTGCCGATTGTCGCGTTCGCCTCGATCCGGAAATCCGCGACAAATATGGGCGCTCCGTCGCTCAATTGTCGGGAACGACGCATGGCGAAACCGTTCGAACCGCGGACTATATCCTTGAGAAAGCCGATGCCTGGATGCGGGCATCGGGTGCGGTGCGGACATGGGGCAAGAGGCAGACGCTCCGCCTTTCGGCGGGTCAGCACCAGGCAGGCACCTGCCGTATGGGGGAGGCGCCGCAGACCTCGGTGACCGACAGCTTCGGCAAGGTCTGGGGCCACGACAATCTCTATGTGTGCGATGCCTCACTGCATCCGACCAATGGTGGCTATAACCCTGTTTTGACGGTCATGGCGTTGGCTTTTCGAAACGCGGAGCGGATCGGCAACCTTCTCTGATGGGGAATAGGTGCGGCAGGCTCGGTCATGAACGGCAACTCGCCGATCGTGGCTTAGCGCGATGTGAGGCTTTCGGCCCATGCATCGAAATCCATGCAATTTCGAGGTTGTTGACAGGAACGGGATCGCATAAGCTGTTTGTATTATCGTTAATCCAAGTGGAGGAGAGACCATGCCGTCCATGCGCCCGGGGCCGGAAACCCGACGCTTATTGCCCCGCCAAATCAGCGAACTTGTCGTCTTCGACATGGCTACATCGACGGCGCGCGTGATTTATGAAACCGGCGAGCTTATCGAAGCACCCAACTGGTCGCCCGATGGCAAGTGGCTGATCTACAATGGTGACGGCCGCCTCTTCCGCATCTCTCCGGATGGTCAGGATGGCCCGCATCGGGTCAATACGGCACCGGTCGAAAACCTGAACAACGACCATGTCGTATCGCCGGACGGGCGTTCCTTCTTCGTCAGCGCCAATGACGGTCATCTCTATCAAGTGCCTTTCGAGGGCGGTGCGCCGCGTCGCGTCTCCAACGAGCATGAAGCCTCGCGCAGCTTCAAATATTACCTGCATGGCATTTCTCCCGATGGCGCGACGCTTGCCTATATCGGGCTGGAGCGCCGCGAGGGCGGCGGCATATTCACGCGCGTTTGCACTATTCCTTCAGCAGGCGGTGATGACGTTTTCCTGACCGATGGCGCATGCCCTGTCGATGGGTCCGAATTCTCGCCGGATGGGAAATGGATCTATTTCAATTCCGAAGCCGCCGCGACGCAGGCCGGTCATGCCCAGGCTTTCCGCATGCGCCTGGATGGCTCCGGGCTCGAGCAACTCACGCATGACCAGCGGGTCAACTGGTTCCCGCATCCGGCACCCAATGGGCGGGATCTCGTCTATCTGAGCTATCCGGTGGGAACGCTGGGCCACCCTGCGGACAAGGATGTCATCCTTCGGCTCATGTCCGCGGCAGGCGGCAAGGCGCGTGATCTCGATGCGTTCAACGGCGGCCAGGGCACGATCAACGTGAATTCCTGGGCGCCGGATTCAAGCGCTTTCGCCTATATCCGCTACCCGGCGGCGGGTTGAAGAGGCTTGCCGGCATAGCCTAGGTGCGAAGGGTCGAATTCGAGCTTTGGCGTATCAGGAGATCCGGCTCGATCAGCGTGACGCGCGGCGGCGGCAGATCCGCTTCCGCGCTGATCAGATCGACGACGCGTTCGACGGCCATGGCTGATACACGCTCGACATTATAGTCGACCGTCGAGATTGGCGTGACCGCATATTCACCGAACTCGATATTGTCGAAGCCCATCAGTGCCACGTCATCGGGGACGCGAATGCGGTTGCGGGCGCAATATCGCAAGACGCCCAATGCCAGTGAATCATTCGTCGCGAAGATTGCTGACGCGCCGAGCCGTTGGCTGAAGATCGTATCTGCAGCCCAGTAGCCATGCGCGACCGAGTGTCCGCTCGGCTTGATGAACAACGCTGTATCGATGTCCGCACCCGCATCTCGGTATGCCTGCATGTAGCCTTCGAGCTTTTCCGAGTTGCCGAGCTTCGTGCCGCCATCGATGATTGCGACGCGGCGGTGGCCGCCGCTCAACAGGTGGCTGACTGCCTTATAAGCTCCCATCCGCTCATCCATGCAGACGGCATCGATACCCGCATCGGGATCGCCGACCAGCAGAACGACTGGATAATTGCGCGCCCGCAGCTTACGGATATGATCCAGGCGGCGATGGCTACAGGGAAAGACCAGCATGCCATCGGCCCGCCGCGCCCGAAAGGTCTCGATCATCTTCTCCTCGACGGCGATGTCATTGTTCGACGTCGCAAAGAGGGTCGTGTAGCCGCGTTTGGAGAGCTCGCCTTCAACAGCCTGCGCCACGGCCGTCAGCACGGGATTGGAAAGGTCGGTCAGGATCAACCCGATTGACCGGGTTTCCCGGCGCACCAGCGACGTGGCGACATAGTTGGGCAAATAGTTCAGCTCGCGCGCCACATCCGCGATCAGGGCGCGGGTTTCGGGCGGAATTCGCGAGCTGCCCCGCAAAGCCAGCGACACGGTGTTCACAGAAAATCCCGTCTTGTCGGCGATGTCCTTCAAGCGCGCCGCAGGCTTTGCCATGCAAATTCGACTCCTGTCACACCGTCTGTTGCTTCAGAGCGGCGATGGCTCTGTATTGCAGGCAATCCGGTGCCATTTCCATCAATTCGATCCTGTTGCCGTCAGGATCTTCAATCCACGCGCCACGATTCCCGTCAAGCCCGGACTTGAGCGGTGAGGTGAGCGCAATTCCCGCCTTTTCCAGCTTTGCCGCCGCAATATCGAGATTGTCAATCGTCAGGCAGAGATGATTGGTGCCGTTGGCATTCGGCCCGGGGGCACGATCGCCCTCGGCGCCGGGAAAGAGTTCAAGAAACTGGAGATCGGTGATGCGCAGATAGACGATCCACGGCGTCCCGTCATCGCGCACTAGCCTGTGCATTTCTCTGAGGCCGAGGCGGTCGCGATAAAAATCAAGCGACGCATCGAGATCCTTGACCTTGATGGCGAGATGACCGAGGCCGGTAATATGATCCATGACATAGCTCCAAGGTGTTGTTTTGACGACAATATTTCAAGGTAGAAAGCAACGCCCCGCTGTCCCCTCTTGGACGGCAGGTCTGGTGGAGAATGGGTTAGTCCCAAAGCGGTGCGCCGGGCGGATCGATGGCCCGGGAACTTTGCGGCAGGGCATCGATCGCCTTGAGGTCGGCGACGGCCAGCTTGAGTGTCCGGGCCTGCCAGTTCGAGTGAATGCGCTCCGGCTTCGATGAGGTCGGAATGGCGGCATAACCCTTGGAAAGTTCGTAGGCGAGGGCGATCTGTTCGACCGTTGCCCCATGCCGCGCGGCAACCGTCCGCATCTGCTCGACATCTCCCATTCGGCCCTGCGCGACCGGTTGGTAGCATGTCACGAGAATGTTGTGCTCCGTGCAATAGTCGGCAATTTTACGATTCTGGAACAAGGGGTTGAGTTCGATCTGGTTGGTGGCGACGACGCCCTTGCCGAGAATGGCCTCGGCCCTCTCCAGGAGAGCGATGGTAAAGTTCGAGACGCCGATCATGCGGGTCAGACCCACTTCCTGCGCTTCGGCGATCTGCTCGAGATAGACTTCCGGCTCGATGCGGTCATAGGGCGGCGGCCAGTGGATCAGGGTCAGGTCGACCTGCTGAACGCCAATGGTTGCCAAGCTTTGCCGCAAGGATGGCAACAGTTTTCCGGGATCGAGATTGTCCACCTTGATCTTCGTCGTGACGAAGATCTCCTCTCGCTTCAGTCCGCTTTGCCGCATCGCCTCGCCGACGCTGGCTTCGGTGCCGTAGGACTGTGCGGTGTCCAAATGGCGATAGCCCGTTTCGAGCGCGTAGAGAATTGCCGCGACGCCATCGGCGCCCGTTCGCCCCCATGTTCCAAAGCCCAGCCGTGGAATCGAATCCGTCATGATGTCTCCTCCAAAAGACTCCCGATCGGCAAATACATGCTTGACGCCTTCCGAGAAGGCGATAGTATTAACGTTAATATCGCGATGTGCAAGGGCTGGAGGAGGCCGCACTCGCTGATCGGGAGGAAAATCGATGGCATTGAGATGGAGCCGGGTCACCCCGCAGCTTGCGCTCGCGCCTGCCGTGTTGATTACGGTCGTGGCGTTCGTCGGATCGATCGTCTGGACCATCGTGCTTTCGTTCACCCGCAGCCGGCGCCTTCCGGACTATGAGATCGATTGGTCCAATCCTTTGCGCCAATACATCAGGCTCTTTGCCGACGCGGGCTGGGAGATATCGCTTCGCAATCTGATCGTGCTGGCGATCGGCAGCGCGCTTGCGATCGTGCTCGGCTTCATTCTTGCTGCCATGATCGAGAGAGAGCGGCGTGGCGAGGATGTGTTTCGCACCGTCTTTCTTTATCCGCTCGCCGTTTCGCTGATCGTCACGGGTGTCGCCTGGCGCTGGATTTTCAATCCGCAGCTCGGGCTTGAGAATTTCCTGCACGGCATCGGCCTTACCGGCGTCAGCTTCAATTGGTTGAATGATGGCCAGACGGCGATGTATGCGATCATTCTCGCCTCCGTCTGGCAGAGCTCCGGCTTTTATATGGCACTCATGCTCGCCGGTCTGAAGGGGATCAATCAGGAGATCTGGAGTGCTGCTCGCATCGATGGTGTCAGCCTCTGGCGTGTCTATCTCGAAGTCATCATCCCGATGATGAAGTTTACCTTTCTCACCTGCGCGATCCTGCTCTCACTTGGGGTCATCAAGGCTTATGACATCATCGTTGCGATGACCAATGGCGGTCCCGGCCAATCTACATGGCTGCCGGCCTACTTCACGATCAAGGCGATGACCGAGAAGGGCAATCTCGGCTACGCGTCGGCCGCCGCCTCGATGATGCTTGTCGTGACCCTGGCGATTTTCCTGCCTCTCGTAGCGTTGACCGCCTGGCAGCAGCACGCAGCCCGCAAGGGAGGTCACGCGTGAGCGATATCGCAACCGTCAGGCCCCCGGTCACCGCGACTGAAGCATCGGTGGAAGTCATGTTCCCGCGAGCCAAGAAGCGCATCAGGGGGCGCTCGATCGCTGTGCTTGTCTTCCTGACCATGGCGGCGCTCTTCTTCTGCGTACCGCTTTATGTACTCGTCGTCACCTCGTTCAAGTCGATGGATCAGATCCGCGAAGGCGCCATCTTCTCGCTGCCGCGGCAATGGACGATCGAGCCGTGGATCTATGCATGGAGCCAGGCCTGTTCCGGCATCACCTGCACCGGCCTTCGCGGCGGCTTCTGGAATTCCGTCGCCATCCTGTTTCCGTCGCTGATCGCCTCGATTTCGCTTTCGGCCGTGACGGGCTATGCCCTGGCGCTATGGAACGTCCGATGGACCGGCGCATTCCTGTTTCTTCTGTTTCTTTGCGCCTTCGTGCCGTTCCAGATCATCATGTATCCATTGATCGTCATCACGGTCGGCATGGGGATCTACGGCACGCTCTGGGCTGTCGCCTTCATCCATACCGTCCTCTCCATGCCGGTTCTGACGCTGATCTTTCGAAACTACTACAAGGATATCCCTGCCGATCTCACCAAGGCGGCAATCATGGACTCCGGCTCGTTCTGGCAGATCTTCGTCGAGATCATCCTGCCAATGTCGGGCAATATCCTGATCGTCGTCCTGATCATGCAGGTCACACATATCTGGAACGACTATCTGATCGGCGTGACGTTCGGCGGCCTGGGTGCTGCGCCGATGACGGTCAATCTCGCGAACATGGTGACGGTATCGACGGGCACGGTTGCCTACAATGCCAACATGGCTGCAGCACTGCTGACCGCCATTCCACCTCTGTTCATCTATTTCCTCCTCGGCAAGTTCTTCGTGCAGGGAATCGCCGCCGGTGCGATCAAGGGTTAGGGCAACGGATGCCAAGTGTTTCCTTCGAGCATATCGTCAAGAAATATGGTGAGGTGAAAGTCCTCTCGGGCCTCAATCTGGCGATCGACCATAGCGACTTCCTCGTGCTGCTCGGGCCGTCGGGATGCGGCAAGACGACATTGCTGAACCTGCTGGCGGGCCTTGTCGACGTGTCCAGCGGTCGCATCATGATCGGCGCGCGCGACGTCACCGAGCTCGATCCCAAAGATCGCGGGCTGGCGATGGTCTTCCAGTCCTATGCGCTTTATCCGACGAAGACAGTGGAGGGGAATTTGCGTTTCGGCCTCTCCGCCCTTAAGCTACCGCGCGAGGAGGCGGATCGGCGGATCAAATGGGCGGCAAGCCTGCTGCAGCTTGAGGCTTTGATGGGTCGCAAGCCGGCCCAGCTTTCCGGCGGCCAGCGCCAGCGCGTTGCCATCGGTCGAGCCCTCGTCAAACATGCCGACGTTCTGCTTTTCGATGAGCCCTTGTCCAATCTCGACGCCAAGCTTCGCACCGAGATGCGGCTCGAGATCAAGAAACTGCACGAGGAGCTGAAACCGACCGTCGTCTATGTGACACATGACCAGATCGAGGCGATGACCATGGCAACCAAGATTGCCGTGATGAACGGCGGCGAGATCCAGCAGTTCGGCACGCCTGACGAGGTTTACGAGCAGCCGGCAAATCTCTTCGTCGCCGGCTTCATCGGCTCGCCGGCCATGAATCTCATCGAAGCCAGTGCCGTATGGGACGGGGAGCGATTGAGCGCGATTGCGGCTGACGGTTTGCACTTCGATCTCTCGGGCTATGACTATTGCACTCGGCATCCGTCCCAGGACCAGCCGATCATCATCGGCATGCGGCCCGAGCATTTCGTCATTGGCGAGCCTTCGTCTTCCGCCGCCTGTTCCCTTCAGTTGCCGGTGCGGATCGTCGAGCGCACGGGGTCCGACGCAATCCTGTCGCTTAGCTTTGGCTCCTTGTTGATCGCTGTGCGCATCGAGCCGGATCGCGCCGCCAGACTGAAGGTCGGTGAGCTCGTGACCGTGACCTATCCCAGGACAAAATTGAATCTTTTCGACGCCCAGAGCGGGCGGAGGCTTTAGTGGGAGGAAGGCATGCTGAGAAACTGGAAAAAGGCATGGCTGGTGGCGTCGATCGTCATCTGCCCGATGGTCGTTCACGCCGAAGACCTGGTCATCTATCAGAAATGGTCGTCGCCGGCGGAGGTCGCAGCTCTCAACGTCCTGAAGAAGGCTGCCGAAGAGAAAGGGATAAAATGGATCGACATCACCATCCCGCATGACACCGGCTCCAACGTCAATCTCATGAACCTGGTAACGGGTGGGCAGCCCCCGAACGTGTTTTCCGAAAACAATCCAGCCGTTTACCGCGATCTGACCAATATGGGGCTTGGCCGTCCGCTGACGGATGTCTTCAAGGCGGATGGGGCGCTGGATAAGTTTCCACCCTCCGTGATCAAGTCGATCACCGTCGACGACCAGATCATGAAGATCCCGCTCGGCATCCACATCGACGGCATGCTCTACTACAATATTGAAGCAGCGAAAAAGGCCGGCGTCGATCCTTCGAAATGGACGTCCTTGGACGAGATGTATGCGGATTTCGACAAGATCAGGAAGGCCGGCATAGTACCGTTGGCACTCGGCGCGCAACAATGGCAGGTCGGCTATCTCACCCATACGTTGGTTGCGAGCGTGGGCGGCGCTGATCTCTTTACCAGGATCTACGGACCGAAGCCGGATGAGGCAGCGCTCGATGCGCCTGAGCTTCGAACCGCGTTTGAATGGCTGCGCAAGTTCCAGAAGGCTTCCGATCCCGGTTCCGTCAATCGCGACTGGAACATGACCACCAACATGGTGATCGAGGGGCAGGCGTTGATGCAGATCCATGGGGACTGGATGAAGGGCGAATGGCGCGCTGCGGGCAAGGAGGCCGGCAAGGATTTCGGCTGCTTGCAGATACCCGGTGCAAAGGCGCTGTCGGTGACGGTCGATGCCTGGGGTATCCTTGGCAAGCAGTCTCCCGAAAAGGACGCAGCGGAAGTCGAGTTCGCCAAGCTTATCGTCGATCCGAAGATAAATGCCGCCTTCGCCGCGGCGAAGGGTTCGACGCCAGTGCGCACTGATGTCGATCCATCGACGCTCGATGCCTGCTCCAAGAATGTCCTCGATATGCTGAAGGACCCCGCACACCAGGTGCAGAACCCGCATTCGATGGTCGATGCCGACTGGCAGTCGGCGATCTGGGAAGTCGCATTCAACTATTGGAGCAATCCGAACATGACGGTGGACCAGGCGGTAGCCGCGCTCAAGGACCAGTATGAAGCCATTCTCAAATAGCGACTGGAAACATGACACTCTGTATGGCGGCAAGCTGTCTTGCCGCCGAGAGCGAAATAAGAATGGAAGGTGTGATAGACATGGACTCGAGACTTCTTGATGAAGACGCGGTTATGCAGATCTGCTTTGTCACCGACGACGTGGTGAAATCTGCGCGGTGGTTTTCGGATCTGACCGGCAAGCCTATGCCCAAGGAAGGAAGGGCTGCCGAGCCGGATGTGGCGCAGGCGATTTATGATGGCAAGCCGGCCGCCGTTGGCTGCCGTATCATGATGTTCAAGTTCGGTAATATCGATGTAGAGTTCCTTCAGCCTGGGCCGGAGAAAAGTGCCTGGCGCGACCTGCTGGAGGCAAAGGGGCCGGGTTGCCACCATATAGCGTTTCGCACCCGCAATCTGACGAAGCGCAACGCCTTTCTCGAGAGCAAAGGCCACCAGCTCCTGCAACGCGGCGAATTCGATGGCGGCCATGGCCGCTATGCCTACTACGACACCGTCAAGGCGCTTGGCGTCATGGTCGAATTGCTGGAATTCGACAACGATAAAGAACCGCAAGGCTGATATCTGCCGGCTCCGTTGAGCAGAGGGCCGGCCATCTCCGACGTTCATCCCCCAGAGAGCAAATCCATGGCTTATCCGATCGCATATCAACTGTACTCATCGAGGAATTTCCCACCGCTTCATGCGCAATTTCCCCTGCTGAAGGCCCTGGGCTATGATGCGATCGAGCCGTGGTTGCCGGCCTATGAAAGCGATCCCACGTTGTTCCGGCGGCAGATCGATGATGCAGGCCTTGCCTGTCTCGGATTTCATATGCCACTGAAGGGGCTGGTCGCCGAGCCGGACCGCTTCATCGAGATCGCGCAGACGCTGGGTGCGACCTACATGATCCCACCCTTCGTACCGAAGGAGGAGCGTATCGATACCGCCGACTACTGGAAGGGCATCGGCGAACAGCTTGCGCGGGGTGCCGAGCGCACGGCGCGACACGGCCTGAAGGTTGCGTGGCACAACCACGATTTCGAGTACATGCCGCTTGCGGATGGTACACGGCCGATCGATCACATTCTGGGGGCCGATGATGAGGTCGTTTTCGAGATCGATTGCGGCTGGATCACGCGGGCTGGTGCCGATCCCGCCGCGGAACTGGAGCGTTATGCCGATCGCATCATCGCCATCCAGACCAAGGATACGGCTCCGTTTGGAACAACGGTCGACGACGGCTGGGTCGCGACAGGTGACGGCGTCATCGATTGGGCGGCCCTTGTGCCCTACTTCCGCAGGACCCGGGCGGACCACATCGTCACGGAGCACGACAATCCCTCTGATTGGTACCGCTTTGCCACGCGATCGATCGACCATATCCGCGCGCTCGGCTTGTAGGGGGGCAAGGTGAAGATCGTCGACGTCAAATGCGCCGTCATCGGCTCAAGCCCTGTTATCCGCATAGTCACCGATGCCGGCATCGACGGCTATGCACAGGCGGAAACCTGGAAGCCGTTTCTGAAGCCCTATATTCTCGCGTTTCGGGAGGCGCTCATCGGCCTCGATCCGACCGACGTCGAGCGCGTGATGCTGCGCATCCGGCAGCGTGGCGGTTTCAAGCCCTGGGGGGCAGTCGTCAGCATCATCGAGATAGCCCTATGGGACATTGCCGGCAAGGCGGCGGGTGTTCCGGTCTACAAACTTCTGGGCGGGAAGGTGCGCGATCGGGTCCGTGTCTATAATGGTGCGGTCCGCAAACCGATGAGCGGCTTTTCGCCGGCGGACTATGCCAAGAGTTGCCGTGAAATGAAGGCGGCGGGCGAGGGTTTCACCATCGTCAAGCAGCCGATCGGCTTTCACAGCCGCATGCGCGTCGAGGTGCCGGATTTCTTCTATGGCGATCCGGAAGCAGGCGGAATGCACGGCGCGCACGATCGCGGGCTGCTGACCGAGCGTGGGCTCAAACACATGGTCGCCTGTGTGGCCGCGATGAAGGAGGAGCTGGGTGACGAAATCGGCCTGGCGCTCGATTGCGGCCCCGGTTGGACCGTGCCGGATGCGATCCGCTTTGCCAGGGCGGTCGAACCGTTCAATCTGGTCTGGCTGGAAGATATGCTGACCGGCGATTATTCACCTTTTGTCAACGCGGATGTCTATCGCGATCTGACCCTGTCGACATCGACGCCGATCCATACGGGGGAGCAGATCTATCTCAGGCAGAACTTCAAGCCGCTGATCGAAAACAAGGCCGTCAACGTCATCGGGCCGGACCCCAGTGACGTTGGCGGTATTGCCGAACTCAAATGGATCGCCGAATATGCCGACCTGCACGGTATCCTGATGGCCCCGCACGGAACGGCCAATGGTCTTTTGGGACTGGCCGCGCTCGTCCAGGTCTGTGCAACGCTTCCGCACAATTATGTGGCATTCGAATACACGATCGGTGATCCGTCCTGGTGGTACGATATTGTCGATGGTCTGCCAGATCCGCTTGTCACCGACGGCCATATCGGCGTCTGGGATGCTCCCGGACTCGGAGTGACGTTGAATACGGACAGAGCGAGGGCCTATCTGACAAAGGAGGACCATGCGTTCTTTGATTGATGCTGCTAGTCGAGCGAATTCTGTCGGCGGTGTGCGCGCCGCAACGATAAATCAGGCTGTGGCGCACGCCCGCATTCTAGCCACCGTCCGGCAGCGCATTTGGCGGAGTCCAATGGCAACGTCCGTCCAGCCTTTGCGTCATCGCATTGTCGGAAACGATATTGTTACTCGCAGCCATTGCGATGCCTGATATGTTCACCGTGGGGTTTATGTCTTTTGAACCAGGCCACGGAGTGTCCCTTGACCGCCCAATCCCTCATTCCACGCAAGCTGCTATTCGCCAACGCCAACGCCTTTGGCGGTAGGCTCTCGCCCGACGGGCAATGGCTGACCTGGATCGCACCATTTGAGGGCGTGCTCAACATCTGGATCGCCCCGGCCGCTGAGCCCCACTCCGGAGGGCCTTTGACACGGACAAAGGGTCGGCCGATTACTTGGCAGGAGTGGACGGCTGACGGACGCTTCGTGATCTTTGTTAACGATGAGACTGGCGATGAGAACAATCACGTTTTCATCGTTGATCCCCGCACGAAAGAGCTGCGCGATCTGACGCCGATTGACGGTGTAAGCGCACAGATAAAAATGTGGTCGAGGCAGGTTCCCGGAAAAATCGTCGTTGGGCTCAACGATCGCGATCCGCGTTGGCACGATCTCTATATCGTTGACGCAGTCACAGGCGAGCGAGACTTGCTTTGGCTCAACACGCAAGATTTCGGGAACATCGACGTCGATTGGCAGCTTCGCCCGAGGTGCGCCCGATCGTCGTCGCTGGATGGCGGATCGAAATTATGGCGGATAGACGGTGATGAGGTTACCCCTTGGATGGACCTCGATCATGTCGACAGTTGGCTCACGGGGCCGATTATATTTCATGGCGACAACAATCGTCTGTTGATGCAAACCTGCGTCGCTCGCGAGACGGCGGTCTTTACCTGGCTCGATTGGCGGAGCGGCGAGGAAACCGTTATCGTCGGGCATCCGCGCTTTGACGTGCGGAACGTTCTCGTTCATCCCACAACGTTCGACCTGGAAGCAGCCAGCATCGTTGGAGCGCGTCAGGACTGGCTTTATGTCGCGCCTCAGGTTCAGGCTGATTTTGAGATTATTCGCAATACCTTGCCTGGGTTTGAATTCAATATCGTTAGCCAGTCCGACGAGAACCGGACCTGGATTGTCGATGCCCATAAGGCCGAACAGGCTTTGACCACCTTCCTTTACGATCGCGACAAGGGAACCATGACCGAACTGTTTCGAGCGCGGCCCGCGCTCGATTCCTATAAGCTCGCGCCGATGCGTCCTGTCGAAGCGAAATCACGCGACGGCCTTGATCTGCTTTCCTACCTCACCCTGCCCGCCGGCATCACAACCGAGCGGCCGGATACTCCCTTGCCGATGGTGCTCGATGTGCATGGCGGGCCGTGGTCCCGCGATCTCTACGGCTATCGCGGTGACCACCAATGGCTCGCCGATCGCGGTTATGCCGTGTTGTCGGTCAACTATCGTGGGTCGATGGGCTTCGGAAAAGCGTTTGTTGCGGCCAGCGAAAAACAACATGCCGCAAAGATGCACGACGATCTCATCGACATGGTCGATTGGGCGATCCGCGAAGGCATAGCGGACAAGTCGAGGATCGCAATATTTGGCGCATCCTATGGCGGCTATGCATCGTTTGTCGGCGCTACATTCACCCCCGATGTCTTTTGCTGCAGCGTGCCTGGGGTCGGCATCACCAATCTGCAGACATTGCTGGAATCGATGCCGCCTTATTGGTCCGGCTTTGCTGACTTTATGTATCGCAGCTACGGTGATCCCAAGACGGACAATGGACAGGCCCTCTTGGCCGAACGTTCGCCCATCCATAAGGTCGACCGCATCAAGAGGCCGATGCTGATTTTCCATGGCGCGAACGATGTGCGTTGCAAGATTGCTGAAAGCGATACGATCGTTGCGGCCATGCAGGCCAACGGAATACCTGTGACTTATGTTGTCTTTCCAGACGAGGGACACGGCTTTGCGAAGCCAGGCAATAGGATCGCCTATTTGGCCTTGGCCGAAGCATTCTTTGCGATGCATCTCGGCGGCAAGTGCGAACCCTTTGGTAGTGATCTCGACGACTCAAGCCATCAAATTCGGTCGGGAGCGGAAATTTTCGACATGTTCTAAGATTGCAAGGTGCTCCAAAGCCCTCGCTGACCTTCGGATGTCACGACGTCGTTTTGCTGTTAGAGCAGAAGCCGTGCGGTCTCACCTTGCTGTGTCAGGAGTTCTACTGCTTGCTTATCGAACGACACAAAGGTTTCTCCGCCCAGCCAATTGCCTTCATAGGCCATTATGCCGTCTGCGAAGTCACCCCCGGCTTCGAGGATTGCAAGACCTGCCTCAACCGCAGGCCGGTTCATTACGACGTTTCCGGCGTCCAGCAGATCACGGATTGTTAGGGCAACATCTTCCTTTGACAGCTTGGCGCCACGGCGAAGTATCCAGACCAGTTCGCACAGGCAGGGCAGGGAAACCGCGATCAACGACGCTTCTTTCAGCAGTGTGCTAGCCGCGCTGCCTTGCGCCGGATCGTCTTGCAGAACAGCGCGAGCTAGGACATTTGTGTCGACTGAGATCTTCACTCTTCACCCGCCCAACCCGAAGCGGCGATCTCGTTCATTTCCTCGATCGTTATAGGCTTTTTGACCTTCCCAGCGTGCCGGCCGATGAAATTATCAATGGTGCCTGTTGGCCGGGCCGCCTTCACCCGGAGTTCGCCACCCGGTAGCTTGTCGAAGTCAATCCGTTCGCCAGGCTTGATGCCCAGATGTTGCAGCAAATCCCGCTTTAGGGTGACCTGTCCTTTCATTGTGACCGCTAGCGACGTCATCGGTGATCCTTTCTGTAAGATGACGTATATGGTAATTGAAAATCTCATTACCAGCAATCGATATCGGATGCCGGGATTGAAGTTCGCGCACCCCACGGCTTACCGGGAGACCAATCAGACCGAGCTTAAGTCCCCTGGTTTTTAGGTGCCTTCAGGCAGCCAGTCGCGAGCAGTATCAAGCTTCCCTCTCTCCGCTGGTGCCTAGACGCAGGTGCAGGTCCGATTTAACAAACACAAAGTGCCCACGTCCCATCCATTTCCGATGAGGTGCCGGTACCCGCGAACAGGCGACCGGCCTGCAGGAGATCAACACGGCCGTCAACAGCATCGACCAGGGGACGCAACAGAACGCCGCCATGGTCGAGGAATCCACCGCCGCAAGCTATAGCCTCGCCAAGGAGGTTACCGCGCTGAACGACCTTCTGGGAGAATTCAACCTGCAGAACGGCCGAAACCATGCACGACCCGTCGTCGCAACGAAACGCTCCAGCCCGGCCGCATCGTCGGCGCGTTCGCCGGCTCTGGCGCGGCGGCAGCGGCTTCCTGGGAAGAGTTTTAATCTATAGGTCTTGCGATAGTGCGATCGAGGATAGTTCGGCGTAGCCTGCGTCTAGAGATCGCACAATCGTTCTCGCCCAAGAAGAGTAAGAAGCGCCGTGTTGGCCTTCATTAGAGATCGGATACGCCGGAGAACGGCCGGTGTTCCTGCAAAAGCCGCCACATTCCTTTGCCCGAGAAATCCTATTTGGGATCCTCATAGGTATACAGCGCGCACATTTCGGAACTGCTTCTGGGCGCTTGCTTACCAGTGAAGACGGCAATGGCCGTTGTCTCCGATCCATCGGCCCATGATGCCACAAAGGTAACGTCGCCCGAGCCGCAGAGTTGGTTGCCATTTTGCAGTTCCGGATCGGCCGGTTCTTTGACACGATAAACTGAAGCCGGCACCAAGCGGCCATTCGCGTTGAAGTGATCTGCGACGAGATCGGAGAATTCGAGCGTCTCGCCATTTTCGAACTTGATACTGAAATCGTCGAGCCAGACGTCACCGGTGATGCTCATGGCTGTGTTGCTCATCGCCGTATAGTGATCTGCTTGCTGGGCGAATGCTGCAGAGGCGGTGAAGATGGTGATGAGGCCGGAAAGCAGAACGCGGTGCATTTTAATCCTTGAGAAAGTCGTTTGAAAGGGCTTGCCTTGCCACGAGCATCGCATCTTTTGTATCAAAAGCAGAGGATCATTTTGGGGAGCATGACAAGAAGATTTCAAAATCCCGCGCTAGGATCGAACGTCATTTAGCCTGCAGTTGATGTCGTGCCCGAAAATCATGTTCGGAGCGTTTGCGGAAGGGAGCGAAATCTTACGCCTCATGCCGCACAGTACAAAAACTAAATTACAACATATGAGCGGTCGGGCCACTTCGTCGAGAAGCGCTGTTTTCGTAGCTCGGCGCCTGGTGCACGGAACGATGTCTCGATTGTTCCATCGCTTCGGGGCATTGGTGCACGGATCATTTAGTGATCGCGGTTTAGGCGGGCTGCAATCTCAATAGCCGGTTGCCGCAGCCATGCCTTTCAAACACAATTCTTCCCGCCGCCATCGTATAGGCAAGATGAAATTCAAGGTGACGAACTGGCCTGAATATGAGGCGGGGCTACGCGAACGCGGCAGCCTGACCCCTATGGCTGACGCCGGAAGCGCTTGTTGGTTGGGCTGCGCCACGACGCAAGACCCGCGGCGGTCAGCCGCGCTATTCCGATCGCGCGATTGAGACCGCCTTGACGCTGGGCCTGGTGTTCGGTCTACGCCTGCGTCAGACCGAAGGCTTGCTGGGGTCGCTGCTGCAATTGATGGGGCTGGCGCTCGCCGTCCCTGATCATACCACGCTCAGCCGACGGGCGCAGACGTGACGATCGCCCAACAGCCGGTCGGATCGGCAGAGACCACCGAGCGTACCGGTGCATGTTCTTGTCGACAGCAGCGGTCTTGAGATCTATGGCGCGGGTCAGTGGCTGGAGGAGAAGCATGGCGCCAAAACCCGCCGCGGTTGGCGCAAGTTGCATCTGGCACTGGATGCCGATAGTGGCGAGATCATCGCCCACACGATGAGCGACCAGGATACGGGGGATGCCTCACAGGTGGGCCTACTTCTCGATCAGATCGACGGTCCAATCGGACGGTTCACCGCCGATGGCGCCTATGATGGAAAGCCCACCTACGACACGATCATCGGCCACAGCGCCGATGCTGCCATCGTCATTCCGCCACGCGTCAACGCAGTCGAACCGAACGAAGATCAACCGTCCGGCCAAAGGGACCAGCATATCGCGGCAATCAGCCGAGACGGCCGGATGAAATGGCAAGCCTCCACCGATTACGGCCGGAGCGCGTTGGTCGAGACCGCCATCGGCCGATACAAGTCCATTATCGGGCGGCGTCTGCGGGCTCGATCGCCTCACGCTCAGCAGACGGAAGCCGCCATCGGCTGCGCCATCCTCAACCGCATGCTTGGCTGTGCACGTCCAAAATCCGTTCGCCGCTCGTCAAAGGTAGCGTAGCCCACGTCATCTAAGATCGAGATCCGCGATGCTTCGGATCCATGCATCAACGCTGAGACAAGGGCATCATCGCCTACGGAACCGAGGAAGATCGACAGAAGTTGGCGATCCTCGCGGACACTTACGGAGTTTCCGGAAGCGAGCTACTGATCAAGATGTTAAGAGACCGCTTCGAGCAACTTTTCGAACGGGGCCTTCTACCACAAGCTGACAGCATGTCTTAAGCTACCGCGAAACCAGTCGGTCCAATGTGGAGGCTTTACTTGCGCTACCATCACAAGCTTGGGGAAGTCTATTTCCTATCGTTCGCTTTTCTAGCGATCGGGGCAGGCTCAAGCCTAGCTCAAAATACTGTAGCCCAGCAGGTCTTGCCGATAGTGAAAATTCAACAGTCAAATTGCACATTCCCAAGCCCTTTACCCATTTCCACATGCACTTCTAATGCTTACGTGGTGGGGTCTGATGGGGGCGTCTCGAAGTGTGCAGCGAGCATGCAGGCTGCTTTCGACAAAGCCAAAGGGAAATGGATAATCACCAAGCCGGCTTCCGGCACTTGCAATTATTTGTTCAAGGCGAACGGCGCTGCAACCGGGCCGTTCTCGGTCGATCTGGATATCGACGCGCCATTCCAATCAACCCCAACAAGCCCTCGTTACAATCGATCAATATGGACTGCGTCGCCAACATCGGACCCAACTGCCAACAATGTAACGGCTTGTCTCATGTATTTTGTTGGCGGCACAGGGGCCATGCCTGACGGAACTGATCCGCTTTCGAGTTGCGCTTCATTCGTGACACCGCCGGATCCTTGCTGCGGGCCGCCGAAGCCTCACAACTGAGCAACTATCGGGCGAAATAGTTCCACAATAGAACTTATATGTTATTAGCCGGCTAATTATATCTCAATTGGATAATTGCCGATTGGCCCAGTGGTGGCGTCAGGGTCCAATCGACCTTCCCGGACAACCCGAGATTACCGAATGGGTTCTCACGATGATGCTGGCAGAGGAACACTAGCCGCCGGCATGTATGCGAGCGAAGGTCCGCATCTTCAATTGCTTTGAATACGCAGCTTCCTTCCCGCGACTTCCATGCAAAAACACCGAACGAGAAATGGCTCACGGACATCACCGAATTCCAGATCCCAGCCGGTAAAGTGTATCTCTCGCCTATCATAGATTGCTTCGATGGCATGGTGATCAGTTGGTCGATTGGAACGCAACCTGATGCTGGGCTAGTCAACACGATGCTGGACGCCGCTATTAACACAGTTACCGATGCCGAAGGCGGAACAATCGTCCATTCGGATCGTGGAGCGCATTATCGCTGGCCCGGCTGGCTCACTCGGATCAGCGATGCGAAGCTGGTTCGTTCAATGTCCCGCAAGGGCTGTTCACAGGATAATGCAGCGTGCGAAGGCTTCTTCGGCCGATTGAAAACGGAACTCTTCTACCCGCGAGACTGGAAGAGCATCACAATCGAGCAGTTTGTCCGCGAGGTTGATGCCTACATCCGATGGTACAATGAAAAGCGCATCAAATTATCACTGGGCTCACGCAGTCCAGTCGAATATCGAGAAAGCCTTGGCCTAACTGTATAAATTAGTCCAACTTTTTATCCGCATCCCCGTCGGGTCAGCTCTCAGTGGAAATCAACAACGAGCCTTGGATACAGTGGCATAGCTTCACTCCCTTGATGACCGTTTGAAACTACGGTGATGACTGATTGAAAGTCAAGGAGTGACTAATTGAAATCTACATGGCGGCTGATTGACACCTGAGCCCAATGGAAGCATTGGGTTCCGTGAGTCGATTATCACGCAAATCCGCAAAACCAATCCCACGGTCCGGGAGTATCTCAAACAGACTCGTTATACTGGATCCGGTCATGCTGGTTTTGTCGGGACACCAGAGCAGCTCGCCGATCACATCGAGGACTGGTTTCATGCTGGAGCGATCGATGGCTTCAACCTGCAGCCAGATCGATTGATCGACGGCTTGGCCGTCATGACTATGAGACTGAGACGTTGCGGGAACACTTCCAAGCCGCATCACCGACAGCGGCTTTTTGAAGAGTTAGGGCCGCTTCTTACAAATCTGCGAAGGAACCTTGCTCGGTCAGACATCGAACTTTGGGGATTGGAAGGGCTCTCATGCGCCCGGCAGTGGTTTTTGTGAACGGCTGCGACATCACCTCCTGAGCAAGTACTTTCTCGCCGGAATCCTCGGAGCCGCTGGCAAAAGAGAAAGCATGACCGAGTGCGAGGTGGATGATAGCGCCGCCGAGCGGCTGTCTCTTGTCCGAGAAAATGGGCGATATCGTCGTGGTCCGGGAAAGCTAGGTATCCGGACTTTACGAAGCGACCCTTGTGATCCCTTGTGCTCATACAGAGCGCGGATCGGGTTCCAATCAAAGTTGGCACTCGACGTGATTGACGGTGAAGAGGGAGTCCGTCAGTTGTTCGCCTTTGGAAACGGCAGCCAGGGATGAGCTGTTGCTCCATCCACTCTTTCCCATTGAGATAGTCCTTTTGGAAATTCATTTCTCCTCTTTCTCATTAGTCCACTTAATTTATAGATTAAATTCAATTCTGGGAGAGTGAAATGAGCATCCAAAAGTCTGAAAGCGGTCTGGGAAGACGGGATCTGCTAAAATTATCCGCCGCGGCCGGAGTCGTGGTCGCCGGCGCTTCGCTAATCGGACAGAAGCCTGCCTTTGCAGCCGACGAAGAACTGTCGCTGAAAGGTAAGCGCATCGCCATCAGCGCGACCGGAACCGACCACTTTTTCGACCTGCAGGCCTACAACGCCCAGATCGACGAGGTGAAGCGGCTGGGCGGCACACCAATCGCCGTCGATGCCGGCCGAAACGACGGCAAGCTGGTCTCGCAATTACAGACACTTATTGCCCAGAAGCCGGATGCGATCGTCCAGATCCTCGGCACGCTGAGCGTTATCGACCCCTGGCTGAAGAAGGCGCGCGATGCCGGCATTCCCGTCCTGACCGTCGACGTCGGCTCGACCAATTCGATCAACAACACCACCTCCGACAACTGGGGTATCGGCAAGGACCTGGCGCTGCAGCTCGTTTCCGATATCGGCGGCGAAGGCAATATCATCGTCTTCAACGGCTTCTATGGCGTAACGCCCTGCGCGATCCGCTACGACCAGTTGGTCAATGTCGTTAAATATTTCCCGAAGGTGAAGATCCTCCAGCCGGAATTGCGCGATGTCATCCCGAATACCGTTCAGGACGCCTTCACCCAGATCACCGCAATCTTGAATAAATATCCGGAAAAGGGGTCGATCAAGGCGATCTGGTCGGCGTGGGATATTCCGCAGCTCGGCGCGACGCAGGCTCTCGCTGCCGCCGGCCGTACCGAAATCCGCACCTACGGCGTCGATGGCAGCCCCGAAGTGCTGCAGCTCATCGCCGACCCGAAATCCCCGGCCGGCGCCGATGTTGCCCAACAGCCGGCAGAAATCGGCCGCACCGCCATCCGCAATGTCGCCAAGCTCCTTGCCGGCCAGACGCTGCCGCGCGAGACCTACGTTCCAGCACTTCTCGCCAACAAGGCGAATGTCGGCGAAGTCACCAAGAAACTCGGCATCGGCTGATAATCCGCTCCGGGCGATCCCGCCATGACTGGATCGCCCGCACTCTGTTCGCCGGAGACCGACATGACGGCCATATCCTTCAAACAGCCGGTGACGGCGAAAGACGACATCATTCGATTCGAAGGCATCGTCAAGCGCTTCGGCGGCGCGCAGGCGCTGGGCGGCGCTTCGCTGATCGTCAAGCGCGGCACGATCCATGGCCTCGTCGGCCAGAACGGCGCCGGCAAATCGACACTGATCAAGCTGCTTGCCGGTCTTCACCAACCGGATGACGGGCGGATCGAGATCGAAGGGCAAACATTCGGCAGGCTGACACCGCATCTGGCGGAAGAGCTTGGCATCCATTTCATTCATCAGGACCGGCTGCTGGTGCCAACCTTCACCGTCGGCGAAACGCTGTTCCTCGGCCGGGAACCGCGCATTCCGGGCACGCCATTTCTCGATCGCCGGCTGATGCAGCGCCGCGCATCCGATATCCTCAACGATTATTTCGGTATCCGGTTGCCGAACACCGCCCTGATCGGCGAGTTGTCAACTGCCGAAAAGCAGATCGTCCAGATCACCCGTGCGCTCCTCAATCAGCCGAAGGTACTTGTCTTCGACGAGCCGACGGCCGCATTGGTGCGTCGCGAAGCCGATATCCTCTTCCGGCTGATCCGCCGCCTGCGCGACGAAGGGGTGACGATCATTTACATCTCGCATTACCTGAACGAAATCGAGGAGCTCTGCGATCACGTCACCGTGCTGCGCAACGGGCTGGACGTCGCTTCCGTGCCGATTGCGGATACTTCGGCCGCAGCGATCGCGCGACTGATGGTCGAGCGCGACATCAGGGAAATGTTTCCGAAGCCGGAAATCCTGCCCGGTGAGGAAATCCTCAAGGTCGAGCAGCTTACGGCGCCCGGAAAATACAGGGATGTCAGCTTCATGCTTCGCCGCGGCGAGGTACTAGGTCTCACCGGATTGCTCGGTTCCGGCGCAAAGGAACTTGTCCGCACTCTCTTCGGTCTGGACACACCGGCCTCTGGTCGTGTCGAGATCGGTGGCAAGGCTGCCCGTCTCGCCAATCCCACGCAGGCGGCAGGCCACAAGATCGCCTTGGTCCCCGAAGACAGGCGCCGCCACGGCGTCGCGCTCGACCTCAGCGTCGCGGAAAATACGAGCCTTTCCAGCCTCGGTCGCTTCACGCGTTTCGGGTTTCTCGATCGCAAGGGCGAACGGCGCGAAATCGATGCCCTGATTGCGCGGCTGCAGGTGAAGACCAGCGGGCGCGATGCCTTGCTGCGCACGCTTTCGGGCGGCAATCAGCAGAAGGTGGCGATTGCCAAATGGCTCAGTCGCCATTCCGAGGTCTACCTCCTCGACGAGCCGACGGTCGGCGTCGATATCGGCTCAAAGGTCGAGATCTATACGCTCATCGGCGAACTCGCGGCGCGGGGCGCCGGCGTCATAGTCTTGTCTTCGGACCTGCCCGAACTCTTGGGCATCACGGATCGCATCCTTGTGCTCTTCCGTGGCCGTATCGTGCGGGAATTCATATCGTCGGACACCACGGCGGATGCCGTGCTGGCCGAAGCGACCGGTTCATCGGAAGGACAGCGCCATGTCGGCTGAAGCAGAATTTGCACCTTCCGCATTTTCAGCCGTGGAACGGCCGCATCGGCCGACCGGCAATATCGCGGCCGCGGCATTGCGCTTCGGGTCGCTGATCGCCTTTGCGGCCATATTGATTGTCTTCTCGCTCACCGCACCGTATTTCCTCAGCATCGGCAATATCGGCAATGTGCTTGGTCAATCCACCATCTCCGGCGTGCTCGCGATCGGGCTGACGGTCGTCCTGATTGCCGGCGGCTCCAATGTCGTCACTGGCGGCATCGACCTGTCGCTTGCCGCCAATATGGGGCTCAGCGCCGCCGTCTATGCCAGCCTGACGCAACTCGGCTATGGCGACCCCACGGCGGTTGCGGCGTCGATTCTGACCGGGACGTTGATCGGCGCGGTCAATGCCATTGCCGTCGTCTATGCCGGCATCGTGCCGCTGCTGGCGACGCTTGCCGTCATGAACGTTGTTGCCGGCCTGGAGCTGGTGCTGACGGGGAATACCGTCCTCCCGGCTTCCACGCCGTTCCTCTCGGCGCTTTCGGCCTCGGATTCCTTTGGCATGCCGGTCCTTGCCTATGTGCTGATCGGCTTCACGGCCATCGCAACGGCGATCGTGCAATATACGCCGCTTGGCCTGCGCCTTTATGCCGTTGGCGAGTTTCCGGATGCCGCGCGCGCCGCGGGCCTGCCGCTTCGCCGCCTGCTTGCCGGCGCATTCGTCGCGAGCGGCCTATCCGGCGGCATCGCCGGCATCCTCTCGGTTTCCTACCTGAGCGGCAGCACGACGGGTTCCGGAGAGATGCTGTTGCCCGTTGTGGTCACCGCTTTACTCGGCTCGGTCTTTTCACGCCGGCTGGTTCCGACGGTCACCGGAACGCTGCTCTCGGCCCTGCTGGTCGGCTTCCTCACCAACGGTTTCCAGCTGCTCAACATTTCGAGCACGCTGGTCAGCGGCGTTCAGGGGCTGCTCATACTCATCGTGGTCTCCGCAACCACCCTGTTGCGCCGGCGGGAGGCCTGAGCATGTCGCTTCATACGCCGACACCTGCGGCAATGGGCTTGCCGCGCCTGATCGCCGGCAGCCTGGTGCGCTACGGCCTGATCTTTGCCCTGGTTGCGGTATTTGCCGTCTTTTCCTTGATCACGCCGACATTCCTGACGCTCGCCAACCTGCAGAGTATCCTGGTCAACAATTTCACGCTGCTTGCCATCGTCTCCATTGCCATGACCTTCGCCGTCGCTTCGGGCGGTATCGATCTTTCGGTGGGAACCGCGATGGATTTCGCAAGCTTTGCCTTCGTCTCGCTCGTGCTTGCCGGGCAGCCGGTTGCGATTGCGGCATTGGCCGGATTGGCGGCCGGGGCGTTCGTTGGCGCGTTCAATGCACTGCTGATATCAGTGATCGGCGTCTCCCCGTTCCTGGCGACGCTCGGCACGCTTTTTATCGGCCGCAGTGTCCAGCAATTGCTGACCAATGGCGGCAATCCCGTCTATCTGCCACCGAACGGCGTACCGGAAGCTTTCCGTTTTCTTGGTCACGGTACGATCGCAAGTCTGCCCGTGCCGCTTGCAGCTGCCATCGTCATCATCGCGGCTGCCGCGGTCGTCTTTGCCCGCACGCGGTTCGGCCGCGTTGTCCTGTCGATCGGCATCCAGCCGGGCGTCGTGCGCTACTCCGGCATCGCGGCTTCCGCCTATATAGCGGCCACCTTCGTGCTCGTCGGTTTGATTGCAGCCGTCGCCGGCCTGATCCTGACTTCGACCGTCACCGTCTACATCCCGTCTTCGGGCAATGCATTTCTGCTGAATGCCATCGGTGCAACCTTCATTGGCACGACGCTCAGCCCACTCCGGCGGCCGAACGTCGGCGGCACCGTCTTCGGCGTGCTGTTGCTCAGCATCGTGGCCAATGGGCTACTGCTGACCGATCTGAATTTCTATTGGCAACAGGTCGGTACGGGAACGCTGATCTTTGCCGTTCTCGCCCTGAGCTTCATCAACAGAAAAGCCGCTGGCAGCGCGTGAGGCACCGGCCTGTGCGAACGGCAGATAACCGAGTTCATCGAGGATAATGAAGTCGAGGCGTGTGAGGTAATCGGCCATGCGGCCTTGCTTGCCGTTGCGTGTTTCCGTTTCCAATCGATTGACGAGATCGACGACATTAAAGAAGCGTCCGCGCGTGCCGTTGCGGATGAGAGCACGGGCAATCGCGATGGCCAGATGGCTCTTGCCTGTTCCCGTGCCGCCGGCGAGGACGACGTTGCGCTGGTCGGCGGCGAACCGGTGGGCTTCGCCATTATTCCTCCCGACGATGATAGCATGGGCACCGCGCAGCTGCACCGGATCGCGGTCTCACCGCCCGGGGCAATGTCATGGCGCGGAATCCTGCAGAAAACCTGCAAATGGGTTTTCGACGAGCATGACATCGATCGGCTGTGGTTGTATTTGCTCGTGTCCAACACCCGCGCCGCCCGTCTTTATCAAACCCTAGGCTTTGCCGAAGAGGGCATCATGCGTGCGTCGTTGCGTACGGCTGACGGACGTCATGATCTTGTCTTGATGTTGTTGCTTCGAGAAGGCTGGCAGATCCGGAAGGCAAAGCTACGGCCTTAGGACATTGCTACGAGCAACGGCCAACTCAGCGAGCGCAGTCGACGTGAGTGGAAATAGAACATCTGAGGCGAGTGCGGTAGATTCGCAATCCCGTATCACGCTGTGCTGATGTTCAGCGCCAGTGAGATGGCTAAAATGTCAATTACATAGTGATTTCACGGAGGCCGGCGCTTCGATCCTCTTCAACTGCCAGTCAGTTCGCCGTTTCGTTTGAAAGGGGTACTAACGAGCCCGCCGAACGTCAGTCTGCGTGAAATCTTCGCCCACATAAAGCAGAGGACAATCGTGCTCTTTGGCGACTTCATACGAAAAGCAATCGCCATAGTTCAGTCCAGCTGGATGAACACCCTTGCCCCATCGGCCGTAGGCATGAGCCACTCGACGGGCGGCGGCAGCTGTGACGGACACGATCTCGAAGCCGAGGCCTGAAATGAGTAAGTTGACTTCTTCGCCGACATTGCGTCGTGAGGCGACGATGAGGGCCTCAGCGACGGTGCCGACGGAAATCAACAGTCGATCGGCCTCTTCGATTGCCGCCATGCAAGCTTCGCCCTGCGGCTCGTCGAGCACAATTGCCATGAGAGCGGATGTATCAACTGCAATCATGCCGGCATCCCGTCATCGTCATAGAGAAAGTCCTGGCTGCGCGCGGCCGCTGGACCTTGATGCGCCTTGGCTGCGGCCGATGCCCTGACTTTCTCCATCAACGCGCGCCGCCCCTTCGGGCCGGGTGAGACTGCGACGGCGACCAGGCGCACGATCTCATGGCCGCGACGGGTCAGGATGACCTCATCTCCTGCTTCGGCTCGCTTCACCAATTCCGTGAGTTGCCCTTTGGCCTCGCTAACAGACACGCGCATAGCTTAGACTCCTTTAAGCTTTCCCATGCTTTCTCCCAAGAAATGGTCTATGACTTGGTCTAAGTCAAGGCTGCGGGCGGACCCGCGGCGAGGACGGTCTGGAAGCGCTCCGAAATCTGGCATCCTGTTCCGCGCCCTCGTCCCGGCCGTTCAGTCATCCAGAGCGGCAAGAAGGTACCCGAACAAGTGTTCTGAGCTTCTCTCAAAACCCGTCCCTTCGGTCGCTCCTCGATATGTAAAGCGGGCGCTCGACTATATTGCCAGCCATGTGAGTACCTTTCTGAATGGCTGATAAATGAGACGACTTCACCCATCCCGGATGACATCGAGTCTATCCTCGGCGCCGATCTTGTCGACGCGACGACGGCGGAACGTTATGGATGGATCATGCGCACACAAATTTAGGGTGACGTCGACGAACTGCAATGCGTCGGTATGGCATGGTGTACAGCGAAGCTGATGCCATATTGATGACACCAGCCTTTGAGGTGACTCGATGAAAAGCTTAGTTGGGCAGCTTTCGGACACGCTGCACCGCATTGCCGAACTTGAGCGCCGCAACCGCAACCGCCGCCGCAAGGGCACGGTTGCCGAAGTCAGCGACGACAAGAGCAAGTACCGGGTGAAGCTGTCCGATCAGAATGGCAAAGCCTACCTCACGCCATGGATTGGAGCGCGGACGCTTGCGGCGGGTGGTGTCAAGGTGGACGTGCTTTATCAGCAGGGCGAGCAAGTCGATGTCGTGTCCGAAAACGGCGACATGACGGACGCTCAATAGACTTCTCCACGTATAGTGCTGCCAATGCCCGTGAGAACGAGAACATGCCGTTGGATATCAAGATCGGCGAAACGGTTATCGAAGCCTCTCCCGATCTGGTGAAGGTGACGGGTGCGAAGGTGATCGTTCAATCGCACAATGTCCAGCTTGGCGGCGATGGCGGCCAGCGCGTGGCGCGGATCGGCGACAGGGTGAACGTTGCAAGGGGATCGTCAGCGGGCTTTTGGCCGATTGTCGAGGGTTCGGCCAGCGTGTTCGCGACGGACTGACCGAAAGGCTTTCCCAAACGCTGAAAGGGAAGAATGATCTCAGGTCAGATGGAGAAAGCAGGCAATGTTTTGAGGTGGGGTGGACTTCATCTATCGGTTGTGTAATTTACCTTCTGCTTATGGAGATGACTGATGTCAAGCAGAAGCCGGGTGTGCATTTTGTTTGTGACCGATAGTGAAGATTGTTCTCTTGAGTTTGTCAGCATAATCGGCTCGCTCAGAGCCTATGAGTGCTCTGCTATAAGCTGGGCTGAGGCTTCTATTGTTTTGGCTAAAAAAGAATTGATGTTTTAGTCGCAGACAACACATGTCATGTTCCTGTATCGCCGCCCTCTTTAAAATTGCTCAATGAGTGCAAGCGCCAGAAAACGCCCGTTCTGGCAGTGCTTCCCGAAGGGTCCGCGCAAAGAGCCGCAGTCTTTGATGCCGCATTTTGCGATTACATCAGTCATCCCTTTATCGCTGCCGAAATTGCCGTTCGCCTGGCCGGAGCTTCTGCCATGCGGTCAACCTATGGTGGGCAGTTTGTCTCCGGAATAATTGATCCGGCTGCGGAGCACGGGCTCCGTCACTCGATCGAACCGACGGCGCAGCAAGTCGCGCTCGTGCAAGCAACATGCGCATTCATGCAAAAAGACATTGCCATTCATCGCGATCTCGATGGCTTGGCCCGTCTGATGGGTTCAAACCGCAACTCTCTTGCCCGCGCTTTCAAGCATGTTCTCGGCAAGGGTGTCTATGCTTGGCTGCAGGAGCAAAGGATGATCGCCGCCGCCAGATTGCTGCGGACCACCGCTCTTTCGATTCAGGATATCGGTTTCGACCTGGGTTACGAAGATGCCGCCAACTTTGCGACGGCGTTCAAACTGCATCATGGAATGCCCCCGCGCTCATACCGCCAGATAGTGAGGAAATCAAAGATATGAGTGATGCAATCACAGGCGCGAGTTCCCGAAATATGCGCAACATATTAGTGCAACCAAATAGACAACATCGCTAAAATACGTGTTGTCGAGGTCCGCGCGCTCGCTGTGAGGAGGCAGGCAGGTTGCTTGGGGCTCTCCTGTCATCACCCAACCAGTGATGCAAAGTCCGGAGCCTTCTTTTTGGCAATGTAACGAAAAGGAGCACTACGATGGAAACTTATGCTTTCTCAAACCCTAACGGCCTTGATGAGACCCAGGTTAGGACTATCATCACGAACGCGGGATACGAGCCCGACGATTACACTTATGTAGAGGGAGACGATAACACGGTCATGGTGTTTGCCGTGATCCCCATGGACCTCGACGATCTGCTAGCGCACGCCGGCCCGGGTACTACCGTGGTACTTATAGACCTCCTCGCGTTCAACGCCTTCGGCTCCGCGACGGCAAGTATTGGCAATCTGCTCGGTGCCACCAGCTATGGGGTGTCGATCGCGATGAGTGCAGAGACCGTTAAGGCCCTGTCGGCTGGTGGTTATTCTCTCTATGGCTTTAAGGGTGTCAAGACGAAAGCCCGTGGTGGCAGGCCGCTGGTCTGGTTCAAGTCCGTCGATTTCGGGCTGGACACCGAAGTTTCCTGGGAAGTCCAATACAAGGCTTACACCTCCCGATCGGAGATTATTCCCAATGGTCAGATCAAAGGCTTGAGCTCTTATGCAGCCGATCTCGGCCAGAAGCTCGAGGTTCGAACGCCCCAGGGTACGGGTACCGTGGTTGCCGGTACAAAGGGTGTGATTTCAATCGAGAACCTGACCGAGACTTTGGTGACCTGCGGAATTTCCGAAGTCGTCGATGGGAAGGCACAGCCCCTATGCGCCTTCCCGCTCTACGGCAACGGGCTTGACGCGATTGTGCCAATCCAGAAAGTCATGCTCACCTTCGCTACCGATGAGGTGCATACCGGGACAGTGATCGAGAAGGCCTACAGCCAGAGTATCCTGATCGACCTCACCTCAGATGCCCACCAAAAGGTCTCCTACGATATAAACAAAGGCTGGTCGTGGGGCGGTTTTAGCTGGGCACAGACCGTTCGGCCCTCGGCCGATGTCGTGCCGCTACTGATCGAGACCAGCGCTTCCTTCTAGGGGGGCGACAGATTGATCTGCTGAGGAAGGAAGTTCTCTTTCCAGACGAGCATTCGATCCGGCGTGCGGCGACCTCTAGGCTGCCGTGCGCTCTCGACGCTGCCTTTCCTGAGCCGAGAACCACTGGCTTGTCCATTATGAGGGAAGAGCTGAAGGAGAGTCTGGATGCTTATGTCTACAACATATAAAGTCGATCTTTCTCTGGCTCCTGCGACTGTCGAAGCGCTCGTTCACGGCGGCTATTTCCTTTACGCGATGTTCGCGGTCCAGATGACCAACGCGGCGGCCCGGCCGACCATCGGTTTTGCCACGCAAAGCATCACGGCGAGTATGACGATCGAGTGGGCGGCTGACGTATCGGCCTATACGTCTTCCAGCCCCATCGTGGGCGGCGGGATCATCCGGGCCGGTTATGAAACCTTCATCGACTCCGGCCAGACGTTCATTGTCACGAATGGGGGTGTCGGCGAAGTGAAAACCGAGGGATCGCTATCGAAAATTAGCATAGCGAATACGACGGCGGGCTCGTTTACCTCCGGTTTCGCCCGGGCCGTTTCTGGGGCGGGGAGGCCGGTCCCGATCTATGCGGTTCCTCTGTACGGAAACCAGACCAATGTTGCTGCCCCTTTGCCCAAAGTTCTGCTGCAATTCACCACCGTGGATCTTCGACCCGGTGCATTGGTGGAAAGGTTAGCCCTAGATTTCCAGGCAGCGGCGTCATTCAGCCCTTCGCTTCTGATAAGCGTCGCCGAGAAAGAGGTCCGAAGGTTGAGCTACGATATCAATTTGGGCTGGGAATGGGGCGCCTATTCCTGGGCACAAATCATTCCCGCCAACGCCGATTTCGCAAAAGTGCTGATAGAACCCGAATAGTGGTACAGTATCCGATCACCCGCGACTTTAGGGGGCGGCTCGGAAATGCTGTTTTTGGCGCGCCACAACGCTTGCGGTTTTGTCAAAAGCTAATTTACATTCCGAATAGCCTTACCGAAGAACCCGCGGCGATGTCTTGCGCATCAATAGTGCGTCACGGTGATAGGGATCGGATCAAGCGGACAACATCAGGACCGGCGGTCATAATGTGCCGCTCAAACAGGCCGGGGACATGACCGCACCCGACCCGCAAAGCTCAAACATCATTCAAAATCACATTGCCAAACGGGCGCCATCCAGACATGACATCGCCCCATCCGTTCTTTGATTGATGCTGCTAGAGCTCAAACTCATAAAACCACTTTGCATGCGTCATATACCTGTTTGATTTAGCTTGGGAAAATTTGGATTCGTAACACTATCATTGCTAGCGAACCGATCGGGTCAGGGATGAGAGGCAGGTGCGGGCGGGACGTCGGCGCCCGCACCTTTCTCCTCGACCGGTCTCTTGGTCCGCAGGAGGGACAGAACAAAGACAAAGAAGACCGGGACGAAGAAGACAGCAAGGACTGTCGCCGAGATCATGCCGCCGAGGACGCCGGTGCCGATCGCATTCTGGCTGGCGGCACTTGGCCCCGTTGCGATCGCCAGCGGCACGACGCCGAGCGTGAAGGCAAGCGAGGTCATCACGATCGGACGGAAGCGTACGCGGGCCGCCTCGACCGCCGATTCGAGCAAAGGCTTGCCTTGAGCATAGTAATCCTTGGCGAACTCGACGATCAGGATAGCGTTCTTTGCCGACAGGCCGATGATCGCGATGAGCCCGACCTTGAAATAGAGGTCGTTCGGCATGTCGCGCAGGATCGCCGCCAGCACGCATCCGATGATGCCGAGCGGCACGACGAGCATGACCGACAGCGGGATTGACCAACTCTCATAAAGGCCAGCGAGCAGCAGGAAGACGAAGAGGATGCTGAAGGCAAACAGGATCGGCGCCTGGTTGCCGGAGGCGATCTCTTCGCGGGACTGGCCTGACCACTCATAGCCGAAACCCTGAGGAAGTTCGGATGCGAGACGCTCCATCTCGGCAATCGCGGCGCCTGAGGACTTGCCCGCAGCCGGTTCGCCGGTGATGCGGATCGTCGGATAGCCGTTGTAGCCGACGATCTGCGGATCACCCTTGCGCCAATCGGCGGTCGCAAACGACGAGAGCGGCACCATTCCGCCGCTGGCGTTGCGGACGTTCAGCTTCATCATGTCTTCCACCTGCATGCGGCTGCGGCCGTCCGCCTGCACGATGACCTGCTGCATGCGGCCTGCGTTCGGATAGTCGTTGATATAGGACGAGCCAAGGTTCGCGGTGATCGCATCGTTGATATCGGTAAAGCTGACGCCGAAGGTGTTTGCCTTCTCTCGGTCGATCGCAAGCATGATCTGTGCAGCTTCCTGCATGCCCTCGACGCGGACATTCGTCACCAGGCTGCTCTTGGCCGCCTTTGCCATCAGCTCGTCTCCGGCCTGCTTCAGCGCCTTCTGGCCGCGTCCGGCGCGATCCTGGAGCCTGAAGGAGAAGCCGCTCGTCGCGCCGAAGCCGTCGATCGGCGGCGGCGAGAGCGCATAGGACGTCGCATCCTTCAATCCGGCGAACTGTGCGTTGACGCGCGCGGCTATCTCCGGCACCGAGCTGGCGGCCGGCCGCACGCTCCAGTCCTTGAGCGTGACGAAGGCGATGGCCGAGTTCGGGCCGTTTCCGGAGAAGCTGAAGCCCTGGACGGCAAAGACGTTCTCGACAGCCGGTTCGGCCTTGAAGATGGCTTCGATCTGCTTCAGCGAGGCGAGCGTACGATTGGCGCTCGCCTCCGGCGGCCCCTGTATGTCGACGATCAGGATGCCCTGATCTTCTTCCGGCACGAAGGCGCCTGGCAAGTTGACGAAAAGGTAGCCGAGACCGATGGCAAGGGCGAGGTAGACGGCCATCATGCGTCCCGACCGGCGTGCAAGAGCGGCGGCGGTCTTCGCGTAGCCGGCCGTCATCCCGTCGAACTTGCGATTGAACCAGCTGCCGAGACCTTTCTTCGCATGGTGGTTTCCATCGATCGGCTTCAGGAAGGTGGCGCAGAGCGCCGGTGTCAGCGACAGCGCCAGGAAGGCCGAGAACATGATCGAGACGACCATGGTCAGCGAGAATTGGCGGTAGATGATGCCGGAAGCCCCAGGGAAAAACGCCATCGGAATGAAGACGCAGGACAATACCAGCGTAATCCCGAGGATGGCGCCGGTAATCTGCTTCATCGCTTTCTGCGTCGCGGCCTTCGGCGGCAGGCCCTCGTCTGCCATGATGCGCTCGACATTCTCGACCACGACGATCGCATCGTCGACGAGGATGCCGATCGCAAGCACCATGGCAAACATGGTTAGCACGTTGATGGAGAATCCCGTCGCATACATGATCGCGCAGGTCCCGAGCAGAGCGACAGGCACGACAAGCGTCGGGATGAGCGTGTAGCGGAAGTTCTGCAGGAAGACGAACATCACGATGAAGACGAGCACGATCGCCTCGATGAGGGTATGCACGACCTTCTCGATCGAAGCGTTGACGAAGGGACTGGTGTCGTAGGGTATCGAATACTCGACGCCCTTCGGGAAGAACTTCGACAGCTCGTCCATCTTTGCCTTTACCGCCGACGAGACGGCGACGGCGTTACCGGTCGAGGACAGCTGGATGGCGAGGCCCGCGCTCGGATTACCGTTGAGCCGGCTTGCCGTCGAGTAGGTTTCGGCACCGTCTTCGACGCGGGCGACGTCGCGCAGGCGCACGGTCGAGCCATCGGGATTGGCGCGAAGGATGATGTCGCCGAATTGCCTCGCGCTATTGAGTTGGCCCTCGACAATGACGGTCGCGGTCAGATCCTGGCTGACGGGGTTGGGCATGGCACCGATCTGGCCGGCTGCGACCTGTGCGTTCTGCGCGGCGATCGCCGCGCTGATGTCGGCCGCCGTCAGGTGAAGGCCGACCATCTTGTCGGGATCGATCCATACGCGAAGCGCCCTTTGCGAGGCGAAGACCTGAGCGCGCCCGACGCCGGGTAAACGGCGCAGTTCTCCGAGGACGTTGCGGTTGATGTAGTCGCCGAGCGCGATCTCGTCCATCTTGCCGTCGGTCGAGGTAAGAGCCGCGATCAGCAGGAAGCCGGCGCTGGCTTCCTCGACCTGAATGCCTTGCGTACGGACCGCCTGCGGCAGCCGCGCCTCGACGCGCCGGACGGCGTTCTGCACATCGACCGTCGCCTTGCCGATATCGGTTCCGGAGACGAAGGTGGCGTTGATGCTCACCGAGCCGGAATTGTCCGAGGTCGACTCGAAATAAGCGATGCCATGGACGCCGTTCAGCTCCTCCTCGATCAGCCGGGTGACCCCCTGATAGATTTCCTGTGGAGAGGCGCCGGGGTAGGAGGCGGAAATGGAGAGCTGCGGCGGCGCGACGGCGGGATATTGCGCGACCGGCAATATCGGGATCGTAATGATCCCGGCGATCATGATGAAGAAAGCAAAGACCCATGCGAGGACGGGTCGCCGGATAAAGAACTGTGCCATGATTTGATTACTTTGCGGCCTGATCTGAGGTATTCGGCTCGGCGCTTTGCGGCGTCCATGGTTCGGAGACGACCTTGCCGCCGGGCGTGACCTTCTGGACCCCGTCGACGATGATGGTTTCGCCGCTCTTCAGCCCGGAAAGCACGATCCATTCGGCTCCGAGGGACGCGCCGAGGACGAGGTTGCGCACCTGCGCAGTTTGATCTGCGGCGAGCACGAAGACCTGAGGATTGCCTTCGGCGTTCCTTGTCACCGCCCTTTGCGGAATGGTGATGCCGCTCTTTTGAACGGCCTGCTCGATCCGCACGCGGACATACATGCCCGGCAGCAGATCGCCATCGGGATTGGGGAATTCGGCGCGCAGCGTGACCTGCCCCGTGCCGGGGTCGACATTCGCGTTGGAAAACAAGAGCTTGCCCGGCTTTGCATAGCTTGTTCCGCCATCGAAAACGAGTTCGACGGATGCCTGTCCGGGCGCCGGGCTCTGCAGCTTGCCTTCGCTGACGGCGCGTTTCAGAGCCAGGAGATCCTGTGCGGATTGCGTGAAATCAGCATAGACCGGATCGATCTGCTGGATGAGCGCGAGATTGGATGCGCCTTCAGCTGTCACAAGCGTTCCCTCGGTCACGAGCGCGCCGCCGATGATGCCGGTGATGGGGGCGCGCACTTCAGTATAATCGAGATTGATCTGCGCTTCGTCGAGAGCAGCCTCCTGCGCTGCGACGTCGGCATCGGCCTGGGCGAGATTGACGGCGGCGGTGTCGTAGTCGACAGCCGTCGAGACATTGCGCTCACGCAGCGAGCGCTGGCGCTCGAGCTGCTGCTTGGCATTGGCCTGAATGGCTTTTGCTTTCTGCAAAGCCGCCTTTGCGCTTGCTACTCGCACCTGGAACAGTTTCGGGTCGATCCGGTAGAGGACATCGCCCTGATGTACGAGGCTGCCCTGTTCGAAGACGCGTTCCTGGAGGATGCCCGAGACCCGCGCTCGTACCTCGGAAATCCTGGTAGCGGCGATGCGGCCCGGAAGCTCGCTCATGACCGGCACGGGATGTGCCTTGATTTCCAGGACACTGACGGCGGGTGGCGGCATTTCTCCGCTCTCCTGGGCGCGCAGATGGCCGGAAGCCAGCACAAGCATCGCCGTTGCCGCCAATATTGCCTTCCAGCAAGGCAGTTCAAATGCAGATCGCATAGATGTATTCCCAATTGACCGTGTCGCGGTAAGATCGTCGTTCCGCGTCTTGACGGCATGAACCTATTCGAAAGGGTCGCTTCAACGCCCGGCGCGAGTGGCACTTTCGTCCGAGCCTAAGCAAATATTGGGAATGTTGGTCTTTGGTCGACGTTTTGTGGAGGTTTCATGGACGTGGACAGAGGAATGTTGACGAGGAGGCCCTGTCTGACGTTTCCTTCTGGTGAAGGAGCCCCGGATGGAAAATGCACTGATATTGATTGTCGAGGACGAGCCGGAGATCTCGGATATTCTCGAGCGCTACTTTGAGCGCGAGGGATTCCGCGTGCTGACCGCCTCGGATGGGGAGATCGGCCTTTCGCATCACCAGCGGCTGAGACCCGATCTCGTCGTCCTCGATGTCAAGCTGCCGAAACTCGATGGTCACACTGTGCTTGCCACCATCCGCCAAAGGGGTAATACGCCTGTCATCATGGTCACGGCGCTCGCCGATGACCTCGATAAGCTGCACGGGCTGCGTTCGGGCGCCGACGACTACGTGGTCAAGCCGTTCAATCCTGTCGAGGTGGTGGCGCGGGCGCGGGCCATTTTGAGACGGGCGACCGGCAGTGCGACGAACAAGGTCCTGAGGGTCGGCAAGCTTGCCATAGATCCGATCGCGCATATGGCCGTCGTCGAGGACGGCGAGAGCCGTCTGCTGCTGAACTTGACGCGAACCGAATTCCGCATCCTCGAATATATGGCGGGCTTCCCGAACAGGGCCTTCGAGAGAGGCGAGATCGTCGATGCCTGCCTTCCCGAGGGCGATGCGCTCGACCGTACCGTGGACAGCCACATGAGCAAGCTTCGCCGAAAGCTGGATGCCGCCGGTGTCGGCGAACTCCTCAACGGCGTCAGGGGAGTGGGTTACCGCCTTGGCGACTTCGGTTAGCAACAGCCTGAACAGGCAAATCATCTGGTCGACGACGATCGTCGCCTTCGTCGCTCTTTCCGTCATGTTCTTCGGGTTTCTGATCTATGGCTATGTCTACGATTGGCTGTTCAAGAATTCTGGAAATTCTGACGACTGGGCTGCCAGCGATTTTGTCGTCCTCGCTATCAACGTGGCGATCGGCCAGGCGGTTGGCGCCTATGTCGGATGGCGGCTTGCCCGGCGTCTTGTCAAACCCCTGACGGCGGTGACAGAGGCTGCACGCCTTATTGCTGACGGAGACTTTGCCGGCCGGGCGACCGGCGAGGGCAACTTTGGCGAAGCGGATCGCCTGATCAACGACTTCAACCGTATGGCGGAGGAATTGCAAAGGGCCGAGAAAGAGCTGCAATATTCGAATTCGGCGATTGCCCACGAATTGCGCACGCCTCTGACGATCCTGCGCGGCCGCATGCAGGGGCTGGCGGATGGCGTGTTCGAACCGAGCCAGGAAGTGTTCCGGGGGTTGATCGGACACATCGATGCGCTGACCCGCATCGTCGATGACCTGCGGACGCTCTCGCTGATGAATGCCGGACGCATGGAGCTGCAGCAATCGCGCTTCGACGTCGGAGAAGAAATCGGAGATATCGTCGATTCGGTGAAGCCGACGCTTTCGAACCTCAGCATAAAAATCGAAACCGATTTGCAGAAGATGCTTGTCATCGCCGACCGGGCGCGCGTCCGCCAAGCGATGCTTGCGCTCATCGATAATGTCGCGCGCTATGCTCCCGGCTCGACGCTGCGGGTGGCTTCGCATGCCGTTGACAACCTGTGCGTCATCATGGTTTCGGATGACGGTCCGGGCATGACGACGGCGGAAAGCGAAAGAGCATTCGAACGGTTCTGGAGAGCCGACGATGCCAGAACGCGACGGGGCGGAGGATCAGGTCTTGGTCTTGCCGTCGTCAAGGCGATAGCCGAGGCGCATGGCGGCCATGCCACCATCGACAGCCGCAAGGGTGGCGGCACGACTGTCGTCCTGGCCATCCCCCGCAGTTGAAACCTCGCGGAGAGATGAGCGCATGGATGAGATTTGTCGCTTCTCCCTATGCGCTGAGAATCCGCTGCAGGACTTCGGTCAACTCGGTCGTGCCGCGGCGGATCTCGCCGACATCCTTCTCCGCGTCTATTCGGCCGGCATTATGGGCAAGATAGAGCTCGACCAACAATCGCGCATAGTCTTCCGATAGGCCCGCTCGCATCAGCGCAGCCTGCCATTCGGTCCCGGGAAGCAACTCGGCGACAACGTTGCGACCGGTCAGCATGCCGATGCCGGCTGCAACGTCATTCGGCGTATAGCGCCGAGGACCTTCCGCATGGACCACTCTTAAAGCGGCCTCCTGCTTCTCCAGGAGCAGTTCAGCGGCGATTGATCCGACATCAAAGGCGGAGATGGTCGGAAGCAGCTTGGTCAGCGGATCGTAGAAGCTCGGCAATCGCCCGCTTTCCGCCGCTCCCTTTGCCATACGTGCCCAGTTTTCCATATGTTCGGCCGATCGCAGCAGGATCAGCTTGGTATCCAACTGGCGCAAACGCGCCTCGAGCGCGTGGAAGATCAAGGTGACCCCGGTTCCGGAGCTATGCTGCGCGCCATAGTCGGAAATGGCGAGGACGGTTTGCGGCTTGGCGGCCGTCAGGGCTTCGCCAAGCGAGCCGATCAATCGTTGCATGCCGGAATGAGCCTGAGGGGCGCGAATATCGACTGGGCAGATGATCTGGACCGCGCTTGCGCCTTCAAGCGCTAAGGCGAGGGCCTGATGATCATACAGATCGGCGATCGTGATTTCGCAACCGAGATCCACAAGCCCCTGTGCTTTCGAGGCATCGCGCAGAACTGCGCGAACCGGGGCACCGGCCTTGCGCAGAGCGGCGATGGTCGTGCGGCCAACCTTGCCGTTGGCGCCAAGAATTGCATGCATTGCGTCTTCTCCTGTCAATCTTCCAGCAGCATAGCCATGTATGCCGCTGGGTCGCACAGGTTCGGATGACCGATTGCAGGTTTGGACGACAATCGAACTTATGAATGCATTCGGCTCAGTGTGCCGGGAGTGAGGCCGAGGATGCGCCGCATCCAGTGTGTCATGTGGCTCTGATGGGCAAAGCCTGCAGCCGATGCGATCTCGGCGAGTGGCATCTCGGTCGAGATGATGAGCAATCGCGCGCGCTCGACGCGGCGCGTCAGGATGTATCGGTGTATCGGCATACCGAAAGTGGCGCGAAAGAGTGGCTTTAAATGCGATACGCTCAAACCCACACTTGCGGCGAGATCGGCAAGGGAGAGCGACTGATCGATATGAGCTTCGATGAAATCCGCCAGGTGTCGTTGATGGCGGTTCGTCAGGGTGATGCCGGTTGGCATGGTGCCGGACGAACTGTGTCCATTGCCTTCCACCAGGCGGATCGCCAGCGCCAATCCAAGTGTTTCTGCATAGGTTCTGTCCGATGGAGCAGGGGATTCGATTTCGGCCTTGAGCGCCCAGGCGATCGATTCCAAGCGAGAATCTCGGAGCTGGAATTTGGGTGCGAGAGAAACGGTGTCCGGATTTCTCCCGAGCGCTTCAGCGGCGGCGTGAACGAGTTCCTGCTGGACAGCCACACGGAGAATGGTGCAATCGCGGTCATCTTCCCACCAGCCATCCAGCCCGGCAGGAACGATATCGATATCGCCATGCGATTGCCGGCGCCGATGCTGCCGGCCATCGCACTGACAAAAGGCATTTACGGCCCGTCCGAAATGAATGCCGAGCCGATGTGTTGGCGATCCCGGTACATGGATACGGCCCGCCTGAATACGAACGAAGCTTGCTTCCAGACCTTGCCAGCCGCGTCCCTTGCTGGAGAGGAGGGGAGTGGCCGCGGGATTGAGCTGGTCCATGATTGCGCGCCTCCGCCAAATCCACCGTTCCGAACCGGGAGCGATCTTGATCCCTGAATTATAGATAGGATGGAGCGCCCGGTCGAGCCGATCTTTGGATCAGTGTCCATGCAGGCGATTCGGCGTTTGCTCAAGGTGACAGGAAGGCCAACTATCTATCTTCCCTGGTGTGCCATAGCCTCAAGACGTAGATCGTCGACTGCTGAATTTCGTAGCGGACCTCGTAGTGGCCGACGAGGAGCCGCCTGACTTCGCGTGGTTTGAATTCGAACAACCGTTCCCCAATTCGCGGATTGGCCAGCAGAACGGTCGGCGCCTTGGTCAGAGACTGCATTGTGCGAACGGCTGCCGGCTTGTTGACTGCTGCCGGAAATTCATACCGGCGAGTGAGACCGGATAGCGCCTTGCCGGTCCATTTAGTCTCCATCAGCGTGGAGCCGGCAGTGGCTCGCCTATGCTCAGGCTGTCGGCCCATGCCTGCACGGCCTCATGGTCGATCACATCGTCATCGTCGACGTCGCGAAGGGCTTCGCGGGTCAGCCGCTCGCGCTCTTCTTCCTGATCAAGCCAGGCAGCCAGAGCCTGTTTCATGATCCAGCCCCGGGAGCGCGCAAGCCTTTCGGTCATCAGATCGAGTTTTTCGGCCAGCGAAAGCGGTACGTGCGCAGTCAAGATCTTGGTTGCCGGGCTTGCCACGCGATCATCCATTCTGAAATGTTTGATTTACTTCTAATCATAGTGATTGATTTTGCATCGATCAATAATGCGATCAGCGGGGACCTTGCCTATCTCGTTGATTGCCCGGCTAATAATATCTAGTGATAGAATTCCGATGGCGGTTTGCCGAAATGGCGTCGGAACATTGCGGTAAAGGCGCTCTGGCTGGCGTAGCCGCAATCGAAGGCGACGTCGATGACGCGTTCGCCGTTCGCCAGTTTGCGCAAGGCAAACAGGAGCCGCGCCTGTTCGCGCCATTGCGCAAAGCTCATGCCCGTTTCCTTGGTGAAGAGGCGATGCACCGTCTTGGCCGTGACATCCAGACGGTCGGCCCATTGGCCTGCGGTCGACGTATCGGCGGGGTGCTCGGTGATTGCTTCGCAGATCAGCTTGATGCGCTGATCTTCCGGCATGGGAAGATGCAAGGGCAGCACATCGGAGACGCGCACCTCGTCCAAGAGCAGCTGCATCAGACGGTCGTCCCGGCTGCCTTCCGCGTAATCGAGGGGAACGTCAACGGCGGCAACGATGAGCTCGCGCAAAAGCGCCGGAACCTCGATGACGCAGCTTTTTTCCGGCATGTTGCGGATCGCCGTTGCATCGATGAAGACGGTGCGGATCTTGACCTCGCCGGACATTTTCACATCATGCTCCAGGCCCGCCGCCAGCCACAGAGCCCGGCTGGGCGGCACGACCCACGACCCCTCGGCCGACCGCACGATCATCACGCCTTCGATCGCATAGAGCAACTGGCCGCGCGGATGCGAGTGCCAGCCCGTCGAGGCGCCATCCGAATAGTTGACGTCCATCGCCGCCATGGCGCGATGCGTATCATGAAAATCGAGATGTTTGCGGGTCGGATCGCTCTGCATGTCCCAATCTCTACAGTTATGGTCATCATAGAGTGATACGAACCAACATCAAGACGATAAGCCAGAGCCTTCACATTCTCCATGGTTATCGCACATGAAAAACAAGCTAGCATTTCTCTATCCCCTCATTGCCATCATCCTCTGGTCCGGAAACGTCATCGTTTCCAGGCTGTCGGCGCATACGATCGGTCCGGAGGCAATCACCTTCTACCGCCTGCTTCTCGCCGTCTTGCTGATGAGCACCTTCGTCGCCGTCCCCGCCTGGCGGAACCGCTTCGTCATCTGGCCGCATCTCGGGCAATTCGCCATTCTCGGCTTTCTTGCCATGTGCTTCTTCCAGAGCCTCTCCTACCTGGCGGCGGAGACAACGACGGCCACGAACATGGCCGTGTTCACGGCTTTGACGCCGCTGCTTACCGTGGCCTTGAGCGCCTTCGTGCTGAAGGAAACGCCGACTGTCGGCATGGTCGGCGGGGGCATCCTGTCGCTGGTCGGGCTGATTTATCTGGTGAGCGCCGGCGACCCGGCTGCGCTTGCGCGCAACGGCGTCCATCTCGGCGATCCGCTGATGTTCATAGCGGCGCTGAGCTATGCGGTCTATGGCGTCCTGCTCAAGCGCTGGAACCTGCCTGTCGCCGGTTGGCAATCGACCTATATGCAGGCGATTTGCGCCCTGGTGATCATGTTTCCGGCATTTCTTGCAACGCCCGCGTCCTTGCGTTCGCTGAATGCCGAAACCCTGCCGCTCATCGGCTATGCCGGCGGTCTCGCCTCGGTCGTCCTTCCGTTCCTATGGGTGCGCGGTGTTCATATTCTCGGACCCAATCGCTGCGCAGCCTTCATGAACCTCTTGCCGGTCTTTACCGCGATTGGCGCCATCGTCATGCTCGGCGAGCCGGTGCGCGCCTATCACGTCATCGGCGGAGGCGCCGCACTCGTGGGGGTCGCCTGCGTGGAGCTCTTCCGTCGGCCGTTGCGCAGCGCACCGCCCGCCATGCCCGAGGTCGTCGAGTGAAGATCTAAGGCGTCACGGATGGACGCGGGCTTCTCTGCAGAGGCCGCGTCCATCGATGCAGATCGAGCGTCACTTCCAGCTTGTATAGTCCGAGGCGGTGCATCCGAAGGGGGCTCTCTGGTCACCGAAACGCTTCTTCAACTGATCGCAACCCCAGCGGTTGAGTGGAGTCGGCATCATGTTATTGATGTCCATGCCGGGCGAGGTGAATTGCGAGCCGGCGCTGGTCACATACCAGATCCAGTAGCCGAAAATGCCGGCGATGATGAGGAGGATCACCAGGACGAGCCTGCCAAGCCGCGCCAAGATGGACGGCCCTTTCTTACCTCGCACAACGAGCTCAGGCGGATGACTGCCAAGTTCCGCCGTCAGTGGCGCGAGAATGCTTGCGCGTTCCTGAGCCGTCATGTCGATCCGCTGCAATTGGCTATCCATAAGTACTGGCAGAGCGGTATTGCCATGCCACACGGCAAGAGCCACTGCCTTGCCGTCCTTTTCGCCGACGACCAGAGGTTCCTGTCCCGGCTCGAAGCGCGTTTGAGCCGATCGTCCGGTCTTTTTGGCGGCGATCTTGTCAGCATAGACGACCGTCAATTGCTTGCCACGGCGCTGGACCGCCGTGATTTCGACCGGAACCGGCTCGAGCTGAGCAGCCTGCTGCAATTGACCGCGGACGCACCAGCCGCGCAGGATCTGGAAGATCATGGCAATGCCGGCGCCGCCGAGAAGGGCAACGAAGACGGCGAGCGTTATGATCCGGTTCCAGAGCATATCGAGGCCGAGGCTGAGGGTCGCCAGTTCCGGATGGTCACGGGAGATGACGACATTCGTGTCATAGTCGCCGGCATGGATGTCGACGAACATGATCTCGACGCTCTTGTCATAGGTCTGACCGTTATAGGCGTAGTTGAGATGCGCTTCGCAGCTGGTGAAGAAGCCTCTCTGGGTCGAGCATTTTCCGTCACGAATATCGCCATTGACGGGCTCGACGGGATTTTGACTGATCGCCCAATCCCTCAATATGCCTGGCGCTTCGTAAGCTGTCATGAAAACGGTGAGCCCGATCAGGATCAGCAAGGCGAAATAGCTGACTTTCGGCGTCGTGATCACGCCCTGAGCAAGCATGAGGGCTCTCTGGGGAAGCTTAATCGTCGGGAATGTCATTGTCTGCCTGGATCTCCGAATGGTTGCATAGGCATCCGCAAGGCAGGGAGCGAAGCTATGCTTCGCAAAATCCTGGGGGTTTGACTTGGCGCCTACATTTTGCAACGCGTGAAATAGGCGCCTTGCCTCGTTGCTCAATACCCGGTTGCAGAACATCCTCGACCTCATGACGATCTGGTCAGCAAACGCTTGCGCGGTGTGACCTTTTTGTCTCGCCACATTGACCGGCTGAGGCTGGCCCATCTAGTTTCCGTGCGAATGCGGGATTTTGAGATCGAGGAAGGAGATCGACATGACCAATGTTGCCTGGCATGCGGAGCCGTTAAGCTGGGGCCACGGGCCGCGCAGTTTCGAAGTTTTTCTGGAACCGACCTGCCCCTTTTCGGTCAGAGCCTTCAACAAGCTGGATGCCTTTCTGGCCCAGGCCGGCGAGGATAGAGTGACCGTCAAGATCCGTCTGCAATCGCAGCCCTGGCATCTGTATTCAGGCGTTCTGGTGCGTTGCATTCTTGCCGCTTCGACGCTTCCCGGAGGCAAGGAGATGGCGCGCAAGGCAATGGCCGCGATCGCTGCCCATCGCGAGGAGTTTGAATTTACCGATCATGCCGGCGGCCCGAATATGGATGTAACGCCGAGCGAGCTGATCGAGCGTCTGGAGCGCTACAGCGGACTTGCGTTAAAGGAGGCTTTTGCCATTCCGGATCTCGACCGCGAGATCAAGTGGCATTGCAAATATGCCCGACAGAACGGCATCCACGTTTCCCCCACCTTCATGGTCGACGGGCTGGTGCAGGCCGACATGAGCAGTGGCGACGAGGTGGAAGCCTGGGTGAAGAAAGTCTCGGCCTCGTAGGAGGCGAAAGGCAAGGCGTCGATGTCTTCATCTCGACGCCTTGCCCGTTTCGATTGTCCTCAGTCTTCCACGTTCGGCAGCAGGATTGTCAAAAGTCCGATCAGCGGCAGGAAGGCGCAGAGCTCGAAGACGAATTCGATGCTGGTATGGTCGGCAAGCACGCCGAGCGCCGCGGCCCCGATGCCGGCCATGCCGAAGGCAAAGCCGAAGAACAGGCCGGAGACCATGCCGACGCGACCGGGCAGCAATTCCTGTGCGTAGACGACGATTGCGGAAAAGGCCGACGCAATGACCGTGCCGATGATGGCGCTGAGGACGATCGTCGTTTCAAGATTGGCATGAGGCAGGACGACGGTGAAGGGCAGGATGCCGAGGATCGAGCCCCAGATGACCTTCTTTCGACCGATGCGGTCGCCCACGGGGCCGCCAACCATCGTTCCAATGGCAACGGCGGCAAAGAACACGAACTGGCAGAGCTGCGCCGACCGTTCGGTGACGCCGAAGCGAGCCATGAGGTAGAAATTATAGTAGCTGGTAAAGCTCGCGAGATAGAAATATTTCGAGAAAATCAGGGCGATCAAGACGGCAATAGCAAGACCGACGCGGGCACGCGACAGGCTCAGCGCCTTGTGGACCTTGCCTGATTTTGCCGGCGCGCGCAGGTGACTGCCATTGACTTGATACCAGCGGCCCAAGCCTGCGAGAATGAGAATGCCGACGAATGCCAGGCTCGCAAGCATTGCCATTCCATGCTGACCATGCGGAAGAATGAAGAAGGCGGCCAGCAGTGGCCCAAGCGAGCTGCCGAAATTGCCGCCGACCTGGAACACCGATTGCGCGAAGCCGTGTTTCCCACCCGATGCCAGGCGCGCGATCCGCGATGCTTCCGGGTGGAAGATCGAGGAGCCGAGGCCGAGCAGCATCGCGCCCATCAGCAACATCGGATAGTTCGAGGCCATTCCGAGCGTGATCATGCCGACGCAACTGCAGGCCATGCCGAACGGCAATGAATAGGGTTGCGGTCGTCCATCCGTATACCAACCGACGAAGGGCTGCAGGATAGAGGCGGTGATCTGATAGACGAAGGTCAGGACGCCGAGCTGGGTGAAGCTGAGGTCAAAGCCTGTCTTCAGCACCGGATAGCTTGCCGGCAGCAGAGCCTGGGTGACATCGTTGATGAAATGGCCAAGACTGGCTACCATCAGGACCGGATATATCGTAGTGGCCGCGCGGGGCGGGTTCATGACCTGGCTCATGGCTCTCACTTTTCAATGATCTGCGGTGCTGATATTGGAAAACATCATCGCCCGCTACCGCGACAAGGCGCAATTCTTACGAGACTGGGCCAGAATGGTCAGGAACAGCCGCATAGATCCATTCATCGATGTCGACCGCCCGCTCATTGCCCTCGGCAATGACTATGGAGACGGCCACCGTGTCGATCCGCACCAGCATCGCCGCGCGCAACTATTATATGGCTTTTCCGGGGTGGTGGTCGTGACCACCCCGGACGGCACGCTCGTCATGCCGCCGGAGCGCGGCATGTGGATACCGCCGGGCGTGATCCACAGCGTGCGCATGCTCGGCAAAGTCAGCATGCGCAGTCTCTACATCGAGCCCGAAGCGATCGAGACGATGCCGGATCATTGCCAGGTGGTCGAGATATCGCCGCTCCTGCGCACTCTTATTGCCGAGGCAGTCGATATTCCTGTCGACTATGATGTTAATGATCGGGCCGGTGCCTTGATGGCATTGCTTCTGCACGAGCTGGCGAGGTTGCGACCATTGCCGCTGTCGTTACCGATCCCGCGTAACAGGATGCTCGCCGAAAAGTGTCAGGATTTTCTGCGGCAGCCGACGACGCATGATACGATCGATCTGTGGTCTAGCCACATGCGCATGAGCCGCCGCGCATTCACCCGAATGTTTCGCCTGGAGACCGGGCTCAGCTTCGTCAAATGGCGCGAGCAGGCCTGCTTGCATGCTGCATTGCCACGGCTTGTCGCAGGCGTTCCGGTGACGACGATCGCGATCGACCTCGGTTACAGGAATCCTGCTGCTTTCACGACCATGTTCAAGCGCGCCTTCGGTTATTCGCCACGCGAAATGGCTCGCCAGCATGCGGGAAATGAAACCGGCGGAGCAAATCTCCAGCCGTGAATGTCATGTCGCGTCGAGATAGGGCTTCAGGGGCATGTCGTCGTGCCTTGGCACCGTCTGTCGTTCGATCATATGGTGGATGACCGGCGGCCCGTCGCCGCGATGCAGTCTGTCCAGGTGTTCGGCAACCTCGACATCCGCATGTGTCTGGCGTTGGCTGTGACGGACATAGTCGATCCAGGTCGGTAGATGGTAGCTCTCCGTCCAGGTGTTCGGCTTTTCCAGATCGCGCAACAGCGACCATTGTTTTGCGCCGTCGCGGATTCTCATCCGGCGGCGTTGCGCCATGACGGCCAGAAACTCATGCACGTCGTCCTGCTCGATATTGTAATCCACCATGACCAGGATGGGTCCGCTCCTGGAGCGCAGGTCGAGCTGCAGCTGCGGTTCGCTGAAGGTGTTCGTCGGGTCGAGATTGAGGGATTCGAAGTCGGGCTGCCGCAGCACGAGGCCAAGCAGGCCGCCTATACCAAGAGCCGCGCTTGCGATGAATAGGGCGCCGGTGACGCCGTGCGCGTCGGCCAATTCGCCCCAGAGCCAGCTGCCCACCGCCATGCCGCCGAAAGTGGCGGTCTGGTAGAGCGACAAGGCACGGCCGACGACCCAGCGCGGCGTCGACAGCTGAACCGTGACGTTGAACAGCGAGAAGGCCTGCACCCAGGCGACGCCGGCCGGCATGAGGAGAAGACAGCTCAGCCATACCTGATTGCTGAGCGCCAGGAAAAAGCAACTGACCGCCAGCGTAAAGAAGGCGGCGCGGATCACCCATTCATTGCTCAGTATATCGCGAATACGGCCGATCAGCATTGCGCCGCAGATCGCGCCGAAGCCGAAGAAGCCGAGCATGGTGCCATAGGTGATCGCGGTGCCATGCACATGGTCGCGCGCAACAAGCGGCAGCAGCGCCAGAATGACGATTGCGGTCAGGCCGAAGACGAAGCCGCGGCACATCACCGTGAGCAGGTTGGGCGACATCAGCACGTAGCGAAATCCGGCCGACATCGCGCTGCCGAAGGGTTCGCGCGGCAGGCTGTTGGTCACGGGCGCTTTCTTCCAGCGCCATAGGGTTATGATCAGGGCAAAATAACAGAAGACGTTGAAGAGAAAGGCGAAAGCCGCGCCTGCGGCTGCAACGATGACGCCGCCGATCGCCGGTCCGATACTGCGCATGAGGTTGTAACTCATGCTGTTGAGCGCCACGGCGCCAGGCAGATGCTCACGTGGGACGACATCGCCCATCGAGGCCTGCCATGACGGATTGTGGAGAGCGCCGCCGCAGCCGATCAGGAAGGTGAAGCAAAGCAGCAGCCACGGCGTCAGGGCATTGCTGTAGGACAGAACGGCGAGCGTTGCCGATACGCTCAGCATCAAGGTCTGCGCGATCAGCATGATCCGTCTTCGGTCGTAATTGTCGGCAAGCGCCCCGGCGGCGAGGGAGAAGATCATGACGGGCAGCGTCGTGGAGGCCTGGACCAGCGCCACCATGCCGTGGGATGTGGCAAGGCTGGTCATGAGCCAGGCAGCGCCCACGCCTTCGACCAGTCCGCCGAGATTGGATATGAGCGTTGCCGACCAGAGCGAGCGGAATGTCTTGGACTGAAACGCGACGAGCGGTGAGGTTCTATTGGGCATGTCGGCTTTTCTTCGCAGGATTGTCTTGCTCGACGGGCGCAGCGAACTCGCTCGAAGCGCATGCCCAGCCGAGTCGAAATTGAGCCTATAGTGATTTGCTAATTTCTGAAACGATTTTGGAATAATATTCTCGCCAATACGGTCGAAAATATCTGCAGAGGCAGTAGAGCTCCTTCCAGATGTCACCCGACGTTGGCGTGAGCTGAGGCGGATGCCCGTCGGCTTCGCCGGCAAGGCGTGATCCGCAAATCCTTCTTCTGAATCGCAAGTCGGCAACGCCGGTGCGCGATCAGAGCACGACGACCTTTGTTCCTACGCCGACCCGATTGTAGAGATCCATCACATCCGGATTTGCCATGCGGATGCAGCCCGAAGATACGGCCTTGCCAATCGAATTCGGCTCGTTGGTGCCATGAATGCGATAAAGGGTGGACCCGAGATAGAGCGCTCGCGCTCCGAGGGGATTGTTGAGACCGCCATCCATGTGGTCGGGCAATTCCGGGCGGCGAGCGATCATTTCCTTGGGCGGAGTCCAACCCGGCCACTCCGCCTTGCGGCTGATCGTCTCCGTGCCCTTCCACGAAAAGCCCTGCTTGCCGACACCGATGCCGTATTTGATGGCCGTACCGTCGTTGAGCACGAGGTAGAGACGCTTTTCCTTGGTGGAGATCACGATCGTGCCAGGATCGTAGCCGGAGAAGGAGACAACCGTACGCGCGATCGGGGAGCGCAGCTGGGCGGCTCGCCTGTCATCCTTGAGGCCGGGACTGAATTGCGGCGAGGTCGCGCCTGGATCGAGCGAGGCCTCTCGCTGAGGGCGTCGGCGGGGAGGCAAGTCGCCTTCCTCGTCGTCGTAATAGCTATTGGGGTCGTCCCGATAGCCATAGCCGTCATCGAGTCGCGGGTCGTCGCGATAGCGTGGCGGCGCCTCGCGCCAATAACGAGGGGCAACATAGCCGCCATCCGGGCCATCGTCATAGTAGGGTGATGGTCCCCATTCCTGGGCATGCGCGGCGACACCTGTCATCAGCACAGCCAGAGCAGGCAAGAGAACCAATCTTACAGTCTTCATGGCACACCATACTTCCCGAAGAACGCACCGGACCGCGCGACCGGGTCGACGGGGCACGCGTGACACCGACAATTCTCGATACGGCAGGCGTAATTGTGGCGGCGGTGGGCGAAGGTCGCAATTTTCCGGGCCACTTTGGCCGGCCTGGGCGTTGGTGGCGTCCGGGTAGGAGCCTAAGCATCAAAGGATGTACCGCAAGGAGCGCTGTTGACGCAGAAGCGCGACGGCTATCCAGCTCCCGAAGAGGGTCGCGACAAATGCCACGACCGCCTTGATCGCGGCGGGCTCGTTGATTCCGACGAGTGCGGCCTGAATCCAGGTAAGGGCGACATAGTGCACGAGATAGATCCCGAAGGCACAGGAGGAAAGCAAACTTGCCCAGCGGGAACTTTGATCGACATGCCGGATAAATCCACCGATCAGCGCAATGCTGATTGCGGAACAAGTGACGACGAACAGAAGAGCGGCGATCACGGGAGATGCTGGACCGGAATAGGCGGACGATTGACGAAGGGTTTCGATCTGGATGAGGACTATCCCGCCGAAGGCAGCGCACCCCACGATAGCGAAAGCAAGCCACCACCGCGCAAACGGGCCAGTCTTTCCGAAAAGCTCATGCCCTGCTCCTTCGGAACCGGCCACGGCACCCGCGACAAAGAACGCCATGTAGAGAAGGAGCCGGCTGGCTTGAACCGCGAATGGCCCCCATGAGAACCAATGCGTCGGCCCGAAGGCATCGAGCGCCGGCAAATAAGCACCCAGCGCTATTGCAAGGAAGAGTGCCAGGGCGGTGAAGGGCCGGGCCGTGAGCCAATTCGGCATCATCGCCGATTTCCGGATGAGTGCCGGCGCGAGCAAAGCCGTCAGCACGACGACGCTGTCGAAGGTCAGCAGAACCCAGATGAACCAGGCGGGGCCGGCAGGCCATCCATAAGAGCCGAAGTAACCCGCCCAATAGCTAGGAAATGAAAGATCCGCACCGGTCTGGAGATATGATGGATAATAGGCGGCCGGCATGAGGATGGTCACGGCTATCATGAACGGGATACCCAATCGCACGATCCGGCTGGACAGGTAATTCCAGGGCCCTCTACGCCTAAGGCTCGGGATGACGAAAATTCCGGAGATGAAGAACATGAGGGACATGAAATATATGTCGTTGAAATCGACCAACAGGTCGAAGCCGAGCCATCGGGCGCCATCCACGATCGGAGCGGTCGACGAGAGATAGTGATGCCGATCGAAGTGGGCATAATGCACATATGCGAGCAGCGAGTGGTGAAGCACGACGAGAAGGGTCACGCATGTCCTTAGATTGCCGATGGCTGCGTTCTTGATTTGAGCTTTGACCGTCTCGGGTCGCGTTGCGTCGAGTAGCTGCTTTTCCATGAGAATGGGTCTTTTTGCTGCTTGGGAAGCTGGCGTGGCGGCGCGGACCAATTTGCCGGCGCTCGAGGATCGGTCGGGTATCAGGATCAAGGATCCCTTTCGCCATTGGCCGATAGTTCCCAGCCCTCTTCATCGATGCGGCGAATATTGAGCTTCCTGCCGTCAAATGACAGGCGGTATTTGATCTGTGTGCCGGATCCTATGTCCCTGGTGTCTATTACAAATGTTTGCACGTTCGACCATGTGCCCCTGACAGCCGGAATATGGCCCGGGTAGGGGCCGGAGAGTGCGGGCAAACCCTTGCGATAAAAGCCGTCAAGACCGATAGGCATGTCGCTCGTGAACGAAGAACCGGTCGGGTAATCCAGATACAGCTCGTATTCGACATGCGGGCGGGCATCTGCCAGAAACAGGGTCAGCGATTTTAGGCCAAGCTGGTTCTCTGAAAACCTGTAGGTTTTTCCTGATATCGTGGTTGCAATCTCAGATACCGGGCCAACCGGTGCCGACTTCTCGACCGTGGCGTCGCTGATCGCATTCGCAAGCTGTGCGGCGGCGTTCGGATTTGGCGGGAGCGGGGCCTGAGATTTGACCGCGCTAGAAACGCCATCGATGAGGGCGCGATACTTGACGTATTTCGTCGCCGTGGTGACCGCGACGATATCGAGATCGGGAAACACAGCGATCAGCTGGCCGTCCTTGCCGGTCGCCATATAGGCGTGCTTGTCTGGAAATACCCAGAAGAAATTCGAATAGCTCTGGTTGGGATCGTATGAGGCGTGCATGTTGACGAGCGGGTGGTTCAGAATATCCGCCCAGCCGGTCGGAAGAAGCTGCTTTCCCTCCCATTCGCCGTGATGCAGATACAGATAGCCGATCTTTGCCATGTCGCGGGGCAGCAGGAACAGCATGCCGTATCCGATAGTCAGCCCCTGGGGATCGCGGTTCCAATACCAATCGGCAATGCCCAACGGGGCAAAGAGCCTTTGGCGCGCGTAATCCTCGGCGGGTTTGCCCGTGAGCCGGGTGATGATCGCGGAGACAAGATCGGCGTCGCCGTTACTGTAGTTATAGACCTCTCCCGGCGGGTGCGCCATGGGACGGTCGAGAACGAATTGAACCCAATTGGAGGATCGGTCCATATCCCGCATCGTCTGCTGCGGACCGCCCTCATATCCCTGATCCCAATCGAATCCGGACGTCATGTTGAGAAGGTCTTTAACTGTCAACGCCTTCTTCCGATCATCCATATTTGCAACACGACGATCGGGGAAGAAGTCGAGTACGGGGTGATCGAGACGATCGAGGACGCCGTCCTTATAGACCATTCCGAGAAGAGTGCCTGTGACGGCCTTTGTGGAGGAAAATATCTCGTGCGGGATATCCGCCGTGTAGGGCGCGTAATAGGCTTCGGTGACAATGCGTCCGTGCCGCACGACAAGGAGACTGTCAAAATTGTGATCCGCCCCATAGGCGACAAGCTTGGCGAGCGCTGATGAATCCATACCTTGCTCCTCCGGCGTGGAGGTCAGCCATTCCTTGGTCGGCCATGGGGAATTATCGGTGGCCTGCGCGTATGCAGGCCCGATGCCGACCAAGATCATGAGCGTGCATAAGCTCGATGCCAAATTCAGGATAAGGGGACGTTGGATGTGCTTGCTCATGACGATCTCCGATTTTGGGAGACTATGGCAAAGGCGGATGGCGTCTTCTCGCCGAAGTTTGAAAAACGGCTAGCCGATTTGTCAATGCGACTTGCCGATTGTAAGATTCCTGGCCTCGCTCCGCGGTCCGGTAGGATTTTGAAGGAGCGCCTGCCTGCGAAATTCGGTCGGCGTCACTCCGGTCTCAGCCTTGAACGCCCGGTTGAACGGGCCCAGCGATTGAAAGCCGGCATCCATGGCGATGGTGAGAACTGGCACGTCCTTCTGATCGGGGTCGGCGAGAGCCGCTTTGACCTCTTCGATCCTGTAGCGGTTGAGGAAGGCGTTGAAGTTGCGGTAGCCAAGACCCTCGTTGATCACTTGGCGCAATCTGTACTCCGGCAGGCTCGCGAGCGCGGCGAGGGCGCCTATCGTCAGCCCTTCTCGACGGTAGGCGCGCTCGACCGTCATCAGACGTTCCAACCGGTTGAGCAGCTGCGGCTCGACTTCAGGCTGATTGCTGTTTCTGATCGGAGCCGAAGATGCTTGGCCGGCGGATGCGACGGCCGCTTCCAGCGCGGACGCTTGATGCAGCGCGGCAGTGCGGAACAGGTGCCAGCCCGCGAGAACTCCGAGCACGCAAAGACCGATAGCATTGGCGAGGTTTCTGGTCGGGGCGGACCATGCCAGGACGGCAACAAAGGAGAGATTGGCGATCGCATTGATCGCGATATAGCCGAGCGTTCCCATCAGCACGGCGACGCGCAGCTGTCGCCGGCCGGCGACCAGATCCATTCGCCAGGTGGCCATCGTCTGGATCATCGCAAGCATCCCGAAGCCCAGATTGACGAACATCAGCATCTGGTTCATTGCCCGGGCACTCGAGGTTTCCGCGCAGTAGGAATTGGCTAGCCCCAGGCCGATCGCGGCGATAGCGGTAGCGCCATGCCAGGGGCGAAAGACAAAATCGTCGTCGAAGACCACCCGCGCCCACAGCCAGAAAGCAACCGGTCCGGCCGACGACAACATGATCAGCGGCAGGCTTGCCCAGTACCATTGCGACGGGAAGCCCGGCGCCTCGATGATCGCCGAGGCCGCGCCGGCTCCGGCCAGAGCCGCACGGATAAATTCAGGGGGACGATGTCGCAGGAAAACGGCAGCCATCATAAGCAGCAATCCGGCGGCAGCGCCGCGGCAGCCGTTATCGAGAGCGATGAAACCAGCGCTGTTCATTTCCAAGGGAGCCTTCTGCTACACAAGTCGGCAGCGATCGATGATGGTGGTAGTCTGGTGCCGGGCCGAGCGAGGGATCAATCCTCTGACCTCCGATTAGCGCCAGGAGGCTGAAGCTCCCTCCCGCTCACAAACAGAATGTGTACATTTCCCTCTTCGTAATGGATCAAACCCGCGTCAGTCGTGTCGACCATGATTCCCGAAGACAGTGTGCCGCCGCCTATCATCTCCACGTCCGGCATATCCCACCCGTCATAGCCGGTCAGGAAAGCGCGGTTGTCGAAATCGCAAACGACTATTCCCGTCATTCCATCCACCGTAACGTGATCGCCTACCATTATCAGCCGGCCGGTCGAATACAGCATAGGCTCATCCCAAAACCGTCACCAATGTACTGCAGGTTCTGCTTACGCTCGCCGCTGCCGGAGAAGTCCCACCGCCTGCCGCTCGGATCAGATAATCCGGTCGCAGCCTGCGCTTCGAAAATCATTCCGAATTCACGGCGGCCCGTCTGCTCCGGCTTTCGAGGATAGGATCGGCAGGCTACGGCGTCAACGCCTGCCTCACCGCTGGAATGCTTCCTTCAGATCGAAGCTCTTGCGCTCGCGCAAGTCGAGATCGGCCTCTATATGCTCGATGTGATGAAGCATCAGCGCGCAGGCAGTGTCGACGTCCTGGCGCTCCAAGGCAGAAATGATGTCTGCATGCTCGGAATGGCCGCAACTGGAGGTGCTCGATTGCCCATAGAGCGCGATCACCAGCGAGGAGCGGGCGACAAGTTCTTCCATGAACCGCTGCATGATGAGGTTGCCGGAGATCGAAGCAAGCATCAGATGGAAATCGCCCGAAGCCTTGATCTCCGCCCGGCGCGCGGATTGGCCGCGCTCGCTCATCAAGCGGGCTTCTTCGGCAAGAAGTTGTCTGAGCTGTCTGAGCTGAGCCGGAGCGATCCGCTCGGCTGCCGATTTGAGTATTCCGGGTTCGATCAGGCGCCGCGCGGCAAATATCTGCCGCGCCTCGTCGGGCGATGGATAGGCGACGAAGGCACCCCTGTTCCTTTCGACGTTCACGAGGCCTTCATAGGCAAGGGCCTGCAGAGCGGCACGCGCCAAAGTTCGGCTGACATTGAACAGATCGCCGACATCGCTTTCGGACAGCTTCGTGCCCGGCGCTAATCTTCGCTCGATGATGGCATCGCGCAGGGCGTCGCGGATCTGTTGCGTGCCGGTATCCGCCGGCTCGCTGGAGGACAGGCGCATATCTGCTGAGGAGTTCATGGTTGCTTATCCGGATGGCTGGCCAGAATCATAGCCCGATTTGCGCCAAAGTTAAATGGAATTCGAGGCAAAGTTCGCGCCAGATTGTATACAATAATATGCACCCATCGAGCACGATCGCCTAATTTCTGAGCAGAAAAGCAATTGCCTAATAGAGGGCATTAACCTGCAATCTCCGAAAAAAATGTAGAGACCGCAAGCAGTTAATGCGGCGCAGCAAAACTGGCACGATTGATGCACTGTCTTTCCCAAACCAAAGGGGAAGAAAATGTCGAAAGCGGCAGAGATCGATATAGTGTCCGTTTCGAAGGTCTACGGTACGACCACGGCTGTCCATGCGATCAGCCTGAAGATACCGGCGGGTTCCTATTGCTGTTTCCTTGGACCCTCCGGCTGCGGCAAAACCTCGACGCTGCGCATGATCGCCGGCCACGAGGGCATTTCCTCCGGCGACATCAGGCTCGGAAACACCGTCGTCACCGACTTTCCGCCCGCCAGGCGCGGTACGGCGATGATGTTCCAGTCCTACGCATTGTTTCCGCATCTCGACCTGATCGACAACGTTGCCTTCAGCCTGAAGATGAAGGGCGTCGACAAGGAGGAGCGCCGCGCCAAGGCACTCGACATGCTGAAGCTGATGCAGATGGAGGCCTATGCCACCCGCCGCCCGGCGCAGCTTTCAGGCGGCCAGCAGCAGCGCGTCGCGCTTGCTCGCGCCTTGATCACCGATCCGGAAGCGCTCTTGTTGGACGAGCCGCTATCGGCGCTCGATCCCTTCCTGAAGATCCGTATGCGCGCCGAGTTGAAGAAGCTGCAAAAGTCGCTCGGTATCACGTTCGTCCATGTTACGCACAGCCAGGAAGAGGCTATGGCCCTTGCCGATATCATGGTCATCATGAATGACGGCCGGATCGAGCAGGCAGGCTCCCCAAGGGAGGTCTTTGAGCGTCCCGCGACGGCCTTTGTCGCCCGTTTCATGGGCGATCACAACGTCCTTTCCGGGCGTGTGGCGTCAAGCGAGGACGGCGTAATCACCATGACCGTGCCGGAAGGGCAGGGCTTCGCGGCTAGGGGATCGGGCCGCCAGGCCGGCGAGGCAGTCGACATCGCCATCCGCACCGACCGTGTCCGGCTTTCGCAGCCGACGGACAAAGGGCTCGGCTTCAATGGTGTCGTCTCCAACGTCGAATATCGCGGCGCGACGCTGAAGATCACCGTCATCGGTGCGGGCAGCGATGATTTCACCGTGATCGCAAGCAACGACGACGATGCCACCAGATCGATCGCCGTTGGCGATGCCATCGCTCTGAGTTGGGCTCGGGAGGACGCGATCCTTCTTGGCCGTATGTCCGCATGAAAATCCGAAGCAATCAAAAAAGGGGAACTGACATGACGACTGAAACGAAGACTACCAAGACGACAAAAGGCATTTCCCGCCGCTCGCTGCTGAAGACTGGCGCTGCCGCTCTCGGCGCAATGGCAGGCTCCGGGGTCATCACTGGCTTCCCGACCATCTGGGCTAAATCCAACATCACATTGCGCCAGTTCGGCACCGGCGTTTCGAACATCAATGCGATCGCGGAGAAGTGCAAGGCCGACCTCGGCATCACGCTCGAGATGACGGCGATGGACTCCGACGCCGCCGCCCAGCGTGCGGTCACGCAGCCGAACAGCTACGACATCGCCGACATCGAATACTGGATCGCCAAGAAGGTCTTTCCCGCCGGCGTCATGCAGCCGATGGACGTCAAGAAGCTGAAATACTACGACAAGATCGTGCCGCTCTTCATCAACGGTAAGCTGAAGCCCGACAGCGTCATTGCACAGGGCACCGCGCCGCACACGGTGGGCTTCGTCGAGGGGCAAGACTCCCGCAAGTTCGCCAAGGAGCCGACGCAGTGGATGACGATGGTTCCGACCATCTATAACGCCGACACGCTCGGCATTCGTCCTGATCTCACCGGCCGTCCGATCAACAGCTGGGCCGATATTCTCGATCCGGCCTTCAAGGGCAAGACCGCGATCCTTAACATCCCGTCGATCGGCATCATGGATGCCGCGATGATCATGGAAGCCGCGGGCAAGATCAAGTATGCCGATAAGGGCAACATGACGAAGGCGGAGATCGACAAAACGATCGAGTTCCTGATCAAGACCAAGGGCGAGGGCCAGTTCCGCGCCTTCTGGAAGTCGTTCGATGAAAGCGTCAACCTGATGGCGTCGGGCGAGGTGGTCATCCAGTCCATGTGGTCGCCGGCGGTTGCCGCCGTCCGCTCCAAGGGGATTGCCTGCACCTTCCAGCCGCTCAAGGAAGGTTACCGCGCCTGGGGCGGCGGCCTCGGCCTTGCCTCGCATCTGAAGGGCGCCGAGCTAGACGCTGCCTACGAATATATCAACTGGTACACGTCTGGCTGGGTCGGCGGCTACCTCAACCGCCAAGGTTATTATTCCGCCTGCATGGACACCGCCAAGAACTTCATGTCGGCCGACGAATGGGGTTACTGGATCGAGGGCAAGCCGGCGCAGGGCGACATCCTCTCTCCGGAAGGCAAGGTCATGGAGAAGGCCGGTGCTGTTCGCGATGGCGGTTCCTTCGAGGCTCGCATGGGCGCCGTCGCCTGCTGGAATTCTGTCATGGATGAGGACCGCTACATGGTCCGCCGCTGGAACGAATTCATCGCCGCCTGATCCGATATCCCTTCACTACCTCTCCCGGCCATTGCGGGGAGAGGCATTATAAACGGAGAGCCGAACCATGGCGACCATCGCTTCCTCGGACACGATAGAGGCAACACCTAAAGCCGTACGCAGACTGGACGTGCCCGGCTGGGCGGTGGCCTATCTGCAGGCAACACCGCTGTTCCTGATCCTCGGCTTCTTCTTCCTGCTGCCGATTGCGATGATCGGTATCGTCAGCTTCTGGGACTATGATTTCGCCAACATCTATCCAGCCTTCCTTACGACTAATTACACCGACACGCTCGGTTCCTGGGTGACGTGGAAGACTTATCTCAACACGTTGAAATTCACCGCCATCGTCTGGATGCTGACGCTGTTCATTGGTTTCTGGGTCGCCTATTTCCTAGCCTTTCACATCCGCCGCACGTCGACGCAGATGATCCTTTTCCTTGTCTGCACCGTACCATTCATGACCTCGAACATCATCCGCATGATCTCATGGATTCCAGTGCTTGGCCGCAACGGGCTGGTCAATTCCGCGCTGATCGACATGGGGCTGATCCCGCAGCCGATCGAATGGCTGCTTTATTCCGACTTTGCCGTCGTGCTCGCTATGGTGCATCTCTACACGCTCTTCATGGTGACGCCGATCTTCAACACGCTGATGCGCATCGATCGTTCGCTGTTTGAAGCGGCGCGCGATGCCGGTGCCAGCGGCTGGCAGGTGCTGTGGAATGTGGTGATCCCGCTTGCGAAACCCGGCATGGCGATCGGCAGCATCTTCGTCGTTACCCTCGTCATGGCGGATTTTTCCACCGTTCAGGTCATGTCCGGCGGCCAGAGCGCATCGATCGCGCTGATGATGAAGAACCAAATGTCGTTGCTGCAATATCCGGCCGCGGCAGCCAATGCCGTGGTGCTGCTGGTGGTGGTGCTGTTGATGGTCGCCGCCATCCTGCGCATCGTCGACATCCGCAAGGAGCTCTAGGATGAACCGCGAAAAACGCAGTCTGGAATTCTATGTTCTGGCGATCTTCTTCACCATTTTCGTTCTCTTCCTCTACGGGCCGCTCTCGGCAGTCATCATCCTGTCCTTCCAGGGGCCGGACGGCGGCTTGACCTTCCCATTGAATGGCGTTTCGCTGCACTGGTTCGCCAATCTGTTCGAGAAGCAGGCCGTCGGCGATTTCGGCGCCTCGTTCCAACGCTCCCTGATCCTTGGCCTGATGGTCATGATCGTGACCGTCGTGGTGTCGTTGTTGGCGGGGCTCGCTTTCCGCCACCGCTTTCGCGGCTCGACATTCCTGTTCTACGCGACAGTTGCGAGCCTCGTTGTCCCATCCATCATCATTTCGCTCGGGATCGGCGTCGTCTTCCAGCAGGGCGGCATCGCGCCGGCGTGGTATTCCTCTGCCTTCGGCGCGCATCTAACCTGGACCTTGCCCTTCGGGGTGCTGATCATGTTTGCGGTCTTCAACCGGTTTTCGCCGGCCTATGAAGAAGCCGCCCGTGATCTTGGCGCCAGCTCCTGGCAAACCTTCCGCCATGTCTTGCTGCCGATGATCGCGCCGAGCCTGATCGGCGTCGGCCTCTTCGGCTTCACGCTGTCTTATGACGAGTTCGCCCGTACCCTGATGACATCGGGCACCTACAATACCCTGCCGCTCGAAATCTACGGCATGACGACGAATGTCACGACGCCCGTGCTCTATGCGCTTGGAACCGTCACGACGCTCTTCTCCTTCACCATCATCCTTCTGGCGCTTGCAGTCATGACCATGCTCGGCCGCCGTCAAGCCAAGAAAAGTTGATTTCATGCGCCTGTTGCTCATCAATCCGAATACGACCGCTTCCATGACGGAGAAGGCGGCGATAGCCGCGCGAGCGGTTGCCGGCGTGGGCACGCAGATCATAGCCGCCACCTCTCAGATGGGGCCTGCTTCGATCGAGGGCTATTACGACGGCGCTATTGCCGTGCCCGGCATGCTGCAGGAACTGAAGGAAAGGCAGGTCGCCGGTTATGATGCTGCGATCATATGCTGTTTCGACGATACCGGGCTGGACGCGGCGCGCATGTTCTGCGACGTTCCGGTTGTCGGCCTCTGCGAAGCAGCCGTCACGACGGCTGGATTTCTTGCGCAACGCTTCAGCGTGGTAACGACGCTTGAGCGCTCGCGCATTCTCATAGACAACCTCGTCCAGCGCTATGGCATGGGCAGCCGGGCCAAGGTTCGTGCGTCCGATATTCCCGTCCTCGAGCTTGAGGGGGCGTCTGCAGGCGCGATCGGGAAACTGCGGGCTGAAATCGAGCGGGCGCTTGCCGAAGATGGCGCGGAGGCGATCGTACTCGGCTGCGCAGGCATGGCGGATCTCGCAAGAGAACTGCAGGCGATCTATGGCGTGCCGGTCGTGGATGGTGTCGCCGCAGCGGTCAAACAGGCCGAAGCCCTGGTGTCCCTGGGATTGTCGACCAGCAAGCGCAGCGCTTATGCCTCACCATTGCCCAAGCCATTTTCGGGCGCACTGCAACACCTAGCGCCAGTTGCTCGCTCCCCGTCAAAGTGACTTTTCATGAAGCATGCTTCGTAAGCCTGGGCATGACGCTGAAATTTTGCTGAGCGGTTTCCAAAAGCCATAACAATACTTAGGCCATGGCGGAGTGCATTGGCGCGGGAAAATCCGCCTGCGCAATTCTATATTCGAGTGCCGATTTAACCGAGCCGAGCGCACTTCGGCAGTGAAATGCCAAGCGGCATTCTCATCCCCCTTCGATCGACCGTAACTTCGATATTTGACCGGCGCTGGCCGCTCTCGATAGGCATCATTATCCTTTTTGGCGGAGAATGAGTGAAAAGAGGCACCACATGAACCTGCGTTTTGTCGAAACATTTCTCTGGATCGTCCGGTTGGGCAGTTTCAGCGCCGCGGCTGAAAAATTGAATACGACACAAGCCGCAATCTCAAACCGCATCGCAACTCTGGAGCGCGAGCTGGGCGTGCAATTGTTCGACCGTGACATGCGCACCGTGAAGCTGACGCCTGTCGGCCAGCAGGCGGTTTCCAAGGCCGAGCTCATCGTAAAAGCCGTCAGCGAGTTTCGCGAAGCGATCGTCGATCCCACGACCCTCAAAGGCTCGGTCAGCATCGGTACCATCGATTCAATCGTGCATTCTTTCCTGCCTCGATTTGTCGAGCGCGTGCAGGAGCGCTATCCGGAGATCGCCATCGATCTCAATGTCGATACCAGTCTGAACATAGCGCGGGAAATCATCGAGCGGAAAATCGATCTGGCGTTGATCATGGGGCCGGCGCTCGATCATGGCTTGGTCAATATAGAGATTGGAACCTATAGCTGTGTCTGGGTGGCAAGCCCGAAATACGGCCTGGCCGGCAAGGCGCTAACTCTTGGCGACCTCACACGCTATCCTCTCTTCGCCTTTTCCAAGGGCAGCGTTCCCAATCATGGGCTGTTGCAGCAATTTCGTGAAGTCGGTCTCGAGCCGCCGCCGATTTCGAATTCAAACTCTCTGGCAACGATCATGCGTCTTGCCAAGGACGGGCTTGGTATCGCGCCTTTGCCCCGCGTCATCCTTGGGGAATATCTCGAAACCGGCGTCCTAGAGATCCTCGATGTCACGCCCGCCTTCCACCCTTTGACCTTCCACGCCGTCTATGCCGATCATCCCGATAGCCCGCTTCCATCGATCATTGCGCAAATGGCGGCCGAGGTATCGCTTTCCATGGCGGATGCGTAAGGTTGACGCTCGGCCTATAAGAAAATCCTATAGGAACGCCCAAGTATTTCGAGTTTGTCTGCAGTCGAGATTTTCCGCACCATCCGCCCATCAATGATGGAGGAATGAGCGTGAAAGTAAGCCTGATCCAAATGAACTCGCAGGATGACAAGGCCGCCAACCTTGAAACGGCCGCCCGCCTGATCAACGAAGTCGTCGCCAGCGAGGCGCCCGATCTTATCGTTCTGCCGGAATATTACGCCTTCCTCGGCGAAGGGCGGGACAATATCTATGCGAGCGGCGAAACCTTCCCCGACGGCAATGGCTACCGCTTGATGGCGCGCCTTGCCGCGCAGCATAAGGTGACCATCCACGCCGGCAGCATCGTCGAACAAGACGGCAACAAATATTACAATACCACCATCGTTTTCGGCCCGGATGGCAGGGAGCTGGCGAAATACCGCAAGATCCATCTGTTCGATGTCGACACCCCCGGCGGCGCAACTTATCGGGAATCCGATACGATCAGCCGTGGCGAAGACATCGTCACCTATCAGGTCGGCGATACCAAGGTTGGCTGCGCCATCTGCTACGACATCCGCTTCCCGGAACTGTTTCGCAAGTTGCGCGACAAGGGCGCAGAAGTCATCGTCTTGCCGGCCGCCTTCACGCTGATGACCGGCAAGGATCACTGGGAAGTGCTCGCGCGTGCCCGGGCGATCGAAACGCAGACCTACTTCCTGGCGGTCGGCCAGACGCTTTCGACGTCAGGCGGCCGCAAATGGTGCTGGGGTCATTCGATGGTCATCGACCCCTGGGGGCATATCGTGGCGCAATGCTCCGACGGTGTGGGAACCACGAGTTCCAAGCTCGATCTGAGCTATGTCGCCAAAGTGCGCGGTGACGTTCCCGTCGCCAATCATCATGTTATCTGAGGGGTGGGGCCATGTTTGAAGTCAATGAAATGCCGCATCAGATCGATGCGGATCTGATCAAGCTGATGGAGCAGGTCGAAACCGCAACGATCGGTCACTTCCTGCATTCAGGCTTTGTCGATCGCGAGATCCGCGCGGTGCTGCCCGAAAAACGCGTCGCCGGCACCGCCGTTACGATCCGTCTTCCACATGCAGATTCGACGATCCTGCATTATCTGACCAAGATCGTGCGTCCGGGCGATTTCATCGCCGTCGAGCGCTGCGGCGACGATCGCCATGCCTGCTGGGGCGGGGTCGTGACCCATGCCATGAAACTGGCCGGCATCGTTGGAGCGGTGATCGATGGACCGGCGACGGATTTTTCCGAAATCCGCAAGGTCGAAATGCCGATGTGGTGCCGCGGCCCATCTCCGATAACGACAAAAATTTTGGGATTGGAGGGCGCGATTAACGTCCCGATCACTGTCGGCGGTCAGGTTATCAAGCCGGGCGATGCGATCATTGCCGATGAGAGCGGTGTTGTCGTTCTCTCGCCTTCACAGGCGCGGGCGGCGGCGGAAAAGGCGCTCGGCATGCAGGAAAACGAAATCGTGCTGCTCGAGCGCCTGCGCAATGGTGAATTTCTTCCCGACATTTCGGGGGCAACAAAGATCGTGGAGGGCCAGAAGCGCCAGGTCGCCTGACCAACGACAATCAACTCAAACCAACTCAAAAAAAGGGGAACGAGATGATGTTAGCAAAACTTTCAATGGCGGTGTCCGTGTTCACTGTCGCCGCGATGTCGAGCGCCTCCGCAGAGACAGTGACACTGGCGGCCTATAGCGGGATCTTTCAGCAACATTACACCAAGGCTGTCATCGAGCCTTTCATGAAGAAGTATCCTGACATTACCGTGCAGTTCTACGGCATGTCGAATTCGGCTCAGATCCTTGGCACATTGCGGGCGCAGAAAAGCAGTCCGCAGATCGATGTGGCCATTCTCGATGTGAGCGTCGCCAAGGCCGGCACGGACGAAGGCATTTTTGACAAGATTGATGACAGAGTCTCAGCCAATGTCAGGGATCTTTATCCCAACGCGCGTGTGGAAGGCGTTGCCGGGGTTGGCGTCACCTTCGACAATCTTGTGCTGATCTACAACACGGATCAGGTCAAGCAGGCACCGAAGTCCTGGAATGCGCTTTGGGACAAGCAATACCAGGGCAAGCTGATTATCCCTTCGGCCCCCGACATTCAGGGAACGACGTTCACCATCATCTCCAACAAGCTCGCCGGCGGCACGGACTACAAGGCTAGCCTTGACGCCGGTATCGTCAAGATCGGCGAACTGGCTGCCGGCGTGCAGACCTGGGATCCCAAGCCGGATGTCTATGCTCCGATTGCCAACGGACAGGCAGCCTTGGGCATCGGCTGGAATGCCCGTACGCAGATCTATGCCGAAAAATCCGGCGGGAAGCTGGGTGTCGCCTTGCCCGAGGAAGGTAGCGGCTTTCAAATCAACACGATCAACCTGGTGAAGAATGCGCCGGCTGGAGACGCGGCGAAGAAGTTCATCGACTACACGCTGAGCCCGGAGGCACAGGCAGCCTTTACCAGCGAAATGTTTTACGCGCCGACGAACTCGAAGACTGTTGTCGCCAAGGAGGCGTTGGAGCGCACGGCGGCTGGCGATATGGACAAGATGATCGATATCGACTGGCTCGCCGTGGCGAAGGTCCGGGATCGTATTACCGAGCAATGGCGCCGCCGCATCATTCCGCTCAGCCGCTAAGTCCTGTCAGCACGAAAAATCTGGAGGCCAATATGATGCATCAAACCATCAGGGGCGGCGGTATTGAAGCGATCGACGACCCCTATCTTTCCCTCAGAGACATCAACAAGCGCTACGGCATGGTCGAGGTCATTCCCAACCTCAATCTCGAAGTGAGGAAAGGCGAGCTCATTGCCCTGCTCGGCCCGTCCGGCTGTGGCAAGACCACGACGCTGCGGATGATCGCCGGCCTCATCTCTCCGACCTCGGGCACGATCGCAGTCGGCGGCCGCGATGTGACCCATATCGCCCCGCATGGCCGCGACATGGGGCTCGTGTTTCAAAGCTACGCGCTTTTCCCGCACATGACAGTCGCCGGAAACGTAGCTTTCGGCCTGGAAATGCGCGGCCTGCCTCGCGCCGAGATCGCCGCGAAAGTCGGCAAGGCGCTCGACATGGTGCAGCTTGGACATCTTTCCGGCAGGAAGCCGCGGGAACTTTCCGGCGGTCAGCAGCAGCGTGTTGCGCTGGCGCGCGCGCTTGTCATCGAACCATCCATCCTTCTGCTCGACGAACCGCTTTCAAATCTCGATGCGAAGCTGCGCGACGAGATGCGGGCGCAGATCCGGGATATCCAGCAGGCGCTTGGCATCACCACCGTCTTCGTGACGCACGACCAGGTGGAGGCCTTGAGCATGTGCGACCGTATCGTCGTCATGAAGGGCGGGTTTATTGAACAGGTCGGAACGCCCCACGACATCTACGAGCATCCCGTCACGCCGTTCGTGGCATCCTTTGTCGGGCGCACCAATCGCATCAAGGGCATCGGCGGCCAGGACGGCAGCATCCGTATCGGCTCATCGACGATCCGCGCGGCTGCTCCCGCGCAAAAGGGTGACGTCACGGTGATGGTCCGCCCACACCGCGTTCATATCGATTGGGATCTAGCAGCGGCGGAACGACAAACGCACGCCGCGAACCGCATCCCCGCCGCGCTGTTTCGGATCACCTTCGTTGGCGATGTCATCCAGTACCACTTCAGCATCGACGGTTCCGAGTTCATCGTCGAGGAGGCGACCGTAAGATCCCAGGCGGGACGCCGTCCGGGCCAGACGGCCATGTTGTCCTGGAGCATCGAGGATACGTCCGTTTTCGGAGCCGGCTCATGACGGTGGCGGCGCTCGATCTGCCTATCGCGGCACCAAAATCATCCAGCCGGGCCGGCATCGCCACGGTTCTGCTCCTGCCGATCGCGCTGGTGAATGCGATCGGCTTCCTGCTTCCCGTGCTCAACCTGGCAAAGATGTCCTTCAACGAGGCCCTGGCCGGCGGCGGTATCGGCGAAGCGTTTACGACCGCCAACTGGACCGGATTGCTTCAGGATCAGTTCTATCTCGAGCTGCTCGTCAACTCGGTCACGGTCAGCCTCGGCATTACGATTGCCACACTTCTGGCCAGCTATCCGATCGCGCTTTATCTCCATCGCGCATCCGGCATGTGGCGGACGTTTCTGACTGTTCTTGTCATCTCGCCGCTGATGACGTCGGCGGTCGTGAGGACGTATGGATGGATTGCGCTTCTGGCCGAACAGGGCCCCGTTGCCAATGTCATTGCCGCGATGGGGTTCCAGCCGCCACGGATGATGTTCAATACGACTGGCGTCGTCATCGGCCTTACCGAGATCCTCATGCCCTATATGATCCTGTCGCTCATGGCGGGATTCGGTCGTCTGGACCCGAAAATCGAGGAGGCGGCGCAGACCTTGGGCGCAACGCCGTTCAAGACCTTTTGGCGAATTGTCCTGCCCTTGACGCTTCCCGGTATCGCGCTCGGCTGTCTTCTTTGTTTCGTGCTTGCTATTTCGTCCTTTATCACGCCGAAGCTCATGGGCGGCGGCCGGGTGTTCCTGCTGGCGACGGAGATTTACGATCAGGCCATCGTCACCTTGAACTGGCCGCTGGCCGCAACGCTGTCGATGCTGGTGCTGATCATTTTCGGCCTGGCATTGGCCGTTTATTCGCGCGTCCTGCAGATGATCGATCAAGGATAATGACCATGGCAGATAATCCGACTTCCTGGTCCATGCGCGTGATCGTGGGCCTCTTGTTTCTCTTTCTGTTGGCGCCGGTGCTGCTCGTCTTCCCGATTTCCTTCAGCGGCGACGATGTCCTTGCCTTTCCACCGAACTCCTGGTCGCTCCGCTGGTATGAGGAGCTTGTCGGCAATAGCGTTTTGATGTCTGCCTTTCTGACCAGCATCGGGCTCGCGGTTGTCGTGACCGCGCTATCGCTGATCATCGCCGTCCCGGCATCTTACGCCATCGTTCGATTGAAGGTCACGGGATCGGAGTTCCTGTTCAATCTGTTCACCGCGCCCCTGCTTCTACCGACGATCGTCCTAGGATTGGCCATTCTCATCATTTTCGCGTCGATGGGCCTGCTGGCGACATTTACCGGGCTGGTCATCGGGCATCTGGTGATCACGCTTCCCTATGCGCTGCGGGTCTTGTCCGTGTCGCTGGGCAACCTTAATCTTGCCTGCGAAGAGGCCGCCTCTACGCTTGGCGCCAGGCCTTTGGTCGTGTTTCTAAGGATTACACTGCCGATGATGGCGTCGGGCATCGTTGCCGCCACGGCACTTTGCTTTCTCGTTTCGTTCGATGAAGTCGTCATTACCCTGTTTCTGACAGGCCCAAGGATCACGACGCTTCCCGTGGAATTATTTCATCATGTCGAAAGCCAGGCCGATCCCCTGGTTGCAAGTGCTTCGGTTCTTCTGATCTTGATGACGCTTGCCGTTGTCGTGACCGTCGACAGAACCATGGGATTGACGAAGGCGTTCATAAAATAGCCAATGATTTCGTCCTGGGCCGACAGAAAAGAATGCCCGCGCACCAGGTCCTGAGTGGAACTGGCCGGTAGGAGATGGTGTCGTCATTTAAGGCAGCCCGCAGTGATATGATTGGGCTCGGCTTCGCCCCAGTCGTTGGTCGGCAGGCTGTCAAATGGCGGCGCAAAGACCTGGCGTTCCATTCGAAATTTCACCGGAACGGGATTGCCGGGAGCGTAGTCGATGATCCAGAAATAGTCGTAGGTTGCATCAGGCCATGTATCCGGCACACCGGCAATCTGGTCGAGATGAAGAAGCTGGCGAAGCGTGACTTTCTCTCCCGGAAACTCCCGTTCGAGCTTGGCTTTGGCAATATGATCGTGCTCCCAGACCATCAGAACGGTCTTGCTGTCGTAGAGTGGTTCGGAGAGGACGTCGCGCGCCGCTTGCTGCGTGCGCAGGTTTTCGATCACGGTTGCCGCCCGGCCCTTCTCGCCCTTGACCGGGAGCGCAGTGTACGCGATGACCGGCATGCCCCAACTCTGCGCTGCCGGCGTGCTCGTCTCGATGGGATGCAGGCCGATCGCCAAGATGGCATCCGGTCCTTTGGTTCCGAATAGGGATTGCGATGCGCCGCGGCCGAGATATTGCTGAGCAAGGGCTTGCGAGCGCTGCACACCCATGTCGCAAAGGGCATAAGGATCCAGCTTCTCCGCATGACGGGCGATAATGATCTGCGCGGGCTGTGCAATGGCCAACTCGCTGAACATCAGCGACGTCAGGCAGGCTGTGAGGAGTTTTGAAACAAGGCGAATGCGCATGGCTAACCGACCTCGACCGGACACGTGTTAGGGATTGGTAGCGGGATCTTTGAGTGAATCCAAGATAATCAAAGTTGTAGGATCATGGCCTCCGAGAGTTCCAGGTAGAACGCATAATTCGGGAATAGCAAACCAATGTCGCGATGTATGGTTTTGGCGATCCTCGATCGCCGCGTCGATAACGGCTTCAAGTTGTCTTCAAAGACGTGCTAGAAGCTCCCGAAGTTCCGGGAGATGTCTTACGAATGATAGCTTGGCGTGAGTCGCGTTTACTTCGCGAGAGCTTGTGAGCTTAACCGAGGCATTTCCGGAGTTGCCAAGCGTCAACCGTTTCATAGAGGAGAGCCTGGATGCAGGACGAACAAGCCGCGATCATCAGAGAACTGGGTGTGCCCGTGCAATTCGACGCTGGGATGGAGGCCGAACGACGCAGGGGCTTTCTGGCGAATTATCTGCGCGCCAGCGGCGCCCGAACCTATGTTCTCGGCATCAGCGGCGGCATTGACAGTCTCACAGCAGCACTCCTGGCGCAGGCGGCTGTGCGAAAATTGCGTGACGACGGATATGCGTGCGAATTTGTCGCTGTGCGGTTGCCTTATGGCGTGCAGGCCGACGAGGCCGATGCTCAAGCGGCTTTGGCGGTCATCCGTCCGGACCGCATGATGACGGTCAATATCAAACCCGCCACCGATGCCATGATTTCGGAAGTCAAGCGCGATATGCCCGAGCTTTTCGGGAGAGAACGCGCTGACTTCCATCATGGAAACGTGAAAGCGCGCGAGCGGATGATCGCCCAGTATGCAATCGCGGGGGCGATGCATGGCTTGGTAATCGGTACCGACCATGCGGCAGAGGCACTCATGGGGTTCTTTACGAAGTTCGGCGACGGAGCCGCGGACATTCTTCCGCTCGCCGGGCTGAACAAACGCCGTATCAGAGCCGTTGCCAGAGTGCTCGGTGCGCCGGACAATCTGATCTTCAAAGTGCCGACGGCAGATCTCGAAACGAACGTACCGCTGAGACCGGATGAGGATGCCTATGGGGTGACCTACGACCAGATAGACGATTTCCTCGAAGGCAAGTCGATTGACGACGCGGCGCGGGAGCGCATCCTAAACGCATATCGTGCAACACGGCACAAGCGCGCGCTTCCCGTGGCACCAACGGACTAAGAGCCAAACGAGAGCCGAAGTCTTGCGAAATCGAACACCTAAAGTATCCGTCGCAATCATTCGGATTGGCCTCGGCACTTTAGGTCTTTGATTGGGCGCATGTCGCTGTTGCAAAGCCGCTAAGTGCTTTTGCGTGACATGGCTTAAGTCAGACCTTCCGCGGCGGCGTAGGTAGAAAGCACATCCTTGATGTCCTCCTGCTTTAGAAGGACGGCGCGCGTGGTGACGGAATCCAGATGGTGGGTCATAAGGGCCACAGCTTCGGCAGTGTGTCCGGCGATCAGCTTGTCCAGCAGATCCCTGTGCTCGGACACCGCGCACTCGGAGGAATGCGGCCTCCCGTAAAGGGCAAGGATGAGGGAACTGCGCGCGACCAGTTCGTTCACGTAGCGAATGAGGCTCGCATTATTCGTTATCTGCGCAAGAAGTGCATGGAATTCGCCAGCCAGGCGGATCGATGTGGCGTGTTGCGGTTCGGCAATCTCCTCAGCCGCGATGTGAGCCGACAGCATATTGATTTGATCCTGGGTCAAATTGCCTGAAAGGGTCTCCACGACCAGGCGTTCCAGCGCGATGCGTGTGAGGAAGAGATCCCGGCCCTCTTCCAGGCTGGGTCGAGCAACAACGGCTCCCTTGTTCGGTCGGAGTTCGACCAGTCCCTCCTGGCTCAGGCGAAGCAGTGCTTCGCGTACGAGCGTCCGGCTGACGCCCATTCGCTCCCCGATCGAATCTTCTGGCAATTTTGATCCCGGCGGCAGCGCCTGATCGATGATGGCACGCTTCAAGGCGCGATGGACGGCTTGGGAGCGGCTGCCAGTCGCCTCGCTTATCTTCTTCGCCATCCCAGACTCCCAATGCCCGATCGATCTGACTCATCGAATTGCATACAAAGATCGTATGTGTCCAGCGTCTTCTCGCCTGCTGAATGAGTTGATGTCGGCGACGCGCGCTGCCGCCATTAGGGTCATATCCGCAGAAGCTGCTTCACGAAAATATGTATGTATGCATTAGTGTGAAAATTTGTATACAATAAAAGAATACATAAATTATGAACATCACGCCAGGTGCTTCGATTCAATCGCGTTGGCTCGAGACATCTGCTCCACGATCCGCGACAGATTTGAGATGTTACGCCCAAAGCTGGCGTGATGGAGACTGAAAGAAGAGAGAATATCATGGACAACGAATCGCATTTCCTCTGCGAGGCCATCGCGCTCGCGCACAAGAATTCCCAAAATGGCGGCCGTCCTTTCGGCGCCCTTATCGTCAAGAACGGGGAGATTGTCTCAACCGGCGTGAACGAGATCATCGCCACCAACGATCCGACTGCACACGCGGAGATGACGGCGATCCGTCTCGCCAGCCGGAAACTGAAATCGCCGAACCTTCAGGGCTGCACGGTTTATGCCAGCGGACACCCGTGCCCCATGTGCATGGCCGCGATGCGGCTTGCCGGAGTGAGCGCGGTCTCCTACGCTTACTCAAATGATGATGGTGCGCCGTTCGGATTGTCGACCGCGGCAATATACGAGGATCTGGCAAAGCCCTTTGCCGAGCAGTCGATGACGATCCGCTATGTCCGCATCCGCCTCGAAGGTCAGCCGGATCTCTATGCCGACTGGAAGCGGAGCCAGGACGAGCGGCTCTAACCATGAAAAATGCTGCGTCCCTTTCCATGCGTCCGCTTTTGCTTGTCGTTGCCATCGTCGGTCTCAACTTGAGGCCGTTCATCACAGCGGTCGGACCGCTTGCCGAGGATATCCGAACGGGAACCGGGCTTGGCCTCCAGGGCATGTCGCTTCTAACCATGGTGCCGATGATTTTGATGGGGGTCGTCGCTTTCCTCGGGCCGGCGCTTCAAAGCGCACTCGGCGCGCGCCGGTTGATCCTGGCGGCTCTGGCGGTGCTGGGCATGGGATCGCTCTTGCGCTTCTATTCGGCAAGTGGCTGGCAGCTCGTCGGAACGGCCGCGGTCATCGGCCTTGGGGTGGCGATCATCCAGGCGGTGTTTCCCGGCGTCATCAAGCGGATATTCCCGACGCGCGTCGCTGCCGTGATGGGGCTATATTCCTCGATGCTGATGGGCGGCGGCGCGCTCGGCGCAAAGGCTGCGCCTATCGTAGCCGGCGCGATCGGAAGCTGGCATGCGGGCCTTGCCTGGCTTGTCCTTCCGGCCGCGATCGCCCTCTTGCTCGCTTCCATCTATTTGCCAGCTGACGGCGGTCGGGCGTCAGGCCGCAATGTGACGGCTCATTTCTTGAGGCGCCCGCGCGTCTGGTTGCTGATGGCATGCTTCGGGCTCGTCAACGGCGGTTATTCCTCCGCTGTTGCCTGGTTGTCACCCTATTATCAGGCGCAGGGATGGACCAGTGCGGCGACGGGAAATCTGCTCGCCGTCATGGCTGTCAGCCAGGCGATATCGGCCCTTGTCCTGCCCTCGTGCATTGGCCGCGAAGGCGACCGCAGGATCTGGTTATGGTTGACGATGATCTCTCAGGCGGCGGGCTTTGCCGGTCTCGCCTTCTGGCCGCAACTGGCTCCCTTTGGGTGGGCCGCGATGGTCGGTGCTGGACTGGGTGGATGCTTTGCGCTGTCGCTGGTAGTGGCGCTCGACCATCTGTCCGATGCCGGACATGCCGGTGCGCTGTCGGCTCTGATGCAAGGTGGCGGCTTCTTGATAGCAGCCGTGCCGCCGTGGATCGTCGCCGTGCTGCACGATTTGACGGGCGGCTTCCGGGCCGGTTGGCTGCTCCATCTGGCGAGCGTTATCATCGTCATTGCACTGACATACCGTCTTGCCCCGCATACATATGAGAGAGCGTTTCCAGCCACGGAGGAGGCTTCCCCTGATGCATCTTCCGATCCGCGCCAGTATGGACGCTGACGTTCGAGGAAGAGAGAGCGGAGCGCCTGGCGCGTGGTTCCGCGTGAATCGAATTCAACCCGTCAAGTTCATTGACCCTCCTCGCGGCACAGCCCATTATGGGTGCCGTTAGAGGAGGAAATGCACGAATGTGATGATCTTGCGATGTCGGCACAACCACGCAAGGACGCCACCGCATGAAGAGCATGGGCAAATCTGTTTGAACTTCAAAGCAGATGTCGCTCGGCTCATTGGTACCTGACGTTTTCCAAGCTCCTGAATTGAGCTTCACGCCTTTATGCCGTCTGGAAAGAGGAGACACGACATGGCCATCACCCGTAAGAAAGAAGAACGCGCACTTAGCGCCGAAGAGCGCGAAGTCGTTGCGCAGACCCGCCATCCTGAGGTGCAGGGACTATCAGATGACGCGTTAAGCAAGCTGTTGCGCCGGCTTCGTGACATGCGCGACCGTGCCAAATCGCAAGCGAACCAACAGCGGCGTGAAATGCGGGGAAAAGCGGCCCCAAGGGGGGCTGCCCCCAAGACATCCGATGCCGGTTCGAGGCTCAAGGCTTCCGTTCTGGCCATGAGCCTCAAACGGCTGAACGCGGAGATCCAGCGGCGGGCCGCGATGTCGAGGAATCACTCTCTGGTCGAAAACGCGCATCGCGCTTTGGAGCTTAAGCTGCAGGCTCAGAAGAACAATATCCCGTACAATACCCGCCACGCTAACGACGGCATGCGCAACATACCGGATAAAAAGGCCATTTCGCTGGTGAGGCCGGCAGAGCGAGGCCGGCTGAGAAAGGCGTCTGCAGTGGCTCAGGCCAGACGAGACGCCACCGATTGAATGTGGCCCGGCCTGCAACGCCGCCCGATCTGGACACCCGTTTGGAAGGTCATGCCGCCGTAATCGTCCTCTGCATATTCTACCCTCAGCATCAGTCGGAGCACATGGTTGATCCCGTCAAAGAAGGTCCGGCACGCCTTGCCAGTTGTCCTGCGGGCCGGGCTTTCCCAATGCTTGCAGGCAGTCGTTATTTCAGTTTGACTTGGAGAGCCAGGGCGAAGAACTTGAAGTGCTTGCGCCGGTTCTCGTTCTGCGGCCCGCGCATTAGGCGTGGCACGATATTTAAGGGATAAAACGGATAGTTATGGCAGCGGACGAAACAAAACCAACTCCACAGCCGGTCGTCGCGCGGCTCACGCGCGCTGCGATTTTTCTGGTTCTGACGATCAATCCCGGCCGTGAAAGCGAGACGGCCGTCCGGTCGATGTGCGCGGATCTCGCCGGGCTGCTTCGTGCGGTGGGGTTTCGCGACCTGGAGGGCAGGCTGTCCTGCGTCATGGCCTTCGGGTCCGATATGTGGGACCGTCTTTTTGAGGGGCAAAGGCCGAAAGACCTGCACCCTTTCAAGGAAATCCGTGGAGTGCATCATGCGGTTTCCACGCCGGGGGATGTCCTGTTTCACATCCGTGCGACCCGCATGGATCTCTGTTTCGAGCTGGCGATGGAGATCATGGCGCGGCTCGGCGATGCGGTGGCGACCGCAGATCAGGTCCAAGGGTTCAATTATTTCGACGATCGCGATCTGATCGGCTTTGTCGACGGAACCGAAAATCCCGTCGATCAGGATGCGATCAATGCGGCGATCATCGATGATGAAGACCCGGTTTTTGCCGGCGGCAGCTATGTGATCGTCCAAAAATATCTGCATGACCTGAAAAGGTGGAATGCAATACCCGTCGAGGTGCAGGAAGGCATCGTCGGCCGCAAGAAGTTTTCCAATATCGAACTCGATGACAGCGTCAAGCCGAGTTATGCGCATAATGCCCTGACCACGATCGTCGAAAACGGCGAGGAACTCGACATCGTCAGGGACAACATGCCCTTCGGCGACGTCGGCAAGGGCGAGTTCGGAACCTATTTCATCGGTTATGCCCGATCTCCTGCACGGATAGAGCAGATGCTGGTCAACATGTTTATCGGCCGCCCGCCGGGGAATTACGATCGACTGTTGGATGTCAGCCAGGCGATCACCGGCAGCCTCTTCTTTGTTCCATCGGCAAGTTTTCTGGACGGCGTAGAGCCGGACGCAGCGCCCGCTATGTCCGCCCCGGCAGACCAGCCTGACGGCACGATCTCCCCATCCCGCAATGAAAAAATGGACGGTTCTCTCGGGATCGGTTCTTTAAAGAAAGAGGTTTGACAATGGACAATCTTCACAGGGAACTCGCGCCTATCTCGCACAAGGCCTGGGAACAGATCGAGGAAGAGGCGAAGAGAACGCTGAAGCGCCATCTGGCCGCGCGTCATGTGGTCGATGTCGACGGGCCGAAGGGCTCCGAATTCTCCGCCACCGGCACGGGTCACTTGAAGACGGTTGCGAGCCCGGGCGAGGGCGTCCAGGCCTCTTTACGTGAGGTGAGGGCGGTCGTTGAGCTTCGCGTTCCCTTCGAACTCTCGCGGTCGGCGATCGACGATGTCGAGCGTGGATCGGAGGATTCTGACTGGTCGCCAGTCAAGGAAGCTGCGCGCAAGCTTGCCTTCAGCGAGGATCGGGCCGTCTTCGAGGGGTTCGCTGCGGCGGGCATCCAGGGAATTCGCGAGGCCAGCAGCAACCCGGCGCTGACCCTTCCTTCGAGCCTGAAAAATTACCCCGACCTTGTGGCGAAGGCTGTCAGTCAGTTGCGTCTTGCAGGAGTCCAGGGTCCTTATGCTCTGGTCCTTGGCGGAGAAGCATATACCGCGGCAAGCGGTGGGAGTGACGAAGGCTATCCCGTATTCCATCATATCGAGAAGATCGTCGATGGCGGAATCATTTGGGCGCCTGCGATCAAAGGCGGATTCGTGCTGACGACCAGAGGCGGGGACTTCGAGCTCGAGCTCGGCCAAGACATTTCGATCGGCTATCTCAGCCATTCGGCGAAAACAGTCGAACTCTATTTCCAGGAAAGCTTCACCTTTCGTGTGCTGACTGCGGAAGCGGCGGTCGCCTTGTTGCCTGTACCGGCCGAGGTTGGCAAGGGCGCATAAGCGACCGGCAGATGCGGGGTTGTCGGTGTCTGAACGCTTACGACGCACGCGTCTTTTCCAGATCCGATATCGGGCTATGTGGTGCAGGTAAGAGAGGGCGATGTGTCAGGTCGTCAGCGAATAGCCCAGATCACGCAACGGCAGCCGGCGTACCCGCTCCCCTGTTGCCGCGAATATGGCGTTGCCGAGAGCCGGGGCGAGCGCGGGGAATGCGGGCTCGCCCATGCCAGTCGGCGGATTGTCCGACTGGATGAAATACGCATCGATCGTCATGGGCGCGAAGGGCAGGCGCAATATGGGATAGGCATTGTAGTTCTGCTCCTGGATTTGGCCGTTTTCGATCGTGATCTTGAGACCCATGGCAGTGGAAAGAGCGTCGGTCGATGCTCCCTGTGCCTGCGCTTCGGAGCCGGCCATATCGATGATCGGCCCGACATCCAGCACCACGACGATGCGGTCGATCCTGATCTGCTTTTGGGCGTCGACACTAAGCTCGACGGCCTGCGCGACGTGGCCGGCATGGGAATAGCACCAGGCCAGACCAAGACCGCTGCCGCTCGGCAGCGCCTTGCCCCAGCCCGCCTTGTCGGCGCACATTCTGATCACGTCGGTCGCCCGCTTGGGACTGAAGTTGACGCTCTTATCCTTCGGCGCAAGCTCCGGCACGTCGCGGTTGACTGCGGCGATCAGGAAGTCGACGTGGTCGTGCCCCGAGGCTAGTGACAGTTCGTGCATGAAGCTCTGAGCGGCGAAGACCTGCGCATTGTCCCCGGGCGCACGCCAGGCGCCGGTTGGGATCTTCAGCGGGAGCATGGTTTTGGCACGACGCAGATTGGGCGCCTTGATGGAGTATTTGAGATTGTCGGTGAGGTTGGCGCCGGCGGCTTCCTTCTTGCCGTCGGCCGTGAAGGTGATGAAATGCTCCTGCCAGGCATCGAGCCTGCCATCTCGGTCAATAGCACCCTTGAACTGATGATAGCCAGCGGGGCGATAGAAATCATGGCCGAAGTCGTCTTCCCGGGTCCATTGCAGCTTGACCGGTGCGTTGACCCTGCGGGCGATGGCTGCAGCCTCGCAGGCATAGTCATTCACCAATCGCCGGCCGAATCCGCCACCGACGCGGGTCTGGTGCATCACGATCCTTTCCTCCGGGATACCGGCGACCTTGGCAATCACCGGCAGGCCGCGATCGGGCTGCTGGGTCGGCACCCACATTTCCATCGTTCCGTCATGCCAGTGTGCCGTGGTGTTCATCGGCTCCAGTGGCACATGCGCCGCGAAGGGGTACTCGTAATAGGCTTCAATGGTCTTGGCGGCATTGGCAAAGGATCTGTCCACATCGCCGACATCGTCGTCGAGCCTTTTCGGGAAACTGGCAGCCCGCTTCCTGGCCTCGACCGAAAAGCTTGATGAGGAATCCGTCGACGCCTCGCTCAGATCCCAATCCACCTTCAGATTGTTCTTTGCTTGGAAAGCGCTCCAGGTATCGGTGGCGATGATGGCGACGCCCGGCATGACTTCGACCGATATGCCGGTCCCTTCTATGGCAAAGGCGTCGAGCACCCCGCGCAGAGCCTTGATCTCATCCACATTGAACGACCTGACTTTGCCGCCAGCCGCCGGACATTTGGTATAGTTGGCATAGACCATACCGGGCCGTCGCACATCGATGCCGAACAGAGGCTCACCCGTGACGACCTTGGGATCGTCGACACCGCGATAGCGCTTGCCGATCAGGCGATATTCGGAGCGTGCCTTCAGCGTCAGGCTCTGGGGATCGGGAACCGGCACTCCTGCTGCGGCTACAGCCATCGCGCCATAGCTTGCGGACCTGCCGCTGGCTGCGTGGGTCAAGGCCGAGTCCCGGGCAGTAATCTGCGAGGCATCCACTCCCCATTGTTTGGCGGCGGCGGCGACCAGCATTGCCTTGGCGCTGGCACCAGCTTGGCGCAGCTGGGTCCAGGCGTGTGGAATGGAAGTCGAACCTCCCGCCCCCTGGCTGCCATAGACCTTGGGATTGATGTCGGCCTGCTCCATCACGACATGGTTCCAGTCTGCGTCGAGCTCTTCGGCAATGATCACGCCAAAGGAGGTCTTGATGCCCTGGCCGATCTCCGGACACTTGGAGTAGATGGTGATCGTGTTGTCCGGCGCGATGCGGATGAACGCGTTCATCGGCTGATCCCTGCCGTCCGTCGCCTCCGCCGCAAAGGCTTCGCCGCCAAGGTAGAAGCCGAGTATCAATCCCGCGGCACTCCCCCCTGCCAGTTTGAAAAAGCCGCGCCGGCCCATAGCCATTGCGGTATTGGTTGCATGTGCCGAATGGAGCTCTTGTATCAGCGTCGAGAGATAAGCATCGGATTCGGCAAAATTTGACCTGGTATCAGCCATTGTGTGCCTCCGCGGAAGTGGATTGCTGGGGCGCCTGCTTTCGCAGGTTGGCCACATCCTTGCCTGTCAAATGCGCGCCTTTGGCTCCAAATCGAGCCGTCACATAATTGGCAACGGCGGCTATGTCATCGTCGGAATAGCCTTGGCCGAAGGCCGGCATGAAGATCCTGCCCTCGGCGGTCGTGCGGTTGACGCCGTTGATGACCGTTTGCGCCACATTGGTGGCGCTTGGATCATTGACTGCGCGCACGCCGGTCAAGGTCGCGTAGCCGGTAACCGGGCTCACACCGGTCCAGTCGTGACAGCTGGCACAGGCGCCGGCGAAGATCTTCTCGCCGCGCGGGTCGAGTTCCGCCGTCACGCCCTCCCTGTACGATGCCGGCGCAGCGGTGGTGACGGTGCGCGGCAGGTCGCTCTGATGTGCGGGTATGCTGCGCAGATAGGTCACCAGGGCATGCACGTCGTCCGGCACCAGATAGCTGAGGCTGTCGTCGGCTGCTTCGCCCATCGGGCCGGCCGCACCGCCATGGCCGTTGGCATGTCCGGTCGAGAGATAGAGATAGATATCCTCGTCGCTCCAATCGCCGATGCCGGAATCGCTATCGCTGGTGATATTGTAGGCGCGCCAGCCAGCGGTGATCGCGCCCGCAAATTTGCGGTGATTGTCCAGCGCAAAGGCAGGGTTGCGTGGTGTGTGACACTCGCCGCAATGGCCCAGCGCCTCGGCAAGATAGGCGCCGCGGTTCCATTGCTGGCTCTGGCTTGTGTTCGGGCGGAAGCGCTCATCCGCGTTGAACGCGACATTCCAGAGCGACAGCAGGCCGCGCTGATTGTAAGGCCATGAAAGCCCGTCAAGCTTTGCCGGAGCGTGAGCGGGCGCCAAAGTAAAGAGGTAAGCCTTGATCGCCAGCACGTCGGCGTCGGTCATATAGGTGTAGGAGGTATACGGCATGGCGGGATAAAGTTTCTCACCATCGGCGCGAATACCCTTGTGCACGGCCGCCAGGAACTGGGCGTCCGTATAATTGCCGATACCCGTTTCCCGATCCGGCGTGATGTTGGTGGAATAGATGGTTCCGAACGGCAGATTGAAAGCAAAGCCGCCCGCAAAGGGCGCACCGCCCGGCGCGGTGTGACAGGCCTGACAGTCTGCGGCATGAACGAGATATTCGCCGCGCTTCACCACATCCGCATCGGCAAGCTGCGCCGGAACGCCGGTAATTTGAGCGTCTTGGTAATTTTCCAGCGACACGGTTGGGCCACCGGCAAAGGACGTCGGATTGCGGCCGAGAATCAGCCATTCCGCAAAACCAAGTGCGATGAGGACGATGATCGCAATGACGATGCCGACGATTTTCCTCATGGTCAGGCCGGCTTGGCGGCGGCGTTCTTGATCGCGCGGCGGATGCGGATATAGGTCCCGCAACGACAGAGATTGCCTGCCATGGCCGCGTCGATATCGGAATCGTCGGGTTGGGGGGTGTTATCCAGCAGTGCTGTCGCCGACATGATCTGCCCGGCCTGGCAATAGCCGCATTGCGGCACCGAGGCTTCCATCCAGGCCTGCTGAACCTTGCGGCCGTTAGGCGTCTTGCCAATTCCTTCGATGGTGACGACGGCGCGCGTGCCGACATCGCCGACGGCCAGCTGGCAGGAGCGCACCGGCTTGCCGCCGACATGCACGGTGCAGGCGCCGCACTGGGCGACGCCGCAGCCATATTTGGTGCCGACCAGATCGAGGTGGTCGCGCAGCACCCATAGAAGCGGCATGTCCTCCGGGACATCGACTTCCCGTAATTGCTCATTGATGTTGAGTGTGAGCATGTCTCCATCCCTACCTGACGGTGAAATCGACATATCGACGGAACTGCTTGGGGGATGCTACGCCGGTATCGGCGATGGGTAAACTTCAACAATCCGTTATCGACGCTGTTGCATTGGGGAATGCAGGCGCTTGGCCGGAGTGGATGACGATGAAGTCGCGACAGGCGCCATAGTCACGAAGATCGCGGGGCCTACCGGCCACGCGCGCATCCTGGTTTCGAGAGACGAAGACGATTTTTTCCATCCGGGTGAATAAAAACCCGATTGCACCGTTCACAGCCTGAAACGAAGCGAAACCGTTCGCTGAGCAGAAGGGAAGATGTGACGATGGTGCGATATCGACGACAGGATGTTTCCGCGATCACTGCCGCGCAGGCGAGGCTCATTCGGCGTGCAGCCATGAAAAACCGGCTCATGCCCTTGGCGCTCTATCTCGTCATCGGCTCCATCGCGCTTTTGACGCTGGCGGCAGCGGTCAAGGCGGCGGAAGCGCCAGTTCCCGACGCAATCGCAGCCAAGGGCGCGAAGATCGTCCGGCAGGTTCATGCGGAAGGCTTGCAGATCTATGAATGCAAGGCGGACACGGCGGGCAAGATCACATGGCAGTTCCGCGAACCGCTGGCGACGCTGATGTCTGAGGGCAAGACCGTCGGCCGACACTTTGCAGGACCAAGCTGGGAATTCACCGACCGATCCGAGATCATGGGCAAGGTCGCCGCGCAGGCTCCGGGCGCATCCGCCAAGGATATTCCCCTCCTGCGACTCGATGTCGTCAAGCACGAGGGCAAGGGTGATCTCTCCAAGGTGGATACCATCCAGCGGCTGAATACGAGAGGCGGCGCCTTCAGCGGAGTATGCGACAAGGCGGGCGATCTGCACCTGGAGCCCTATAGTGCCGACTATGTTTTCCTGGCGCACTAAACCTAAGGTCTTGAAAGTGGAAACGGGGTGGCCGAAGCCAGATAGCCTTCTCGTTTCCTGCACTCGAAGCTTCATGAAGGCCCGACCGCAGCCTCAACTGCGGAACGGGAATCCTTGAGCCAAAAGCAGCCCCCAGGAAAGGAAACGACGATGTTCAATCTCACACGTAGACATATGATCGCAGCAGCTGCCGGCGTAGTTGCAACCATCGCGACAACCCGCATCTCGACCGCGCAGCAACAGACTGCCGTTGCGGCCGGTAGCGACGGGCCGTTCAAATTGCCGCCACTGCCCTACGGTTATGATGCGCTTCAGGCCGCGATCGACACCGAAACGATGCATCTGCATCATGACAAGCATCATGCCGCCTATGTCGCAAATCTGAATGCGGCGGCGAAAGAGGCGCCGCAAATTGCCGATCATCCTATGGAGCGCCTGCTGGCCAATCTCGATCAGGTCCCCGACAATCTTCGCACGACCGTGCGCAACAATCTCGGCGGCCACGTCAATCACAGCATGTTCTGGGAGATCATGGGCGGAACGGGTGCCGCACCGGGCGATGAAGTTGCTGCCGCCATTCAGCGCGATTTCGGCGGGCTTGACCAGTTGAAGACCGCCTTCAATGCTGCGGGAGGCAAGGTATTCGGTTCGGGCTGGGTCTTCGTGACCGTCACGCCGGAGGGCAAGCTCGCTCTTGAGACCCGGCCCAATCAGGATACGCCGCTGATGGAAGGCAAGCGTGTTCTGTTCGGCAATGACGTCTGGGAACATTCCTATTATCTTCGCTACCAAAATCGCCGTCCGGACTATCTTTCGACATGGTGGACGGTCATCAACTGGCCGAAGATCGGCGAGCGTTACGTCGTAGCGCGTGAAGGCAAATTGACGATATGATCGAATCCATGAGGACGGCAGGCGATCCCGAGCGGTCGCCTGCCGTCCTCGACCGCCGACAGCGTTCAACAGCATGAGGATGGCGCGTCTTGATAGCTGATCGCAAACTTCACGCAGCTCAGCAGGAGGTGCAGAGCGGTCTCGTCGACCATCTGAAGAGGCTATGGCGCTACGGATATGTGCTGTCACGGCAACGGGATGTGGCGGAGGATCTGGTACAGGCCACCTGTCTGCGGGCGATTGAACGGGCGGCGCAATATACGCCCGGCACGCGGCTGGATCGGTGGTTGTTTTCGATATTGCATTCGATCTGGATCGACGAGGTGCGGTCCAGGCGCATTCGTTTAGGGGGCGGTATCGTCGATGCCGATTGCGCGCTCATCGTCGATGGTGAATATGAAAGCGAAACGCGCCTGATGGCCAATCAAGTCCTCAAACTCGTCGACGGACTTCCCGAAGCACAGCGGAACGCGGTGTTTCTGGCCTATGTCGAAGGTCTTTCCTACAAGGAAATCGCCGAAGTTCTCGATATTCCGATCGGGACGGTCATGAGCCGGCTCGCAAATGCACGTGCGAGGCTCGCCGATATCATCGCCGCGGTGAAAGAGTCGCCGCTTCGGGAAAGGAGAGATTGATGTCCACACATCTCGATGCGACCTCGATGTCCGCCGACGAATTGATCATCGCCTATCTCGATAACGAACTGGATGCTGCAGCAAAGCTGGCCGTGGAGGATCGTCTGAACCGGGATGCCGCGTTTAGTAAGCGATTTGAATTTTTGGCAGCCAATGCCGTTTCGATGGATGCCGCATTCTCGGTTCTGCTGGATGATGCGCCCGTCGAGCGGATGAAGGCGAAGCTTCCCGCTTTAGACCAGGTCGGCCAGAGTGCTGCTTCACCGAACCGGCGCGGCTTCATGGCTGCCGCTTGCTTGATTGCCGGCGCGATAGTGGGCGGAGGCCTGGTGCGGCTCCTTTCTCCGGATGAGGCTGCTTCGTCCAGGAATTGGAGAGCTGTTGTTGCCGATTATATGCAGCTTTACTCTACCGACACGCTGAACAATTTGAGCGATGATCCCGCAGTAAGAGCCGATCAGATTGCCAGAGTGGCCAGCGTCATGCAGTTGCCGTTGACGACACAGGGCCTGATGATCCCGGGCATTCCCTTCAAACGTGCTCAGTTGCTGACCTTCGACGGCAAACCGCTGGCGCAGATCGCTTATCTCGACCCGAAATATGGTCCCCTGGCACTTTGCGTCACTCATAGCAGCACCGGAAAATCTGATTTTCGGAATGAACGGCGGCTCGGGATGAATGTCGTCTTTTGGGCAAGCACCGATCATTCCTTCATGGTGATCGGCCGAAATCCGCCAGAGGAGCTTCAGACCATAGCCGGTCAGCTGCGGCCGGTGCTTGATGGCTAGGTCAATTCGCCGATAGGAGCCGGCGCTTGTGGTCCGTCATTGCAATATCCGCGGTTTGGCCATGAACTTTTCGTCGATCGGGATCGACATAAGTGCATATCCGATTATATCCATAGCGCGCGAGACATCTTGCGATTGCGCTGGCCACATCGGCCTTTCAAGCTGGACCCCTTGAATATGAGGAACGGATTTTGGTCTCCATAACAACGTCATCCGGAACACTGACCTCGGACATGCCGGTCTACCTGAATGAAGATATGCTGCGCCAGCTGGAGCGGCCCTATGAAATCTTCGCGTCCGTTCCGAAAATTGTTGCCCGGTTGATTGTCTATATTGCAGCCGGCAGCGGGCTGTGCGCCTTGCTGATTTTCACGCACAAGACCAGTTGGGGAATTGGTTTTGCAATTCTTTTTCTGGCCGCCGCGGCAATTCTGCTTTTGCAGCTTCGATACGTCAGACAGCCGATCATCGTGTTATCAAAGGCCGGATTGCATCTGCGTACGCGGAGATTCGACAAACTGATGGCATGGCCGACCGTGGTCGAAAATGAGTGGATCGATACATATCGCGTGATCAAGACAAACAGCATCATCTCCCTGCGGGGCGGTGATCCCGCGAAGGGTCACACGGTTGTCGCCACGCATTTTCGCATCAAACGCGACGAATATCTGCGGCTGTGCAGCCTCTACGCGGCGGCAGCGCAGCAATCGCAGCGCCATGGATGAAGGGCAATATTTGCCGTTCCAGGTGGAGCGGCGATTACCTCTTCGCTCTCTGCTTATATGCCTGACAGGCGCTATCATGGCCGTTGCGATCGGTATCTATGGCGGTCGGGTTGGCTTTACCACGCTCCCGCCCAGTCTCCTGATTTTCGGCGGTCTGATGCCGCTCATGATGATCGGCCAGTTGCCAACCCTTGCCTATTATGCACTCAGCCCAAGAAAACTGAGCCTTGATGAGCAGGCCATGATCCACGGCGGAAAGATCTATCCCTACGCCGAGATGATCAGTATCGGCTCATATGTCAGCAAGGCGGCAACGCAAATTCGAATGGTGAACGGCAAGCAGCTCCTGCTACGCTGGGATGTCTGGCTAGGTTGCGAAATCTGGGAGCGGATATTGGAGGCGAAAACCCTGCCGCATCTCCATCGCAAGGCGTGCGACGCATTGGAAAGGGGTGAAAAGGTCGGGTTTGGCCCGGGCGCATCCTTGGGCCAGAAAACTTTGAGCCTGCGCGAAGGCGATGTTGCGATCACGGCAATCAGTTCAATCCGCTTCGTCAACGAATCCAATATGGGGGCGCAACGCCGCATCTTGCATGTCGCCGACGAACGCCGGGAGCTGACAGTGGATGAAGACCAGCTGTGTAACCAACATGTAATGCTCACCCTGCTGGCAGAAAAACTCGCCGCGAGGGACGCCGACGAAACTGTCTCTGCGGAAAAATCCTAAACGTTCGAAGGGATGTTTGCGAGTCTGGACCGATCGAGGGCTGATCCATCGTGATCCTCAACGAGCCGGTGATTATTGAGCCAGCATATCTGCGAGCGCATGCCGCATGGATTCGCTGGAAATACTGAAGAGACCGCCATAGGGAAGATCGAGGTCCAGGATGACGAACAGGACGCTTGCCACCGAGACGATGGCGACTACGACAATGGAGCCTGTGAGCGCATTTCTGGGAGCTTGAAGACCGAAGCTTAGAAATACCAGCATGAGCCAGAAGATCAGAACGCCGAGAAATGGTGCTGAAAGTGAGCCATGCGCATCTTCTATGACGGTCCATCGTGCGGTCAGGAGATTGCCGAACAGCTGGTTGCAGCGCGCAACAAGCAGCTGATGCGCGGGATCACTCGGTTGTTCATGGGCAATCCCAAGCCCCATGGCGTTGAGAATGCTTCCGAGAGACGCCGCTTCGCCGGTCAGAGGTAGTTTTGAGACGTCCGGATGGGTCACACCGGGGGGAAGCGGTTCCCCAGGCCATGTGCTGGCAATGACGGCGGTTGTGTAGCTGCGCAAAAGTTGCCTCTCGTCATCCAATGCGGCGCCATAGTTCCTCAGACAACGGTCCATTTCGGCCAGACCGGCGGCATAGCGATTGCGGTCGTGAGATGCCGTCGTGAATGCATTCAGCTCGGATGCCAAAATCAGGCTCATGACGAGTGCGGCAAAGGTCACGAGCAGTGCCGTTACAACCCGAAGAAAGTCCATTGTCTCACCGCTGCGATGCGGGGCAGGCAATTTGGCGCGCAGTACCGAACCGGCGGCTGCGCTGAATACAAGAAGAACAAAGAGAGCCAGCGTCCATACCATTTCGCGTTGCATTTGGAATGCTCCACCTGCGCCTGGCTGTTGATTATGTCATTTATCGCAACGGAACGGGAGAGTAAAATCTTCGCGCCTCTCCACCAGAAGCTGTTCGTTGCCTGCGACATCAATATCGATGACGGAAGACCCTCGGTGAGCTATGGGGTGCTAGATCCAGGGGCCAGCCGCAACGAGGCATTTTGTTGCGTCGGCCAGAATGCCTCAGGCAAGTACGGCGACGCAAACGGACAGCCAGATCAGGGCTATTCCGAGCGCCAGCGCTCGTCTGGCATCGACCACCTTCTCTGCATCCTCGTCGGCAACGGGTGTTGTGACAATCCAGGGTACAGAACCAAGTGCTGCGAATCCGATGATGGCCAAAGTCACCACGAAATAATCGGATATCTGCCAGCGCCCTTGTTCATACACTCCCCAGTAGCCCATAAAGGCCATCCCGACTGCGAACATGGTGGCGGATGCCGAGCAAAGTCCGGTGACTGAGCCGGCAGGCGCACGCAACTTGTTTCTTTGCTGTGTTTGTCCGTTCATGACGATATATCCAGGATGGCAGGTAGCCTCTGCCTATATATGTCAGGATTTGTGCACGGGGTGAAGCAATTGCGATCACTAGCCGTATATCTGATTAGATAGCCGCCTGGGTATGGTTGTCGAATGTGCTGGCGCCTTGGCGCGGCGTCCCGCGACGACGGCCCTTCCTTCCAAAGCAGTTGGGCATCTTCACTGTACGTAGACGGGAACGACCGCAGAGGTTTCATCCCGGTAGGGCAAGCGGATTTGAAAGCGATGCACACCGCTCTCTATCGGCCAAAAGACGGGCTTGTCGGGGTCGGTGACCGCGAAGGGCTGACCGTCAACGTACCAGACGATCTGTGGGACATGCGGCCTCACGTCGGCTTTCAAGGCAAGGCGATTGTATGCGGCCGGCTGCTCCGGGTTGCGCCAGATCTGACTGTTGCGAGCCGGCGTCGAAATGACGAGATGAATTTGCGGGCTGGAGCCGTCGCGGTCAGGAAGCGTTGTGCTCGCTGCTACCAATGTGCCAACCCCGGCGGTTGCCGTCCCGATACTGCCATCCCAATGCGGGAGTGCTGCTGGCATTTGCGGCATTTCGCTGGGTTTCAACCATTCCACCAGTGTCTGGCTGCATGTCTTGTCGTTGGCCTGGCCATTGACGAGACAAACGTCCACGGGCTTGCGGTCCGGAGGCGTTGGGAAGCGGGCATCGGAGAGGTCTCCGGGTTTGTTACCGTGAACACGGTCGATGATCGCATGAACGAGATGAGCGGCACTGCCGGCGCCCGTCATCCGGTTCATGGTGCCGTTGTCGCCACGCCCGACCCAGACGCCAACGATCACCTTTTGCGAATAGGCAATCGCCCATGCATCGCGGTAGCCCTGCGAGGTGCCGGTCTTGACAGCGACCGGAAACGGATATTCCAGCGAACCGTAGCGATGGAAGCTCGGGAGCCGGGCCTGCGGGTCCGACAGGAACGAGGTAATCAGCCGGGCCGTGTCCAGCGAGATCGCCCGCACGGGCAGGTGTTGCGGTTGTTCGAGCGCCCAGCGAAGATCCTGCAATTGCCCGTCATTGGCAAGAGCGCCATAGGCGCGCATCAGGCTGTCGAGGCGGGTCGGCAGTGAGCCGATCGCCATGGACAGTCCGAAATGATCGGCCGGTATTTCCAGATCATGAAGGCCGAGATCGCGCAGAAAGCGGAAGGTCGTCTCAAGGCCGATGCTGCGCAGCAGATTGGTGGCGGGTACATTGCGAGAGTTGGCCAGCGCCTGGCGCGGCAGCATGGGACCCAGAAATTCGCGGTCGGCATCGCCGATGCCCGAGGCACCTTCCGGCACGTCCAGCAGCATGTCGGTCGGCTTCAGCACGCCGTGTTCGAAGCCGAGCGCGTAGACAAAGGGCTTCAGGGTCGAACCGGGAGATCGCTGTACACGCGTGTAGTCGAAGGCACCGGCATGGCTGCTGTAATAATTGCTCGATCCGACCTGGGCCAGCACCTCGCCCGTCTGGCGCGATACCACCATGGCGGCGACCTGCTGCGCGCCGGCGGAGCGCCAGGCGCCAAGATATTGCCGTGACAGCGCCGTGACGTCGGCTTGCAGGGCGAGATCGATGGTCGTGTGGATCAGCGGCGTCTTCGGGGAAGCTGCGGCTATCTGGCCGTTCTCGATGAGATCGTGATAGCGCAGGATCACATGCAGCGCATCCGGGCGGCGCGGCAGGTCGGGCATCTGCACGTCATCCAGCTGACGATGCGCGATCTCGGCTTCGTCAGCCCCGATGACGTTCTGTCTCTGCAGCACGTCCAGCATCTGATGGCCGCGCTGGATTGCCCGGCGCAACCCGTCGGGCCGAAGCGGGTTCATTCGGGTCGGCGATTGCGGGATGGCCGATAGCAGCGCGATCTCCGCCCAGGAGAGGTCCGCGACCGGTTTGTCGAAATAAAACCGTGCCGCGTGGGCGATACCATGGCTGCCATTTCCATAGGGAGCCAAACGCAGATATTGTGCCAGCACGGCGCTGCGGCCATACCGGAGCGTCAGGGCGACACCCGTGCCGGCCTCCAGTACCTTGTGGAGGAAACTGCGCGATTCCGGCCGCTGCATGCGTGCAACCTGCATGGCAATGGTGGAAGCGCCGGACCGGCGCCGGACCGAGCTCAGATTTTGCCAGGCCGCTCTGCCGATCGCATAGGGATCGACGCCGGCATGCTCGAAGAATCGCCTGTCTTCAAGAGCGAGCGTTGCCTTGACGACGCGATCTGGCAACTCCTCCACCGGCCAATAGCCGTAGTCGATACGCCCGTCGTCGCTGTGGCCGATCTGTGCCAGGAACGCGCCGTTGCGATCATAGAGAATGGGCGTTGGCGCGGGTGCGATGAGCTCTGCTCGCTGGGCGATGGAATAGGCGTAAACAGCCGCACCGGCCGCGGCAACCAGCAGGCTAAGGACAACGAATTTCGATCGACGGGTCTTCAAGAGTGTCATTACCCGGCCAGCGGTTCCTTCAGCCAGTATCCTTTGTCATTCGGTATCGCTATTTCGCCACCACGATCTGTGTTGCGGCACTCGTTCCCTCGACGCCCTTCTGGTACATGGTCTCCGCCAGCGCTTGCGGTTGCGTGTACGTGCCGGGGATCAGGGCGCGCATGCGATAGGCGAAAGTGTAATTTCCCTTCGGCAGAGTGTCATAGGCACAGAAGACCTGGTCGTCGCCATAGGACGTCCAGTCCGGCGTCAAGGTGGGAGCTATTGCAGGCGTTGCCTCCGCGGGCGCGGTGGCGATGTTCGGGTTGAGAGGATCGAGCCCCGCTGCAAGCGGCAGCGTCAGCGCAGCATGCGTGCGGTCTTCGGGCACGACCAGATCAACTCTTTCCTCCAGCACGTCCCCGACCTTCAAGGCGATGGTGCCGTTGGCATCGGGGGTGAGTTTTTCCAAAGGCGCGTTGCCGGCGGGAACGCGGTAGAGCGTGCGGGTAAGGGCGAAATCTTCGCTTCTTGCCTGTGCCTTGTAACCGGGCTCGGCGGATAGATAGCTGGTTTCGACCAAGGCAAGCACGGGTGCTGCGCCGTTGTTGTGGAGCGTAACGGCGCCTGGGTCTGAAATGACCTGCCGCAACACGGGCGCGTTCGCGTCGAGTGTAAGGGTTTGTGCGTTGCCGTTCTGCGTCACCGTCAGCGGCAAAGGCGTGGTTGGCCGCTGCCATGCCGTTGCCAGTGCGCGGATCGCCGCCGCGGTGGCGTTCGTCGAGCCCCAGCCGTCGCCTTCGCCTAATTGCAGCAAGGCATTCCTCAGGGCGGGGTAGCGCGGATCTCCCTCGGAGGTCAAAGCTGCCGCGCGCACCATTTCGGCAAGGCTACGGGTTTCCGAGGGCAGGATGATGGGGTTGCCCTCATCCTGCGATTGACCGTTATAGACCAGTTGGCCATTGCGCGAGAGGATGCGGACGCGCGACCACATCGCCTCGGCAAGGTTGCCGACCAGCCGCTGGTCCGCGTTTGGTACGGCCGCCACCGCCGCCGTCATGCGCGCGACGCTGACATTCGGCATCTGTGCTGCCGAGCGGGAGAATTCGGCCGCATAGGCCGGATCGAGCTTGCCGCCATCGGCCAGAGCTGTCAGGGCTTCCACCCGTTCACGGATTTCATTGCCTGTCAGCAGATGCGGATAGTCCGACCGTAAAGAGAGCTTGAGCACATTGGCAAGGCGTTCCGTCAAGGCCTTGTCAGTCGGCTCTCCTGCCTTGTCTGCGGCGATCAGGAAGGAATAGGCCCATGCCGTCAGCGAGACATTGCCCTTGCTGTGAGGCCAGAAGCCGACAAGCCCATCCGGATCAACCGCCTGGCTGATTGCCAGCACGGTGTTATGCACGTCGCCGTCAATGCGCTTGTCGAGCTTGGCGGCAGCAAGGAGCGGAGAAAAGCTCTTGAAGGCAAGGCCGGAGGAGGCGAGCGACATTCGTTGCTCCGTCGAGCCATATGGCGACTCGACCAAGCTGTTCAGCCCGGCTACCAGTTTTATCAAGGCCGGATCGGAGGCAAGCGTCATGGCACGCTGGAACGATCCTGGACGTGTGGCTTCCTGTGGCGCCGCCAGCACTTTTTCGCCGCCGGCGGGTATTTCGACAATCTCGTAATGTCTGATCGGGATGCTGTCAGCCTTCACCGGCAGCGTTATTTCCACGGCGTCTCGGGAATGATCGGCGAGGCGTTCGACGCCAAACCGCAGGCGCACATCGTCCTTGCCGGGCTTCTGCTCCGGTACCGTAGCGAGCACGCCAATGTGAGCCGGCTTGTTCTGTTCCCAGGTGAAGGAAACATCCTTGTTATCAGCAAGGGACAAGCCATCGGAAGCAATGGTCGCAGCGCCCTGGCCGCCACCGCCTTCGACGACGCGGGCGATCATGCCCGCCTCAAACCGGTCGCCTGCGCGCAGGAAGCGGGGCAGGGCGGCTTGCGCCACGATTTCCTGGCGGATCAGCATCTCCCCGGTGCCGTAGCCGAAGCGATCCGGACCGCTGACTGCCTTTGCGCGCAGCTTGAACACGGTCAGCGAGTCCGGAAGCTTCACCTTGATCTTGGCGGTGCCGTCCGGCCCGATCTTCACGTCGGGAAGATAGATCGGTACTGGCGTGAAGTTCTTGCGGACGGAAATATTATTGTCGGTGCCCCAATCCTCCCGCTCGTCGCCGCCGGGCACCTCATCGAGGGGAATAATGCCGAAGGCCATGTTGCGGGTGTCGCGCAGCGCCATCGTCGATCTGCGCTTGACGATGAAATTCGGCAAGGGGTCCAACGGTTGCTCGGTGGCAAGCGAAAGCACGGCCTGATCGATCATCCAGAAGGTGGCGTCGCCGGCGATCGGCCGACCGAGATCATCCGCCAGATGCAGGGTGACTTCCACCTCGTCGCCCGGACGGGCCTTTTTGGGATAGTCCATGGTGACGGTGACCGTGTTCTTTACCGGCTTGACCGTCACGGTCTTGGTCGCAGCGATCGTGACCGGCTTGCCCTGGTCGAAGGGCGCGCTCGGCGCTGGTGTGCTGCTATCAAGTCGTCCCCGCATGATGAGGAAATGAACCGGGACCTCCGGCATCTGCTCCTTGCGAACCGGCAGCGCATAATGGCCATAGCCGTCTGTGATATCGATCCAGTCGTAGTGGAACTTGCCTTCGGGTTCTTCGACAATGGCGAGAGCGCGCGCTGACTGGAAGGGAGACTGGATCAGGAGGTTGGCGGTCTCGCCGGGGATATAGCTGTCCTTGTCCGTCGTTACGACCGCGGTGCGGGCGGGCGGCTGAGCCCATGTCACGGGCGTCGAGCCGCCGACGAAGAAATCGACGCTCACCTGCTGTCGGCGGCCGACGCGGTCGCTCGCTTCGACCTGGACGATGTAGACGCCTGCCTCTTTCGCCTCGAGGGCAAGCGTCTGTATATCCTTAGTGCTGGTGATCTTGCGCTCCAGCACCGTCTCGTCCATCTGCTGCGTGACATATTTCGCCGAGCCCTGGCTGAAGTCGCTTGCCTGCAGGGTCGAGGTCCAGTTGCGATGGATCAGGCGCGCGGTCATCTCAAGTCCCTCGACCGGAGCGCCATTGCCGTCGACGGCCAGTATCTGCGGCTCGATTGTGCCGGGTGCCGGCACATAGCGTGGCACCTTCAGGCCAAGCACGAAAGGCGGGACCGCATAGACATTGGTGATGCTGCGGACCTGCAGATCGTCGTCGCCGGTCACCGTTGCCTCGATCATATAGCGGCGAGGCTGTGCCGTGGGCTCGATCGTCGTGTCGAAGCTGATGCGCGAGGCGCCGCCGGCATCGGTGGCGCCGTCCTGTTCGAGCGCCGGCGACGATTTGAATTCATCGCTGCCGGAGTAACGGGAATCCGTCGAAAACAGAAAGCCGTCATGACCCGGAGGCGTCCAATTATAGGGATATTGTACGGCGCGCCAGCGGATCGGTCGGTCCGCCAGCAATCCGCCGGCAAAGTAGCGAGCGATCAGGTCGACATTAAAGGAGGCATCGAGCGGCACGGTTTGGGGATTGTTGAGCACGACTTCGAATGTCGGCAGACGATAGGCTTCCTTCTTGAAGGACACGCTGCCGCATTGGAGTGTCTTGTCGCTTGCGTCGGCGCTGTCCGCTGCTGCGTTGCTATTGTCGGTCGTGGCGGCCTGGGCGTCATCTGCCTGGTTCTCTTGCGCCCCGGCGTCATCGCTATTGTTGCCGTTCGCCGAGTTGTCGCCGTTTCCGTCGCCGTCGTCGGATTTCTGCACCGGTTGATCGTCGTTCTCAGATTTCGTCGGATCATTCGGCTCGAAATGGACCTCATAGTCGCCCGTTGCCGGCGTCGTGGCATCGAATTTGTGATAGAAGGCGCCAAATTCATCGAGCTTTACCGGGATGCGCCATTCCTGCTTGTCCGGGCCGGTGATCACGAGCTGACCCGCAGCCTTGGCAAGGCTCAAATGGCCGCCGAGATAGCTGCGGACATAGCCTTTGATATGCACAGGCTCTTCCGGGCGATAAATCGGCCGCTCGGTGAAGACATGGCACAGAGTGCGGGCCTGCTCGTCGCGATCCTCGTCCGGATTGGTGGTCCAGTCGAGCCATGACGTCGAGGGTTTGGTCCAGTTATTCTGGGCATATTGGGCTGGGGCGTGATCGGGATCGATCACCAGCGTATCCAGTCCCTTTGTCACGATGACGCGGCGTATCCTGGCCTCGGTGCGGTTGTTGAGATCCCAGGAAAAGAAACCTTGAGCATCGGTCACGCCGGTTGCAAGCGTGACGAATTTACCGTCCCGCAACCCGTCGAGCCTGATCTGGGCGGCGTCGACAGGCTTGCCGCCGGCAAGCGAGGTGACGGCAAAGCGGACGCGGTCCGGTTCCTCCACCACGCTCAAGGTAAGGTCGGTGACCTGGATGCGGAGCCAGTGGCGAGCCTGATCGTCCACGGCGCGCAGACCGACGAGATAGGTGCCGGGCTGGTCGATGCCCAAAATCTTGGCAAGGAGCGGCTTCAGGTCGAGGCCGAATTTGGTGTCCACGCCGCCTTTATGGATCGGCAGATCGACAAGTTGGGATATGGCGGGCGACCCCAGGGCCTTTACGCGTGCCGCGACCGCGTCGGCCGAAATGTCGTCCACATTAGCCCATTTCTGCGGCTCCTTACCGGGAAGCGGCGGCGCGTCGTCATCCTTGGTATCGAGCCCGGCTTGCGGGAAGGGCCAGAAATCCCGCGATAGCGGATCGATTGCATGGATTCTGATGTCGGCCCGGTCGTAGCCGCGCCCGCGCAAGGGGACGAGCTGCGGACCGAAGCGTTCGACGATGCCCTGCGAGGCGTCCCAGGCGAGAGATGCGGGCTCCGGCGAGAAGGCGAATTTCCGGCTGAATGCGGCGGCGAGCGGACGGCCACGGTCGTCTTTCAAGGCACCGGGAGCAACGTTCAGCGCATACACCTTATCGGTAAGGAAGCGACCATGGACGTAAAGACGCCCATTGCTGGCCTGCGCGGTCAGATCGTCAACCGGTGGAGTGATGCGCAAGGCGTCGCGGGCCGAGAATTGCGCGTCCGTGGCAGGGTTGCTTGAAAACCGGAAGATCAGACCGCGGGCCTGGCTCGGCCGGGAGGTATTGACGCCGCTTGCGTCGTCGGACGGATTGCCATTGTCATCGACCGCCGCGCCACCTGCAGCGCCCGACGTGCAGCGCATGATGCCGTCGATCGTGTTTGTGTCGAAGCCTCTCCCACAGTCGGAACTCGTGAGGGTGAAGGGAACGGCGGTACGTACGCGCAGTTCAAAAATCTGGTCGGCGAAGTCGGGCGTATCGGCAAGCTTCAATCGCACAAGCGCAACACGGCCATCGGGCACGGCTGTACGCAGCTTCACCACATAGGATTGCTGGTCGCTGCGGGCGCTGCGCTCAAGCGGCTGGATATCGAAGTCTTGCGCGCCCAGGGTCAGTCCGCCTTCATCGCCGATTCCGGGTGAAGGCCGCAATTCGATCGACAGCAGGCGCTTCAGCGCGGCAACGTCGACCGGCTCGGTAAATGTCAGCGTGATCTGATCGAGGTCGTTGACCGGATCTGCATCGGCGGCAGGCACGGTGGATACCGGCAGGGGCAACAGGGGTATCAATTCGGCTTGGCTGCCGGCCGTATCGCCTGCTCCTGCCATCTTCACCTTGACCCGATCGAGCGGCTTCCACTTGTCGGCGGGCCGGAATTGCAAGGCGCGTGGGCCGAGCCATTGCCAAGCGCCGGCGACCTGCGGCTCCATCGTAACGAAGCGCTCCGGCGCATCTTCCGGGCCGCCCGCCACTGGGCCCGTATCAGTCGGAAAGAAAATCGTCACGGGATCATAGGCCCGCAGGAATCTCTCCGGCACGATTTTCACGCCGTCGGCCCGTTGCAGAACATCGAGGCTCAACGATGCGGCGGGTTGCTGGGCGTGAGCTGTTGCGATCAGAGCGGAAGACGCCACGGACAGAGCAATGAGAAATGCGATCTTTTTCATGAGCTTCACTTCGATCCCGAGGGCTTCAAACCGGCGTCCCGTAGATAGTCGTTGACGACCTCGGGTGGCGGACCGGCCGGCGGCGGTGACAATCCGACGACTGCCGGCCTGACGATGAGTGCGGGCGCGTCGGCTGGCGCGCGTGCCTCCAGCAGGTAGTTCCCGGGCTCGAGCTGCTTCAGTTGATTGACGCTCTCGCCGAGAACCTGTCCCTTTGCATCGAGCAGCCGACCGATGGCAAGATCCGGATCGGAACGCAAGCCAACGCCGATATTCCCCTTGTTCTTGACCTCGAAGCCGAAAAGGGCCGTTGCTCCCGGCGCAAGCACCGTCGGAGAGCCGATGCCATCGGTCAGAGGAATGACTGGTGTCGCCGTCATATCCAGCGTGCCGGACAAAGGCCCTTCGTGGGTCGAGTAGAGCGTCAGAATAGCCTCGGAAGGCGCGATATAGCGATGGAAGGCGGCTCCCATCGGGAACAGCTGCAGATCGTGGCGGCCGTTCTGTTCGAGATCGGCAATGACCGGGGCGTCGGTGCTGACGTCGAGGACGATCGGCTGGGACGGATCGAGCCGGAACGCCATAGCCTGACCCTGAAGCGCCATGTTCTGAGGCAAGGTGATCGACTTCGGTTCGGGCCGGGGCCAGGGCGACTTGCCACCCCGCTCCAGCCACAGGGCCACCAGTCCGGCTCCATGGTCGAGGATCAGCTGGCCGGCGCCCGATATCGCAAGCTTTTGGCCGCGCAATACCCTGCCATCGCTTCCAACAAAAGTTGCCGCGCCGCCGGAGACATTCAAGACGTCTCCTTTCGTTGCGTCCACGGCGATTGCTTCCGATCCGGCAGTGCCGAAGAACCGACGCAGGATCTGATCGGCTCCAAGCGTCATGAACTGCCCCGGCGACAAGCCAATGCGAGCGGCTGTCGCTTCGGTCTTTGTGTTGACGAGCCAGACTTCCTTGGCTGATGTCGCGATATTGCGCGAAAGCGGCGCAGAGCCGGACCAGACATTGAATTGCTCGGTATCCGAAGGGGCGGAGACGACGGCGATGCCGGGCGCCAGATCAAGCGACAGTCGCTTCACGCCCGCCGGCAATGTCAGCGGCTGTGCGCTGAGCGCGGGTATGGTGGCGGCATAGGTGCTGTCGAGCGCAACAGCGCCAAGCTCGGTGGCGTCGATCGGCTGCAGCCGCATTTGCAGGCTTTCGTCGCTTCCGGCATTCCAGACATGCAAGTCCTGACCGTTCGCCAGGGCAACGGCGCTGTTGAGGCTGACGCCCATGCCACGCCCGGCGGCCAGACCCGGTTGCCCGAAGGTGGAATCCGCCAGCCACAGACGGATCTTGTCTGGCAAAGACGCGGAGGCGGGGACAATGGCCTGTTCGCCCGCTGGAAGTGTCAGCGCGGTCTCGCCATCGAGCTTGGCAGCGGTCGCCCGCACGGACCCGTCCTTGCCGGCAATCAGCCACAGACGATCCGATTGCGGGGCAAACAGTCCGGATGCTGCGGCAAGCGGATGTCCGACGCTTGCTCCAGCCTGCAGATCCGTGGCGCCGTCGAGCTCAACCAGTCCCGCGGATGGCACATGCACGAGTGCGACATTCAACGTCAGTCCGAGGCCATCGATCGTTGCCGGTTCCAAGGTGACATCGCCGAGCGTGCGTAGGTCGCGGGAGATGCCCCGCGTGGCAATCTTGATCGGAGCCGAACCGCCGTCGAGCGTCCAGACCGAAGCGCGCCACTGTGTCCCGTCGGCAGAGTTGGGCCAGGCGATAAACGGCGTGCGGCCATGGGCGAAAACTTGCGGCTTCCAGATGCCGTCGGTTCCCAATGTGTCGACGGACATGACCAGTTCACTCGTGGACTGCGCCGCGACGAGTGCGAGCTGATCCTTCTCGCCTGCGGGCAATGGGAATGTGAAGACGGAGCTGCCGATGACTTCGGCATTTGCGCCTGCGGCAAGCGCCGGCTGCGGCAGCTCCTGCGGTAGGGCGAACTGGACCTCGATACTCGAGGCGCTGGCCTGATCGCCGCTGCCATCTTGCTGATCGCCATCGCTTGATGATGCCGACTGGTCGTCCGAACTGCCGTCTGTTTGATCGCTCGTCGTCGCGGGCGCGACAGCCGGCTCAAGGCCAAGCGTATAGGATCCGGCCGGTAGACTGCGGGAAAGCGCGACATTCCAATCGTCGCTGCGGCCTGAGAGGCGTTCGATCACCGCGCCGCTCGCGTCCTTCAGGACGCCTTTCATCTCGCTGCGGCCGAAGGTGCTGAGGCTGACGACGCGGTCCTTTTCCACATTGAAGGAAAGCACGGCAGGGAGATCGACAAAGCGCGCTTCGCCGGGCTGCAGATCCTTCACGTTCAGGGTGATCTCATAGTCCAGCCGGTCATCATGCGCGAGGCTCGTGACGTCGATGCGGTAATGTCCGGCCTTCAACCTGCTGCTGAATTGCGGGCTGGTGGCAAATCTTGCCACCTGATCCTTGTCGTCGCGGACCAGCGTGCCGACCATCCCCTCAGTCAGATCGATGCTGATATCGGTGTCCGCGACGAGATCGAATGTCCAGCTATCGGGAACGCGAGCGTCGGCCTTTCCCTGCGGCTCGCGCCACTGGAATTTCTGCGCCTGATTGAAGGCCAGCGGATGCGGACCGTGGCCCTGCAATTGCGGCGGGTCCACGAGCGATGTCAGCCGGGCGACAAAACGCGAGTCGACTTCACGCGGCTGGATCACGAGGCGATAGTGCCCCGGCGTAAAATCCTGGGTGAGCGTGGAAAGGGGGCCGGGAGCCGTTAGCGGCCAGCCGTCTGCATCCTCCAGGCGCGCGGTGAGATCTCCGTCAAGCGCATAGAGATCGAGCTGATAGGAACCGGCCTTCGCAATCTCTATCGGCACGATGGCGCCGCTTGCAGTCGAAAGCGTGCCGCGGCTGCTGCTGTCGGGAACGAGGGCGGCGGCCTGCGCAAGTGAGGCTTGCATGGCGCCGATGCCGAGATGGCCAGACGAGTTTTTCGCGGAGACACCGACCTGGTAGGTTCCCGCCCGTAGATAGGTCAGCAGCAGCGCGTTATGACCGTCGCCGTTATCGGTGGCTTCTCCCAGAGACGGCACGATCGACGTGCCGAGATCGAGAGCAGTCTGCAATCGCCCGAAAGTTTCGATGCGATAAAGACCGCCTTCCTTCACGTTGAGCTGATAGGACTTGTGAGCATTTTCCGCGAGATCAAGGAATTGCTTCTGGCCGGCGTTCAAGGGCGATGCCGCGATCGGCCGCGCGCTCTTGTGGGGAGCCGTGGCATCAGGCCGCCAACTGACGCCTATCGCGCGGGACGTGGAAACGGCGGGAAAGCGCAGAGTAAGCGTCCGCCCGGCGGCATCGGCATGTTCGTTGCTGACAGCGAAGGCGACGGGTGCGTTATGCATATCGAAGGCGGAGATGACGCCGCCCTGTGGCGCATGAACGTCAATGCGCAGATCCGCCGACGACGGCGGACGCAAAAGAGCAGCTTCGCCGCCGTCGGATTTGTCCGAGCCGGGCTGCGCCGGCTCAGGGCTGACGGGAGCCGGCTGATCCCGGCCGGTTTGCGGCGATGCGCCTGCGGGCTGCCAAAGCGTCAGCGGCCGGGCCTCAAGGTCGGCAGGCAGCGCCACGGCACGCGGCCCGGTCAAGAGGGTAGGGGCTACATTGGTGATGATCTCCAGGCTGGTCGCCGATTGAGCGTCCTGGATGCCGAAGGAGATCGTGCTGCGTGCCGGAGCGGCGGGCTGGATCGGCGGAACGAGCCCTGGAGTGCCGAGAGTAAGATCAAGGATGCCGCCTGCATTGGCATTGGCGGTATTGGGGGGCTTCGGTGAAAGGCGCAGCAGATAGTAGCCCGCATCCAGATCATAGCGATCCGGCTGGCGGGCATCGATACGTGGAGCGTTGCCGAAGAGAATCGGACTGATCTCTGAGTGCAGGGTAACGCCCGAAGCATGGATGGCGATCTGGCCCGCCTGCGTCATCTCGAACAGGAGCGATGTCGGGCCGCGCAGATTGAAACGCTGTCTCCACGCCTGGCCGGGACCGAGACGGGGCATGTCGGAAGCAAGGATCGTTGCCTTGTTGGTGTCGTCGTGGCGGATGAGCAAGGACGTTGCCGGAATTTCGTCTCCGCCTTCGCCCGCAACATCGAGGCTGATGAGATTGGGCACCGAACCGTCGAATTGAGCCTCATTGCTGAAACGAAGCCCGCGAACCTGGAACTGCTGGCCTTCATAGCCTGATATTTCGACGATGCCGGGTTGGTTATTCGCCGGCAATGCCAGCATCGCCACCGGCTCGCGGCTTGCCTTGACGATCGGTGCGCTCCGGAAGGAGGGGGCTGAATCGGTAAGCCGTGCTGCTCGCAGCATTGCCGGCGCGGATTGCGGCAGCTCGAGACGGAAGCGGTCGAAATCGGCCGGCGCCTCGAAGCGTACCGATCCGAAGGGCCCGATGACGCCTTCGGCGATCCCGGCTGCTAGGGACGTCGTGATGCCGGTGCGGATATGAAATGGTTCGGCAGTGTCTGAATTTGCCCAAGCGAGCTTTTCGCCGCCATAGGCTGTCACGAGATAGCGGCCCGGTTCGACCGTGCCGGCCAACGCGGCTCGTGTCATCGGGAGGCCAGGCTTCAATTCGAAGACCGAGATCACCGGCGAAAGCGCAACGATATTGGCGCCGCTGCGCCACAGCCGCAAATCGTGGAGCGAGCGTCCGACGGCCTCCACGTCGACGCGTCCGGAATCGGGGACGTCGATCCAGAACGATCTTTGCTGGAGATCGCCGAGGTCGGCATTTTCCGAGGCGTCGGCGGTCAGGACGGTATCGGGTTGCTCAAGCTCCTGATACGCCTGTGCCTTGAGCTCGACCCTGCCCGTTGCGCCTTTCGCCCCGAAAACGCGTATCTTGTAGGTGCCCTTGTCCAGCAGCGTATCGATCCGCCCATCGCCGACGCCGGGCGCGCCCACTCGTTCTCCCGGCCCTGTCATCATGTCGATGAGCTGCAATGCGACGCCCGAACCGCTGTGGGTGCTGATGGCGATCCGACCCGGCTGATCGACCGTCATCAGCGTGCTTCCATCCTGGTCGGCGGGTAGTTGATCCAACGCCAGATGCGGCTGGGATAGGGGCTCGGAGGATGCGTGCGTTGGAGATAACTGCGGAGCTGCGGCGGGCTGCGATGTTGTACGATACTGTCCGCCCGGAACCCGCATTTCCGAACTGGCCAACGCTGATGGCGCGGCGGGTTGGTCAGGGTTCGGCGTGTTTCGGCTGACGGCCGGAGTGCTTAGCCCGCTCAACTCGGCAATCCGCGACTGATAGATCGTCATGAGGCATTTTGCGAGACCGCTCTGATCGGAATCCACGCATGACTTGTTTCGATCTGAAAGCCAGCGACGTTGCTGCTGTTTCAATTCGGCAAGCTTTGCCGGGTCGCCGCTGAGAGCGTTTGCCGCCTGTTTATAGGAGCTGGCCAGCGCGCTGTCCTGAATGATCAGGGAAGGAGACGCGCAAATCGCCCTTTCAATGGCTGTCTGGGCCTTGCCGCAATCGAAGGATTGCGCGTGACAAACCGTAGAGAAAAGACCAAAACCAAGCGCAACAAGGAGGCGTAGACGAGGGGCGAGGGCCATGGATAACTCGTTTTTGGATGCCGGCACGGTAGTCAATATGGACTATTTTTTGGCAAGGCAAGGGCGCCCCCGAAGAGTCCAAATCCTGATCGCCAACGGAGCGCATTCGAAATTGACCAACGCCTGACTGAGGAAACTTCGCGGTGGGCGGTGGTGGTATCGTTGCTGGACCTCAGGACACTCTGTCGCGGGCGCTAAGCATTGCCGATTATCCCAATGCCCTGCATACGCTTATAGCAGGTACCGGCCTCAGAAAGGACAACGGTGGCAGTCGATTTCAATTCGGAACTTCACGCCCGGCCCTCGATCTATTTTTCGGGTCCAGCGCTCGTCGAGCATATAGCGCTTTCGGGCACGTCGCCGTCGATTTCCGATCTGAGCCATCGCGTCGTCGTTGCCGAGGATGCAATCGAGGGCCCTCGAACCCAGATCGAATTTCATACTGAATTTGTCACCATAACCCGGGTCACGCCTCTTGAGGCCGATCCGTCGACCTGGCCGGCTGGTTCCCTCCTGGCCGACGAGGCGGCGCGGCTCGCCGGCCTCTCGGACTGGTCGTTCATTTGCCGGCTGGAAATTCTTATTTGCGGATCGGCGCCGAGCGAACTCGGTCCTCTCCTTTCACGGCTGCAATTCGGCGACACCGCGGCATCCGTGATTGGCGGCGGAGCAGCGCTCGTTTGTTCGGATTTTCGGGTCAGAGATAACGGCATCAGCCGCACGATCCTCTTCAACAACGATCTCAACGCTTATCGGCTCGGTCGCATGGTCCGCAGGATCTATGAAATCGAGACCTATCGCGTCATGGCGCTTTTGGGTTTCCCTGAAGCGAGGCGGCTTGGCCCCGTGCTTGGCGGCTACGACCGGAAGCTGGTCGAATTGACCAATCGTCACGTCTCGACCTCCGCAGAAGATCACAAGCGATTGCTCGATGAGATTTCCCAGCTTTCCGCAGAGGTGATCTCGGCAGCGGCGCAGACGCGCAACCGGTTTGGCGCAACGGCTGCCTATGCCAAGATCGTCGAGGAGCGCATTGCCGAGCTGCGCGAGACCCATGTGCCGGGTTTTCAGCGGTTTGGCGTGTTCGTCGCACGCCGTTTCAAGCCTGCGGTCAGGAGCTGCGAGGCAACCGCATTGCGCCTTGAACAACTGTCGCATGCGACCATGCATCTGATCGATTTGCTCCAGACCCGCATTCAGGTGGAGATCGAAGTCCAGAATGCGGTCCAGATCCAGGCCATGGCCGATCGCGCCGAAACCCAGGTCAAGATCCAGCGCGCGGTTGAGGGTCTCTCGATCATCGCCATCAGCTACTATCTCCTGAGCTTGATCAAGGTTGCGATCGAGACCGCCGATCATGCCGGCCTTCATATCGATCCGATCTACATGCTGATCTCCATTCCTCTGGTGATCGGCGCGGTCGCCCTCGCGATCCTGAGGGTCAGGCACGCGCTGAAGTCTTGACGTCTTCCGAGCTAGCTCGGAGCAACTGCTATCATCACTCGCGGATGATGGGTGAGCCTCGCCTGCGACAAGGGAATTGGGATGAAGACGCGCACGGTGGTTGCGATCGCATCAGTTCGGATGAGGTTCAATAGATATCTCTAATATTGCGCTGCGATATCTATTCTTTGGCGCTCTGTCCGATAAAATTATTAATTTCCGAGAAATAATCCCGGAGTTTTCTTCATGGCTAGAAGTTATATTCACATTGATGCTGATCTCCACACCTGGAGATACTGATTGTTAATCAAGACTATCTAGCCTCTTCAAGATACAAGCGGCCTGGATTGTTGTTTGCCGCTTGCGGAATATTATTTCTGTCAGAGGCACGCGGGGGGCGCGCCGCGCGATCGCAACGCCACCCAATAAGGTGGTGATATGATTTTGAAATCCGCAACTAGCCGTAATATCTTTTCCGTCGCCGCATGCGGCGTCATCGCGACGGTGGCCGCTTCCGCCATCCTGTTTGATTCCGCTTATACGACCGTTCGCCAATCGAGCCTTGACCAGATGCGGCAGATCGCCAGCACCACCGCGGCCGGATCGGAAAAGACCCTTGGCGCCGCGATCGCCGTCGTCAATTCGCTGGAAACCGTCCTTGCAACCATGAAGGAGGCGGGCGACGCGAACCGGGCGACCGCCGACGCAATCCTGAAGAACATGCTGGTGAGCAACCCGACGGCGCTTGGCGTCTGGACGGGTTGGGAACCGAATGCCTTCGATGGAAAAGACAAGGATTTCGTCGGTAAGGAGGGCCATGACGCCACCGGGCGCTACATTCCCTATTGGGTTCGCAGCGGCGGCCAGATCACCCATGTTCCCCTCGCGGACTATACCGTATCGGGCGCCGGCGACTATTATCAGCTGCCCTTCGCCCAGCAAAGGACCGTTGTCATCGAGCCCTATTCCTACGCGATCGATGGCAAGCAGGTGCTGATGACCTCCATTGCCCAGCCGATCATGATCGGCGGAAAGCCTGTGGGTGTCGCCGGCCTGGACATGGCTCTCGACGACGCTCAGAAAGCCATATCCGCGATCCATCCGATGGGGACGGGCTTCATGAGCCTCGTTACCTCCGGCGGCGGCATGATCAGCCATCCCGATGCGGCGCTCATCGGAAAGAACATCAAGGATGGCGGTGCCGAGACCACCGGTTGGGACCAACTGATCGCCAATCCTGGCACGGAGCGGGAAATCACGCGTGCGGACGGCGCGACCTACTTTGCCGTCGCCGAGCCGGTGAAGCTGACCGACGCGATATCATGGTACGCGATCGTTGCGGTTCCAAAAGCTACAGTTTTCGCGCAGGTCAATACGGTTGTCAGAAATGCCATCGCGGTCACCTCGATCGCGACCGTTCTCCTCGGTCTTGCCGGCTGGCTGATCGCCCGACGCTTCATTCGCCGCATCGAGAACGTCATCGGCGAAACCGACCGGATTGCTAATGGCGATTTGAACGTCGCGCTTAGGGATCGCGAGGCTCGCGACGAAATTGGCGACCTCTCCCGTTCCCTGTACATCCTGCTGGAAAACAATCGCGAAAAGGTCCGGCTGGAAACGGAGGCTGAGGCCAGCCGCTCTGCCCAGGAGGCCGAACGGGCGGAGCGTGCCCGCATCAACGACGCCCAGGAGGCGGAAGTGAAATTCGCCGTCGGCGAGCTTGCCGCCGGGCTCGTGCAGCTTTCGGACGGAAACATGACCGTGCGGCTCGATCAGCCATTTACCTCGGCGCTCGACGAAATTCGTGGCAATTTCAATACCTCCGTCGAGAAGTTGCAGGCGGCGATGATCTCCTTCTCGGAAAATGCCTCGGTGATCCAATGCGGATCGGAGGAGATCCGCACCGGTGCAGATGACCTGGCGAAGCGAACGGAGCAACAGGCGGCTTCGGTCGAAGAGACGGCCGCGGCGCTCGAGCAGATCACGACCTCGATCAAGGATTCGACGACCCGCGCGGAAGAGGCTGCGGCGCTGGTCGGCCGTACCAAGGAGAACGCCGAGCGGTCTGGTCAGATCGTTCATAGTGCGGTCGAAGCCATGACCGGTATAGAACAGTCCTCGCAGTCTATTTCCAATATTATCGGCGTTATCGACGACATTGCCTTCCAGACCAACCTCCTGGCGTTGAATGCCGGCGTCGAGGCGGCCCGTGCCGGTGAAGCCGGTAAGGGCTTTGCGGTGGTCGCTCAAGAAGTTAGAGAGCTGGCGCAGCGCTCCGCCACGGCGGCAAAGGAAATCAAGGCGCTCATTCACTCGTCGGGCGATCAGGTCAAGAAAGGCGTCAGCCTTGTCGGCCAGACCGGAGAAGCGTTGCGGGCGATCGTTCAGGAGGTTCAGTCGATCGACAGCAACGTGCAAGCGATCGTGCAATCGGCAAGGGAGCAATCGACAGGGCTGCAGGAGATCAACACCGCGGTCAACCAGATGGATCAGGCCACCCAGAAAAACGCCGCTATGGTCGAGGAATCCAATGCCGCGACCCATACGCTCGCGAGCGAGGTTTCGTCACTGTCCGCACGCCTTGGCCAGTTCAAACTGGATCATGCCGGAGGAAAGGTTGTTTCGCTGGCGACCTCTTCTCGCGGGGGAACTGAAATGCCTGCCAGGGCTGCCGCAGCGCCCGGCAGAGGCGTGCACCTTTCCGGCCAAAGGGCGCTCAGCGAGAAGCTCCGCTCCGCTTTCGGCAAGACGTCGGCCGCGCCAAGCCCTACATGGGAGGACTTCTGAGGCCGAACTGGCCACCGCACAACAGAGACTGCGTCCGGCGGCCGTTCGGCATCACCGTCGCCGGCATATTCATTCGTTAAAGAGGGCAAACTCTGTGAACGCCAAGTCTCCTGGCGCTGGCAGGCTGGGGCCCTTGAAATATTTTGGCCCGATTTCGGCAAAATAGCGTCCGATTAGTCCCGGGACCGGCGCCCGCGCATCCACCAGGCAGAAGATCATGCCTTTGCGCAGCAGGTATCGTCCAAGCGCGCCGGCACATTGGCTGAGGTCGGCGTGCGATCGGCAATAGATAACCTGACTGGCGGGAACGAGGCCTCTGAGCACCCGGCGTGTCTTGAACACGAACGGATTGACCGAGCCATCGGTAATGCAGATCATCGCATCGCACCCAAGAGCGGCATGGTCTAAAAGGATACGACGCTCGTGGCTCGGCAATTGGTTCAGTTCCGGTGTCTCGGGCCGTACGCTTACCACGCGGGTCCGTGCGTGCACGTGGCTCAATATCGGCAGGAAGGCGTGCTGTCCGTCGGCAAAGCGCTGGAATCGCAATGCCTCGACAACCCTGCGGGTTACCGGGGCGGGTGTCACGCTCAGAAAGGTAACATCCCGGTGGCGCAGGGCGGCCATAATCAATTTGCCCGCATAGGCCCGAAAATCCGGGTCGACCGTCCAGCTCGAGAGATTGCAGCGGATGGACTCCCCTTCCGCACCGGCGTGTCTGAAGTAGAGTGTCAACATCACCCCGACAATGTCTCCGGCGTGATCAAGGATGAAGCCGTAACGCGGAAAGTCACCAACCACCGGTCGATCTTCAATGCGGTTGAGTGCATTCTCCCAATATTGGTGGGAGCGATCCGGGAAACCTCGTTGCAAGCACTCGATAACAGCTTGCCAATCAGCCCTCTCGATGGGACGGCAAACGAGCCCCTCGGGCATTGTTCCCAAAACACTCACGCGAACGCCTCCACTCTGTCTACGGAATTTTACAAATTTAGCGCCCCTCCAAATTATTAATCTTGCAATTTTAGTCAATTATTAATCAATATTTTTCTGCAATATTATTTTGTCATGAAGACGTGTCGTCTGATGGGCAGTGACATTGTCTTTCCACATGGCTGATTTTACTTTGGCGAGATATTTATACTGACTTATATATCATAGGTAGCGCAACTAACGAGCCGGATCTCGAAAGTATATCGGCGGCTTTTGTATCCGAGCCGTCTTCATCTGCGAGGGTGTCAATTTCTGGTTCGGGAAAGTGCTCTGATACGAATGTCACCGTCCCGCCGGCTTTGGGGCGGTCTGGCGGCCTCTGCGGCGCCTGCCGGATCGTTCAGGTCGATGAAACGCGCCTGGGCAGGCTGACGATCGCCGCCAACGATATTGCTGCTGCGGCGGCGACATAAAGGCCGGGAGCGTAGAATCCGATCGATGTACTTCCAAGCCAGGTCAGGGCTGCTGGGGCAAAACCGCCAAAGATGGTGACGGCTGCATTATAGGCGAGCGACATGCCAGTCGAGCGGATTCGGGTCGGGAATACCTCGGCAAGGGTAGCGGGTGCCACGCCGACGAAGCCGGCAACCATGATGCAGAACAAGCTTTGCACTATGACGAGGGTCGTCAGCGTCGGCGTCGCCTGCAGCCACAGGATCAGCGGATGGACGGTGACCAGCATGGTTAGGGCGGCAACGCTCAGTGTCAGCCGGCGGCCGATATGATCTGAGATGGTGCCTGCGGCGACGCAGCCCCCGGCTAGGAACAGGTTGCCGATGAGCGATGCGGTGAACGCCTGCGAACCGGTGAAGCCAAAGGCTCGCTGCACGAAGATCGGCATGTAGATTATCAACACATAGACGCAGACAGCCCATAGCACCGAAAACGCCGTGCCCTTCACAAGAGCGCCGAAATAATCCGTGAAAATCGTCTTGAGCGGGAGGCTTGGTGCCGTTGTTTCCATGGCGGCATATTCGGCCTGAAATGCCGGCGTCTCGTCCAGAGTCCGACGCAACAGCAGGCCAACTGGAGCAATCAGAAGGCCGATGAAGAAGGGGATGCGCCAGCCCCAATCGCCGATTTCCTGTTCCGTCAGAAGGGAAGTGACCGCGAATGCGACCAGTGCTCCCAGTATGTTGGAGAGCGCCATGCTTGCCTGCAGCCAGGAGGCATACTTGCCCTTCTTCTGCGGCGGTGCATGCTCGACGAGGAAGGCCGCTGCTCCGCCTATCTCGCCGCCGGCCGAGAAGCCTTGCAGAATGCGGCCGGCGAGGATGATCAGGGGGGCGCCAAGGCCGATTGCGGCATAAGTCGGAGCGGCGGCTATCAGCAGTGTACCTGCGGCCATGATCATGATCGTCAGAAAGAGTGCGGCCTTGCGTCCGGCGCGATCACCGTAGACGCCGATGATGACCGCGCCCAGCGGGCGGATCATGAAACCGAGTCCGAAGGCGAGGAACGCCTTTACAAGCTCGATGGTTTCGCTGCCGCCTGGAAAGAAATTCTTGGCAATATAGACCGCGAAAAGCGCATAGATCGTGAAGTCGTACCATTCAAGCGCATTGCCGATCGATGCCGCTGCGATTGCTCTGCCGGGCGAACGAGCGGCCTTGGCGGGCGCAGACGGGTCGTATCGATCTATCGTGGTCACGGTTTCTTCCCCCGGGGTCGGCTGCTTCTGGCATAAGGTCGAGATTATTTCACGTCGTCGCAAGAACCCGCAGAATAGCCGGACCATCATGATAGTGCTGACGCAACATTCGGATGAGATTCCGATGTCGCGATTGAGCTGAAACTATCATGTGGATTGTTGCTAGCAAGAGCCACGTTGACTTCTGGTTGCTGGAAACGACGCTGAAGTCACGGTCATTTCAAGATCGATGCCGACGGCGAAGCGCACATCACGAGCCCCCCGGGAATTGCTCCGGCCTTTCGCCGCTCGTGCGCTGAAGCAACGTCCGCAATCTTCGTCCGTTCACAATCCGAAGTGTGGGAAGCTTAGAGCTTCGCCGGTGCCGATGGTAGCGCTGTTCTGCCGGTTGAGCATGGCGCGGAACTCGGTTTCAGGAACGGGCGGGCTGAAGTAGTAACCCTGGCTCTCCGAACAGCCGGCCCTGATGATCATCTCGAGCTGGGTCTGTGTCTCGACGCCCTCCGCCGTGGTCAGCATATCGAGATTACGGCCGAGCGTGGCAATAGACTGGACAATGGCAAAGCTGTCTGGCCGGTTTTCCAGATTGCTCACGAAACTGCGGTCGATCTTGAGCTTGTCGAAGGGGAAACGCTGCAGATAGTTCAGCGATGAGTAACCGGTGCCGAAATCGTCGAGTGCGATGGTCAGGCCGAGCGAACGCAACCTGTTGAGCACTTCCAGATTGGCGGCATTGTCCCGCAAGAGGACCGATTCTGTAATTTCCAGTTCCAGCCGCCGTGCGTCGAATTCCGTCAGCTCCAGCACCGACTTGACCGTATCGACCAGATCAGTTTGGCGGAACTGGACCGGGGAGAGGTTGACCGAAACCCGCACGTCATTAGACCAGTTCAGGGCATCTCGGCAGGCCTGCTGCAACACCCATTTGCCGAGCGCGTCGATGAAGCCGGTTTCCTCCGCCAGGGGGATGAACTCCGCTGGCGGAATCAGTCCGCGTTCAGGATGGCGCCAGCGCAAGAGTGCCTCGCTGGCGACGATCCTGCGCGTCTTGAGCGAAATCTGCGGCTGATAATGGACCTCGAATTGTCCAAGCTTGATGCCGTGGCGCATATCCGCTTCCAGATTGCGACGGTTCTGCAGCTGTTCTTCCATCTGAGGGGAGAAGACGCGGTAGACACCCTTGCCATCGGCCTTGGCCTGGTACAGCGCCAGGTCGGCATTCTTCATCAACTGGCCGGTGCTTCCACCGTCGCGCGGCGCGACTGCGATGCCGATACAGGTGCTGACGACGATCTCGTTGCCATCGATGCGGTAGGGACGACTGATGCCTGCTATGAGACGCTCCGAGAGGGCGCGCGCGCTGTCGAGCGTGGAATCGAGACATGTATGCAGCACGGCGAATTCATCGCCACCCAGTCTCGCCACGATATCATGGCGTGATGCGGTGTTGCGCAGTCGACCGGCAACCTTGCGCAGCAATATGTCGCCGACCGGATGGCCGAGCGTGTCGTTGACTTCCTTGAAACGATCGAGATCGAGATACAGTATGGTGAACAATTGGCCGCCGGATGCTAATCCACGTAGTGCGTGGCCGACGCTTTCCCAGAACAGCAACCGGTTGGGCATGTCGGTCAGTGCGTCGTGATGGGCCATATGCACCACACGGTCCTGCGCGCGATGGCGCTCCGTGACATCTTCGAACGTACAAACCCAGCCACCTTCCCCCGTCGGTTCATGCGATACCGCCAGCACCATCCCGTTTTCAAGGTGATGGATATGGTCGCTGAGCACCGCGATATCGTTCCGGGTACGGGGCCGGTCGCCGGCGCGGCCGCGCATTCCGCCGGTCGCCAATCCGGGGGGTAGCAATTCCGGTGCGATGAGATCGGCAAGTGGCGTACCGAGCCTTGCTCTGATTTCGTCCAGCCCGAACAGCGCCAGGAAGCGGGGATTGTGAACGATGACGCGGTACTGGTCATCGAGTAGGCAAAGGCCCAGCGACATGGCCTCCATCGCCGCATCGAACCGAGCATTTTGCAAAGCGAGGGTCTGTTCCTTGGCCTGTAGGATTTTCTGAGCCCGGCCCAAAAGGCCATTGTGAATGAGTAGCAGCAGGATCAGCAGGCAACCGCCGATGAGCATGCCGACGGTGACCCAGGTCAGGGCCAGCTGCAGGCCGAGGAGACCGCGCCGGTCTTCGGCAATGCGTGCCGAATACCACATGTTACTGTCGCTGGAGAGCCGCGCCAGCTTGGGATAGATCGGCTCCAGGATCTCGAGGATACGCGCCGGCGTGCCGGGCACGGAAAGCTTGTCGAGTAACGGCCTGGTCTGGTTGAGTGCATCCTCGAGATCGTTGAGGGTCTCGCCGATGCGCGGATTGGATTGCACGAACTTCTCGACCCCGTTGGACCGCAGGGTCTTGAGGCGATTGACGACAATGTCGAAGCGCAGTCTGACCTCATGGGCGTCGACGTTGCCGTCGCTCATGCCCATGGCGCTGACACGCTGCTCAAGCCGGGTAAATTCGCTTGGAGCTTGGGCTATCGTCCACGTGATATTGCCCAGGCCAACATCTTGCAGTGCGGTCTGGCGCTGGAAGACCAAGGCGGAAATATAGATCGCCGAGGTGATGAAACCCAGGATCACAATTGTCAGCGCTGTGCGAAGGTAGCGCATGCGGTCCGATGGGGTTTATTTGACGGAGATTGCCTTGACCTGCCACACGGCGCGACCGTGATAGGGCTGTCCTTGCAAGATGGGATTGCTGTCGAACGGATACATGACGAAGAACGGACCTTGGTCGTCGATCGGCATGTAGTTTCCATTGCGTTTGACGGCGAGGATCGTGCCGAACTTGGCGAAATCGCTGGTCGGAATATCGACGCTATAATCGTTCAGGGCGATGATCGTGGCCGTCGCGCCTTGAGCCTTGGCCTTTTCGAGCAGCAGCGCCATCGGCACGCCTTCGAAATTGACGACGCCGTCGTTCCAAGGCGTCGAAGTCTTGATCGAGACGAGGCCCATGGCCTCAAGCTGATTTCGATCGAAGGTCACCGATCCTGATGAACTTGTAATTGTCACGGACGGTACGTCTTGTGCAAGCGCGGGCGCGACGAACGCGGCAAAGATTGCAAAGGCGATGGAGGCGAGAAGACGCATTGGCGGTCCGATGCTTTCGGGGTATGGGCCTTGCCCGTTCTATTTCCAGCCTGCGCAGCTAGCTGTTAAAGATCGGTTAAGGTCAGTAGGTAAATGGAAACAAACTTAACAATTCAAGGTCGGTTGCGACATTACCGCGGCCTAACAGGTCTCTTTCCTGCCCGGTGAGATCGCGATCGTGTGCCACTGGTCCGCACCCTTGCTGTCAAGCCGATGTGTGCCGATTTGGATTTTCTCGGCGGCTTCGGCGAGTTTAAACGCTGTGATTTTTCTCCCCATCAATCATACCGAAGAAGCGCGCTCACCGGATCAAAGTGACTGACGCGACGGCGCTGTTTCCTTGTTACCCTTCGATAATGAGGAAGTGCAACAAATTCATGATAGGCACCACGGCTTAACTGCCCGCAGCGGTTGGCCTTGTCCATCGAAAAGAGAGCTCGGTATCCCGGGGATCGCGGGCCTGTCGGACCGGAGCGTCAAGTGGCGCCCCATGCAAGGCACAACCTGCTCAATTGGTAAGCGGATGATTTAATTCAGGAGGATCGCACGGAAGTCGTTGACGTTCGTGCCGGTTGGGCCACTGACGAAGAGGTCGTCAAGAGCGGCAAAGGCCGACCAACTGTCGTTGCGCCCCAGGAATTCGGCCGCGTTCTTTTCCAGATCGGCAAGCCGCGAAACTGTGTCGCCGTCGGCAAAGGCGCCGGCATTGTTCTCCGAGCCGTCGATGCCGTCCGTATCGGCGGCGAGCGCCGAGATACCTTTTTGACCCGAAATGGCGCAGGCGAAGGAGAGCAGGAACTCGCTGTTGCGGCCGCCCTTGCCCTTGCCCCGGATCGTTACGGTTGTTTCTCCGCCCGAGAGCAGGAGCATGGGGCCTTGCGTCGCCAAACCGCGATGCGAGATCTTTGCCACGATCGCCGCATGTTGACGACCGACCTCCGCCGCTTCGCCTTCGATCGCGTCGGAGAGCACGATGGTTTCGACACCGGCCTTGCGCGCGACCTCTGCGGCGGCGTCCAGCGCGATCGCTGCCGAGGCGACGAGTTTGACCTCGTTGCGGGCGAAACGAGGGTCCGATGGCAACGGCGGCTCGTCGTTGCCGTCCTTGAGATGGCGCATCACCACCTCAGGCAGATCGAGCTCGTAGCGCTCTATGATTTCAAGTGCATCGGCGCGGGTCGCCGCATCGGCAATCGTCGGGCCGGAGGCGACGAGGGCGGGGTTATCGCCCGGAATATCGGAAACGACGAGAGAGACGACGCGGGCCGGATAGGCGAGGGCGGCGAGCCGCCCTCCCTTGATGCGTGAGACTTGCTTGCGCACGGCGTTCATGGCGCTGATCGGCGCGCCGGAAGCAAGCAATGCCCGATTGACGGCGATCTCGTCGGCAAGCGTCAGATCGCCGGCGGGAGCCGGCAACAGCGCTGAGCCGCCGCCACAGACGAGCGCGACGACCAGATCGTCTTCGGTGAGATTGCTCACGGCCGCCATCAGCCGTTCGGAGGCAAGCAGGCCGCTTTCATCCGGCACGGGATGGGCGGCTTCGAGAACCTCGATACGCTCGCAAGGAACGGCATAGCCGTAACGTGTCACGATGACGCCTGAGAGCGGCGCATTCCACAGACGCTCGAAGGCGCGTGCCATCTGCGCCGCTCCCTTGCCGGCGCCGATCACCACTGTCCGGCCCTTCGGCCTGTCCGGCAGATGGGTGGCAAGTGCCTTGTCCGGATCGGCCGCAGCAACGGCTGCATAGAAGAGCTTTTCCAGAAAGGCGCGGGGATCGGCAATGGTCGGCATCGGGTTACTCACATATTACGCGACGGGGTGGTTCGCCATGCGCTCCAGCGCCTTGACGAGGCCGGAATGGTCGAGCCCGCTATCACCATTGGCGGCGCACTGATTGAAGAGCTCCTGCGTGGCGGCGGTGTTGGGCAGCGAGACGCCAAGCGCCTTTGCGCCCTGCAGCGCAAGGTTCAGGTCCTTCTGGTGCAGTGAGATGCGGAAGCCCGGCTCGAAGGTCCGCTTGATCATGCGCTCGCCATGCACTTCGAGAATGCGTGAGGAGGCAAAGCCGCCCATAAGGGCCGAGCGGACACGGGCGGGATCGGCACCGGCCTTCGAGGCGAACACAAGGGCTTCAGATACCGCCTCGATCGTCAGTGCGACGATGATCTGGTTGGCGACCTTGGTGACCTGGCCATCGCCGCAATCGCCAACGAGCGTGATGTTCTTGCCCATCAGCTGGAAAAGCGGCAACGCCCGTTCGAAGCTTGGCTCTGAGCCGCCGGCCATGATCGAGAGCGAAGCATTCTTGGCGCCAACTTCGCCGCCGGAGACAGGCGCGTCGATATATTCGGCGCCGGTCTCACGAACTCTCCTAGCGAATTCCTTTGTCTCGATCGGCGAGATCGAGCTCATGTCGATGACGAGCTTACCTTTCGAAAGACCATAGGCAACCCCATTCTCTCCGAAGAGCACATCCTTGACCTCAGGCGTATCCGGCAGCATCAGGATGATGATGTCGACCGTTTCGGCAAGTGCCTTCGGCGTCTCGACGAATTGCAGGCCGTGGTCGAGCAGTTCCTGGCGCGGCGGAATGGAAAACTTTGATGTGACGACGATGTGGCCGGCGTCCTGCAGATGCCGTGCCATGGGGGTTCCCATGATGCCGAGGCCGATAAATCCGATATGTGCCATGGTTGTTAGCTCCTGATATTGAGAATGGCTGCGCCTTCGGCGTGGCGGCCAGCTGCGGCAAACCAGCCGAGCCCCGCCGCAGTCGTGGTGCGTGGCTTGTACTCGCAGCCGATCCAGCCGTCGTAGCCGAGCGCATCGAGCGCGTTGAAGACAAAGGGATAGGCGATCTCGCCGGTGCCCGGCTCGTTGCGACCGGGATTGTCGGCAAGCTGCACATGCGCAATCTGCGCCTGGTGCTTCTTGAACGTCCCGATCAACTCGCCCTCGGTGCGCTGCTGATGGTAGAGATCATATTGAATGAACAGATTGTCGCTGCTGACTTCGGCGATGATCGAAGCCGCCTGGTCCGGCGTATTAAGGTAGAATCCCGGAATGTCGAAGTGGTTGATCGGCTCGATCAGCAGACGGATTCCGTGTTTGCCCAGTTCTGTCGCGGCATATCTGAGATTGGCGACGAAGGTGGTGCGCAACAACTCATCGGGCACGCCGGCCGGCGCGATGCCAGAGAGGCAATTGATCTTGTTGCAGCCGAGCGTCGTTGCATAGTCGATCGCGGCGGTAACGCCGCGGCGGAATTCGTCGGTGCGATCTGGCAGGATCGCGATCCCCCGCTCGCCGGCGGCCCAGTTGCCGGCCGGCAGGTTGTGAAGTACCTGCGTCAGGCCATGGCGATTGAGTTCGGTGCGTAGTACCTCCTTCGCAAAATCGTAGGGAAAGAGATACTCGACACCCTCGAAGCCAGCCTTGGCGGCCAGGGCGAAGCGATCCAGAAACGGCGCCTCGGTGAATAGCATGGTCAGATTGGCCGCAAATTTCGGCATTGTGTTCCTCCTTTAATCGAGCAGGGCGAGGATCGCGGTCGGGGCATCCTCGCCGCGTTCGGCAAGCTCCTCGAACTCGACGACTGCATTGATGTCGGCACCCATGGCGATGTTGGTGACGCGCTCGAGAATGAACTCGATGACGACGGGAACCTGGTGTTCGCTCATGAGCTGCTGCGCCGTCGTGAAAGCCTCCTGGAACTCGTTCGCGCTGCGAACGCGGATCGCCTTGCAGCCGAGGCCTTCGGCAACTGCGACATGATCGACGCCATAGCCCGGCTCGGCATTGTCGGTGGCATTGATGTTGTCGAAGGCGAGGCTGACCTCGAAATCCATGTTGAAGCCGCGCTGGGCCTGGCGAATGAGACCGAGATAGGAATTGTTCACGACCACATGCAGGTAGGGAAGCTTATGCTGTGCGCCGACTGCAAGTTCCTCGATGAGGAACTGGAAGTCGTAGTCGCCGGATAGGGCAACGATCGGGCGGTCCGGATCTGCGGCGCGCACGCCAAGAGCTGCCGGCAGCGTCCAGCCGAGTGGACCGGCCTGGCCGCAATTGATCCAGTTGCGCGGCTTATAGACATGCAGGAATTGTGCGCCGGCGATCTGGCTAAGTCCGATCGTCGAAACGTAGCAGGTGTCGCGATCGAAAGCCTTGTTCATTTCCTCGTAGACGCGCTGAGGCTTCAAAGGCGTCTGGTCGAAATGCGTCTTGCGTAGCATGGTGCGCTTGCGCTCGCGGCATTCTTCCGCCCAGGCCGACCAGTCGCGCAGCTTGCCTGCAGTCTTCCATTCTGTGGCGACGTCGAGGAACAACTTCAGTGCGGCACCTGCATCCGAGACGATGCCGAAATCCGGAGCGAAGACACGGCCGATCTGCGTCGGCTCGATATCGACATGCACGAAGGTGCGGCCCTCGGTATAGGTCGGAACGTTGCCGGTATGGCGATTGGCCCAGCGATTGCCGATGCCGAGAACGAAATCGGAGGCAAGCAGCGTGGCATTGCCGTAGCGATGCGAGGTCTGCAGCCCGCACATGCCGGCCATCAGCGGATGATCGTCCGGGATTGTGCCCCAGCCCATCAGGGTCGGGATGACCGGAACGCCGGTGATCTCCGCGAACTCGACCAGCAGGTCGGAAGCATCGGCATTGATGATGCCGCCGCCGGCAACGATCAATGGCCGCTCAGCTGCGTTCAGCATGGCGAGAGCTTTTTCCGCCTGTGCCCGCGTTGCCGATGGCTTGTAGGGTTCGAGCGAGGCGTAGGTCTCGATGTCGAACTCGATCTCGGCGACCTGGACGTCAACAGGCAGATCGATGAGGACCGGGCCAGGGCGACCGGAGCGCATTGTATGGAATGCCTTTTGGAAGACATAAGGGACGAGCGCCGGTTCCATGACGGTAACGGCCCATTTGGTGACCGGGGCAGCGATCTTGGCGATATCGACAGCCTGGAAATCTTCCTTGTCGAGGCGGGCGCGTGGCGCCTGGCCGGTTATGCAGAGGATCGGGATCGAGTCTGCCGAGGCCGAATAAAGGCCGGTGATCATGTCGGTGCCGGCAGGCCCTGACGTTCCGATGCAGACGCCGATATTGCCCGCGCGGGCGCGGGTATAGCCCTCGGCCATATGGCTTGCGCCCTCGACGTGACGGGCAAGCACATGGCGGATCGAGCCGCGCGCTTTCATCGCCGAGTAGAAGGGGTTGATCGCTGCACCTGGAACGCCGAAGGCGCAATTGATGCCTTCCTTCTCCAGAACCAGCACTGCAGCATCGACTGCTCGCATCTTCGCCATGGGAATTCCTCCGTTTCTGGATCGAAGGTATCGCATGTACCACCAAGCGCAATCATAAAATGGAAATCAATCCCATTCTGTGGAAATAAACATTTTCAACAAAACTGGAACAATCGAAGCGAAGCGGATATGTCATGAAGCCAAAGCAGGCGGCGTCAAATGGCGTGGCGCGGGTTTGATCGGGAATGGGCATCGTGGCGGAAAATCGGGAAAAGACGAGGGGCAGGCCGGGCCGGAAGCCGGCGGAGAATGCTGCAGCCTCGTCCGTACAGGTGCTCGATCGCAGTTTGAAGCTGCTGGAGCTGGTGGCCGAAGCCGACGGCGCTGTCTTGACTGACCTTGCAGATCAATCAGCCATGGCACCTTCCACCGTGCACCGACTACTGACCTCTCTAGCCCAGCACGGCATGGTCGCGCATGACAGCGAAACCGGCGCCTGGACGATCGGGGTCAAAGCCTTCGAGATCGGAACGGCCTATTTACGCTTCCGCAAGCTCGGCACGATCAGCCGGCCTTTCCTCAAACAACTGATGGAGGCATCTGGCGAGACCGCCAACATCGCCATCGAGGAGGATGGCGATGTCGTCTTCATCTCCCAAGCGGAAAGTCATGCGCCGATGCGTGCCTTCTTCCGCCCCGGAAGGCGCGGACCGATCCATGCTTCGGGGATCGGCAAGGCGATCCTTTCCACATGGGCGAACAGCCAGATCGAGGCCTTGCTCGGGGGCCGTTCGCTGCAGCATTTCACTGATAAGACCCGCGACACGTTGCCCATGCTGATCAGGGATATGGATGAGATCCGCTCGCGCGGCTGGTCGATCGATGACGAGGAACACACGCTCGGCATGCGGTGCGTGGCGGCGCCGATCTTCAACGAGTATGGCGAGGCCATTGCCGGCATCTCGATTTCAGGGCCGGCCGTGCGGCTGCCGGACGAAAAGGTCGCTGCCCTTGGCCCGATTGTGCGGACGGCAGCGGAAGAATTGACGAAGGTGATGGGCGGACGGATGAAGCGAAGCTGAACGCCTTCGCCGCCATCTCCTATCCGGAAACGACGGCGTCGACAGTCCACCGCACAAGTGGCTCAGGCGAGCTGCAATTGCTCGCGTGCGATCGTGTCCGCCTTCTTGACCTTGGTCTTCATTGCCTTGCCGGCGACGTAGACTTCTGTAACGCAGCGATCGTCGCCCATGGTCTGCAGGATGAAGAGTTCTTCGGCCAATGAGGTCGCGGTGCGCATGCGGAATTCCATGGCCGACTTGGCGCTGGAATCAAGCACGACAATATCGGCATCAGCACCCGCCTGCAGCGAGCCGATCTGATTTTCGAGACCGAGCGCCAGCGCGTTGCCGCGTGTCATGCGATAGAAGGAGTTGAACGGCGTCAGCCTCTGCCCCTGCAGGTGCAGCACCTTGTAGGCCTCATCCATGGTTTCCAGCATCGAGAAGCTGGTGCCGGCGCCGACGTCAGTCGCAACCGACCAACGCGCTCCAAGCCTGTCGAATTGCGCGGCGTTGAAGAGCCCGGAGCCGAGGAAGAGGTTCGAGGTCGGGCAGAAGACACCGACCGCGCCGGTTTCCGCCAACACCGCCACTTCCCGTTCGCTCATATGGATGCAATGGCCGAGCAGCATGCGGTCGTTCAGCAGGTCATAGCGAGCATAGATATCCGTATAGTCCTTCGCCTCGGGATAGAGAGAGGTGGCAAAGGCGATCTCGTCCCGATTCTCGGAGAGATGTGTCTGGACGTAGCAATCCGGATGCTCCGCGACGAGCGCCTTGCTCATCTCCATCTGCTCCGGTGTCGAGGTGATGGCAAAGCGCGGGCTGATGGCATAATGCGCGCGGCCGCGGCCGTGCCATTTCGCAATCAGCTGCTTGGTTTCGTCATAGCCGCGCTGTGGCGTGTCGCGCAGCGCGTCCGGCGCATTGCGATCCATCATTACCTTGCCGCCGATCATGCACATGCCGCGCGCCTCGGCAGCCGCAAAATAGGCGTTGACGCTTTCGGGATGTACCGAGCAATAAGCAACCGCCGTCGTGGTGCCGTTCGACAGCAGCAGTTCGTCCATGAAGCGGTCCGCCACTTCGGCTGCGTGCGCGGCGCGGGAGAATTTCTGCTCCTCGACGAAAATATAGGTGTTCAGCCATTCAAGCAGCTGGGCGCCGTAGGAAGCGATCGCCTGCGTCTGCGGGAAATGAAGGTGTGTGTCGATCAGACCGGGCAGGATGAGGTTCGGGCGGTGGTCGGCGATCGCGACACCGGCATCTGCCAGCTTGCGAATGTCATTGTACAGACCGATGTCCACGATCTTGCCGTCACGGACGAAGATCGCGCCGTCCTCGATATAGCGATAGGACGCTGTATCGTCGATCCCTTGCGGTTCGGCAAGGAAGGTGAGCACACGGCCACGGATCAGGACTTCACTCATTGGGTCTTCTCCCCATTGATGGCACTTTCGTACCAGGAGACGAGCAGTCGGCGCTCCTCGTCGGTAATGTGCGAGGCATTGGCCGGAGGCATGGCGTGGCTGCGGCCGGCCTGCAGGTAGATCTCGCGCGCATGGGCGGCGATATCGCGGTCAGTCTCGAAGACGACGCCCTTGGGAGGGGCGATAATGCCATCCCAGCTCGGCTCCTTCGCATGGCACATGGAACAGCGTCCCATGATCGTATCGCGAACCTTCGGGAAGGCCTGCGCCGTAACGAAGGGCTGCTGGGTCGCGGAGATCTTCGTTGTCGGTTCGCCCGTCAGGATCTTCGGCACCGTGGAAAGCCACATGATGATGATGAAGAGGATGACGGTGATCAGCCAGGTCCAGGTCGGATTGCCGGCATTGGCATGGCGGGTGTTGAACCAGTGGCGGATCGTGACGCCCATCAGGAAAACGAGCGAGGCGATGATCCAGTTGAACTGCGTGCCGAACGCCAGCGGATAATGGTTCGACAGCATCAGGAACAACACGGGCAGCGTCAGGTAGTTGTTGTGTGTCGAACGCTGTTTGGCGATCCGGCCGTATTTCGGATCGGGCTTGCGGCCGGCGATCAGGTCGGCAACGACGATCTTCTGGTTCGGAATGATGATGAAGAAGACGTTGGCCGACATGATTGTCGCGGTGAAGGCGCCGAGATGCAGGAAGGCGGCGCGGCCGGTGAAGAGGTGCGTATAACCCCAGGCCACCGCGACCAGTATGAAATAGAGCGCGACCATCAGGCGTGTATTGTCGTTGCCGAAGGGCGACTTGCAGATCAGATCGTACATGATCCAGCCGCCCGCGATCGAGCAGAGCGAAATTGCGATCGCCACCGGCTTGGAAACGTCAAGGACGGCCGGGTCGATCATGTAGAGGTCGGCGCCGGCATAGTAGACGAGGCAGAGCATGCCGAAGCCCGAAAGCCAGGTGACATAGCTCTCCCATTTGAACCAGACGAGATGCTCCGGCATATTGGCCGGCGCCACCAGATATTTCTGGATGTGGTAGAAGCCGCCGCCATGGACCTGCCATTCCTCGCCATAGGCGCCCGGCGGCAGTTGCGGGTGTTTCTTCAGGCCCAGGTCGAGGGCGACGAAATAGAATGAGGAACCGATCCAGGCGATTGCCGTGATCACGTGCAGCCAGCGGACGGCGAAGGTTATCCAGTCCCAGGCGATGGCATATTCGTACATGGGAACTCCCTCCCGATCTTCATGGGATTGTTTGCCATCGCTCGATTTTCTCGAAAATCCCGGTTAATCCACCAACACTTTCAAAAAAATCTATAAGATCACCCCCGCTTTGCTCCGCACGGCAATGTGGTAGAAAGAGACCATGTCCTATCTTGATAATGTCCGTGTCTTCGTTCGCGTGGTCGAACTCGGTACTCTCTCTGCGGCGGGGCGCGACCAGCGCGTCACGCCCGCGGTTGCGAGCAATCGTATCAAGGAGCTCGAGCGCCATCTGGGCGTGCGTCTCTTCAATCGCACGACGCGTAAGCTGTCGCCGACGGAGCACGGCCGCGTCTTCTACGAAAAGGCCGTGAAGATTATCGAGGCTGTCAATGAGGCGGAGGCGGCGATCGCCGATCTCTCACGCAATCCGAAGGGGTCGCTGAGAATCACGGCGCCGCTCGGCATCGGCCGGCGGTTGATCGCCTCTGGCATTCCGGAGTTTCACGACAAGTACCCGGATATCGAGGTGCGCGTGCGCCTATCCGACCACAATGTCGATATCCTGGCCGAAGGCGTCGATGTCGCCTTCAAGCTCGGGGTGCTGGAAGATTCTAACCTGCGCATGCGCGGCATCCTCAACTGCGAACGTGTGCTTTGCGCTTCTCCGGCCTATCTCGCGCGCCGCGGCGCGCCGGCGGATGCCGATGCCTTGATTGCCGACAAACACGACTGTCTTTTGCTGCGCTATCCCGGATCGAAGGAATATTACTGGACGCTGATGACGGCGGAAGGACCGCGCAAATTCGAGGTTGCCGGCCCCTATGACAGCGACGACGGCGACGTGCTCACCCAATGGGCACTGGAAGACCGCGGCATCATCAACAAGCCGTTGTTCGAGGTGAAGGCCTATCTGAAGGACGGCAGGCTGACGGAGATCCTGAAGGAGAGCCCACCGGCACCGATCCAGCTCGCCGCCATCTATCCCCACAAGCGTTTCCAGGACCCGAAGGTGCGGCTGATGATCGATTTCATGGCGGAGCGCTGTCAGCGGCTCATCGGCAAACTGCTTGAAGACGTGCCGGCGGCCACAGCTTCGTGACTTGAAGGTCACAGGTTGATCTCCCCTTGAATCACGCCAGCGAACACATATATGACTACCGGTAGTCATATGGAGCGGCGACATGAAGGAAATCCAGCTCAAGGATGCAAAGGCGACGCTTTCGGCCGTGGTCGATCAAGCCGTGGCCGGTGAACCGACCGTGATCACCCGTCATGGCCGAAAGGAAGTCGTGCTGGTTTCCTTCGAGGAATGGCAGCGTGTTTCTAGAGTGCCTGATTTTGCCGATCTGCTTTTGGCTTTTCCCGGCGAGGCAACAGATATTCCCGAGCGATCGCGAAAGCCCGCACGCTCGTTGCGTGAAGACGGCTTCTGATCTTGTATCTTCTGGACACCAATATCGTGTCGGCCAATGCGCCGACCAAGCGTCACATCGGCGTTGACGCATTCGCGAGCTGGATGCGTACGAATAGCGACCGGCTCTATCTCTCGGCAATCACCATTGCCGAGATCGAGGCAGGCATCGCCAAAGCGCTGAGAATCGAGGCGACGACGAAAGCGGAGCAGTTGCGACGCTGGCTCGCGGCGGTGGAGCATTTCTATGCCGGCCGTATCCTGCCGTTCGGCCTCGAAGAGGCGAGACAGGCCGGTCAGATACTTGACCGGGCGCGTGCTCACGACCCTGGCTTCGAGGATATCGCCATTGCCGCGACTGCCGCCGCGCACGGCCTCACGGTTCTGACGGCCAATGAGCGCCATTTCGAGCCGCTTGGCGTGCCGTTCGCCAATCCTCTGAAACAGTTGCCCGCTATCCGATAACAGGTTTTGCCTTGATTGGCTGCTCTGCGGCCGTCCAGGTCAGCGCCGCCGTCATGATCTCGGCGGCGGCAAGCGTTGCGATGACGGCCGGGCGTTTGTCTTTCACAGCCGTCCCGCCGATCGGGCAGATCAGGCGTTCGAAAAGGTCCGCCTGGCCGGTTTCGCGCGACAGCCAGTTGCGGAAGGTGGCGCGCTTCGTCTTGGACCCGATCATGCCGACATAGGCGGCATCCGCGCGCTTGAGCGCTTCGGCGGTGATCAGGAAATCGAGTGCGTGGTCATGGGTGAGGATCACGAAGCTGCTGCCAGCAGGCGCGTCGCGCACCACGGCCTCCGGCATGGCGGTCAGGCAAGTCTCGATGCGCGGCACATTGGAGGCAATCAGTTCCTCTTCGCGCGTATCGACAAGCACGACACGCAGCGGCGCGAGCGACAGCGCCATGGCAAGCGCATCGCCGACATGGCCCGCCCCGAAAACATAGACATGCGGCCGCGCCGCCATTTCCCGGTCGCTGCGGGCGACGAGCTCGTTTGCAAGCTCTGAATTGAGCGCCGTGAAGGCAAGACCCACCCGGCCGCCGCAGCATTGGCCGATCTCCGGTCCGAGCGGCACGTTCATCGGTTCCGCCGCAAGGCCGGAACGCAGTGCCCGGCGCGACTGGTCGATTGCCATATATTCGAGCGTTCCGCCGCCGATGGTCGCAAAGATCGCCCGTTCGGACACCAGCATCCAGGCGTCGGTGTCACGCGGCGCCGAGCCCGCGACCCCGGTGACCTCGACCAGTATCGACGCCGGCTCGCGGCGCAGGAAATCCCGGATATCTTCACGGGCGGCAGGCATGACCTCACTCCTTCCGTGCGGCCTTGAGGCGCTCGATTGCCATCAGCACCCGTTCGGGTGTCGCCGGCGCGTCGAGACGCGGGCAGATTTTGTGGTCGGCGACGCTCGCCACCGCATCCGAAAGAGCATGCAGGACGGCAAGGCCGAGCGGCAGCGGTGGCTCACCGACCGCCTTGGAGCGATGGATCGTCGGCTCATAGGCTTCCGACCAGTCGGTCAGCGCTACATTGAAAATCTTCGGGCGGTCGGATGCAAGCGGGATCTTGTAAGTGGACGGCGCATGTGTTCTGAGCCGCCCCTTGCCGTCCCACCAGAGCTCTTCCGTCGTCAGCCAACCCATCCCTTGAATGAAGCCGCCCTCGATCTGGCCGATGTCGATGGCTTTATTGAGGGAGCGGCCGGTATCGTGCAAGATGTCGGTTCGCTCGACGATGTACTCGCCGGTCAGCGTGTCGATGGAGACTTCCGAGCAAGCAGCCCCATAGGCATAATAGTAAAAGGCGTGGCCGCGGCCAGCCTTGCGATCCCAATGGATCTTCGGTGTCTTGTAGAAGCCGGCAGCCGAAAGCTGGACGCGGGCCATATAGGCCTTCTTGATGAGATCGGAGAAGGACATCTCGGTATCGCCGATGCGTACGCGGTTGGGCAGGAACACCACCTGTTCGCGCGGCACCTGATGGCTTTCCGCCGCAAAGGCGATCAGCCGGTCCTTGATCTGGCGTGCGGCATTCTGTGCCGCCATGCCATTCAGGTCCGCGCCGGAGGAGGCGGCGGTCGGCGAGGTATTCGGCACTTTGGCCGTCGTCGTTGCGGTGATCTTCACCCGGTCGAGGTCGATCTGGAATTCCTCGGCCACGACCTGCGCCACCTTCAGATGCAGGCCTTGGCCCATCTCGGTGCCGCCATGGTTCATATGCACGGAGCCGTCGCTATAGACATGCACCAGAGCGCCGGCCTGGTTCGACTCCGTCTTGGTGAAGGAGATGCCGAATTTGACCGGCGTTAGGGCGATGCCGCGCTTGACGATGCGGCTTCCCGCATTGAACTCGGAAATGGCCCTTCTGCGTCCAGCATAATCGGCGCTTTCCTCCAGTTCCGCGACGATGCGCTGGATGATGCAGTCTTCGACCTTCTGGTGATAGGGGGTAAGGTTGCGCTCACCCTTGACGCCCATCGCGTCGTAGAAATTCAGCTTGCGGATATCGAGCGGGTCCTTGCCGACGGCAAAGGCGACCTCGTCGATGACACGTTCGGCGCCCACCATGCCCTGCGGGCCGCCGAAGCCGCGAAAGGCCGTGTTGGAGACGGTATTGGTATAGAGCGGTGCCGACTTTGCGTGAACATGCGGGAAGAAATAGGCATTATCGCAGTGAAACAGCGCGCGGTCGCCGACCGGGCCTGAGAGGTCGGCGGAAAAGCCGGCACGCAGCGCGAAGGTATAGTCGATCGCAAGGATACGGCCTTCATCGTCGAAGCCGACATCGTAGTCGATGGCGAAATCATGCCGCTTGCCCGTCGCGACCATGTCTTCGTCACGGTCGAGCCGGACTTTGACGGCCCTCTTCAGCTTCTTGGCGGCGATGGCTGCGATCGCCGCGCACTGGTTGGCCTGTGTTTCCTTGCCGCCGAAGCCGCCGCCCATGCGGCGCACTTCGATCGTGACAGCATTGCTCGGCACGCCGAGCGCATGCGCGACCATGTGCTGCGTCTCGCTTGGACCTTGGGTGGAGCAGTAGACGACGACCTCGTCGTCTTCGCCGGGCACGGCAAGCGAGACCTGGCCTTCGAGATAGAAATGGTCCTGGCCGCCGAGCCGCATGCGGCCCTTGACGCGGCGCGGCGCACTCTCGAGATTTTCCGCAGCCTCGCCACGCTTCAGCGTCAGCGGGGTGACGACCTGACGGTGGGTCGAAACGTCGAGATCCCAGATGTCGATATCGGCTGGCAGTTCCTCATATTCGATTTTGGCCAACCGTGCGGCGCGGCGGGCCTGCTCGCGCGTTTCGGCGATCACGCAGAAGATCGGTTGCCCATGAAACTCGACCTTGCCGGCCGCAAGCACCGGATCGTCGTGCATATAGGAAGGAGAGATATCGTTGACGCCAGGCACGTCTTCATGGGTGAGCACCGCAATGACGCCGGGAGCCATGCGGACTGCTTCGAGATCGACGGATTTCAGGATGCCGTGCGCGACGGTCGACAGGCCAAGGCCGGCATGCAGCGTGCCCATCGGCTCGGTGATGTCATCGATATAGACGGCAGTACCGGAGACATGCTTGTGCGCGGAATCATGGCGGGGGCTGGTGTGAACTCCGCCGACAATGGTTTCAGCCTTGAGATCGGACGTGTGCTTGTTCATGGTTACGCGGCCTCATATCTGGACACCTGAGACGGTGCCGCATGGGAGGTGGTCTCCAGGTAGAAACGCAGCAGGAGGTTCTTCGCCGCGAGTGCTCGATATTCTGCGGTGGCGCGCATATCGGTCAGCGGCGCGTAGTCCTCGGCGTAGCTTTCCATGGCCGTCTCCACGGTCTTTTCGTTCCAGGGCTGGCCGAGCAACGCCTTTTCGACGGCGAAGGCCCGTTTCGGCGTTGCCGCCATGCCGCCATAGGCGATCCGGATTTCCGCGACGGTGCCATCGGCCGAGAGCGCCAGACGGAAAGCGCCAAGCGTCGCCGTGATATCCTCATCCCGGCGTTTCGTCACCTTGTAGATGGCGAATTTTTCCTCAGCGGCGGGGATCGGGATATGGACGGCCTCTACGAATTCGCCGGCCTGTCGGTCTTGCTTGCCATAGGCGATGAAGAAGTCTTCGAGCGCAATGGTGCGCCGGACAGAGCCCTTGCGCAAGGTCAGCGATGCGTTGAGCGCGATCAACGCCGGCGGCGTGTCGCCGATCGGCGAACCATTGGCGATGTTTCCGCCGATCGTGCCCATGTTGCGCACCTGCTGACCGCCGATGCGGGTAATCAGCGGGCCAAGCGCCGGGATATGTTGCGAGAGCGTCGTGATCGCTTCCGAATAGGTGACGCCGGCGCCGATCGTGATGGCCCCGTCTTTCAGCCCAATCGACTTCAATTCTTGCAATCCGGCAATGAAGACGACCGGTGTGATGTCGCGCATATGCTTGGTGACCCAGAGTCCGACGTCCGTCGAGCCGGCGACTACCGTTGCCGTCGGCGAGGTTTCGAGAATGGCTGCGAAATCATCGAGGTTGGCCGGCACGATCAGCCGATGGCGCCCCTCTCCGATTTCGACGCGCGCGCCGTCGGCAAGAGCCTTCAGCCGCGCGATCATGGTTTCACGCTCGATAAGCAGAGGATCGTCTTGCGTTCCGCCATAACTGGAAATCGAGCGGGCTGCGCGCAGGATCGGCTCGTAGCCGGTGCAGCGACAGAGATTGCCCTGCAGCGCCGTTTCGATCTGCTGGTCCGTCGGGTTCGGCGTCTGCATCCACAAGCCGTAGAGCGACATGACGAAACCTGGCGTGCAAAAACCGCATTGCGAACCGTGAAAATCGACCATCGCCTGCTGCACCGGATGCAGGCGATCTTCGCCGGTCGCCAGATGCTCGACAGTAACGACATGGCAGCCGTCGAGGGAACCGAGAAAGCGGATGCAGGCATTGACGCCTTCATAGACGAGGCCGCCGGACGGCGTCAGCCGTCCCACGAGCACTGTGCAGGCGCCGCAGTCTCCCTCGGCGCAGCCTTCCTTGGTGCCCTTCAACAAGCGGGAAAGCCGCAGCCAGTCGAGCAGCGTCTGGTCCGGCGCGACATCGCGGAGGGCAACGTCCTCGCCGTTCAAAATGAAATGCAGTTCGGAACGGATTGCAGCGACCGTCATCGTTCAGCTCCCGCGATAGGTGGAATAGCTGTAGGGCGAGAGCAGCAGCGGGACATGGTAATGCGCACTCTCGTCGGCGAGGCCGAAGCGGATCGGAACAATATCCAGAAACATGGGAGCATCGCCGGAGCGACCGAGATAGTCACCCGCATGGAAGCGCAGCTCGTAGGTGCCGACCCGCATGGTTTCGCCGGACAATAGCGGCGCATCGCATCGGCCGTCATCGTTGGTTTTGGTGGACTTCAGGAGGTGCAATGCCTCGCCGTCGATCCGGTATAGATCGATGCGCAGACCCTCGGCGGGCTTGCCGAGCGCCGTGTCCAGCACGTGGGTCGTGAGCCGGCCGGCTCCTGGCGAATGAGGCTGCATGCTTTTCTCCCGAACCTAGCACTCCTGCCTCTACTATCCGCCAAGCCTATACCTCAGAAAAGCGGTGGTATCGTTCGAGACTTTCAAATTTTCCAAGGGGAATGGCGTGCGCGATTTGCGGTTAGACATTAGGGTATCGAAAACGTTTGGAGGAACGTTTCATGCGATATCGACGCTACATGTTTGGACACGGCCGACGCCTTTGGCGCTTCGCCGACAAGGTGAAACAGGCTTCGGCATAGAAATCTGCCCTGAATGATAAAGAGGCGACGAGAACCGCCGGTCAACTTGCGCCAGGCTTTTGCCGGCCTTGTCGCCCACAATTCGGGTTTGCGCGTCCGTCTGTCCTGTACCGCGAGAATTGACCCGCGACACTCGATTTGCCTGTCGACCATGCGCTGGCGGCAATAGCCGAGAATGGGCCTTACGACCTCAGAGTGAGTATCCGTAAAGATCATCTTACGGAAATGACAAGACGTGCCGGTCGGACAGAGCGCAATTGACGCCTCGGGGTGAGCACGGCTGCCTATGCCATAGGTCGCGGATCGAATTTCACGACACCTGTCGCCAATCGCCAATCGAAACTGAGGTGACTTCAAGGAATGAAAACGGGAGACCATGGATGAAAGTAATCGAGATTCAGCCGCTGACCAGAGCCGCATTCGCCCTTTTCGGCGATGTGATCGAAATGGAGGGCGCACAAAGCTATCCCATCAATGCCGGCAAATGCATTCGTTATCACGACCTCGCAAAGGTCGAAGCGATTGGTGAGGAGGCGCGAACGATGATCAGCTGGTTGCGCGGCGAACCCTATGCGCTGCCGTTGGAACTAAAGATGGTGGAGCGGCATCCTCTCGGCAGCCAGGCGTTCGTTCCGTTGTCTCCTCATCCGTTCCTCGTCGTTGCGGCGCACGAAACGAACAATGGGCCGAGCGAACCCGTGGCCTTCCGCACCCAGCCCGGGCAGGGCGTCAATATCTGGCGCAATGTCTGGCACGGTATCCTGACGCCGCTTGACGGCGTCTCCGACTTCATCGTCGTCGACCGCGGCGGCAAGGGCATCAATCTCGAGGAACATTTCTACGGAGAGCCGTTCCTGGTCCGCTGAGGGGATCTCGATCGGTTCAGATACACGAGGGGCGCTGCGATGCAGGCTGTGCCAAAACTCTCGACGACATGGTGGGAGAATTAGCCCGAAGGGGCCGAACGGGTCAGACGACACAGATCGCCGATCTGATAACATTCCTGGCATCCCCGCGCGCTGCAGCCATAACCGGTACCGAATATGTCATCGACGGCAGGACCGTTCCAACCGCTTAAGGGGGCTCCCTCCGCGAGTTTTAGCCTTGGGGTCTCGCGCAGAAGGGGGCGACCGAGACTTGAGGCTCGGCCGCAGGAGGAAGGCTTCCCCCTGGAAAGCGTAGACCCTGTCAGCCGTGAACCTGGCGGAACTTCGCCTTTCCGGACAAGTCAGACAAGCTGACCCGACCTCCCGGGAACGAGTCCGAGGAGCCCCTGGAAACGTCGTGTCCCATCTCGCAGCCGACCCGCTGGCGCCTTTCATATTGTTCTTGAGCCCGACTAGCGGATTTCTCACGGCCGCCAGTTCTATGGGCGGGCGGGACAGGCACGGAGACTATAGTTCCATGCCGTCCCGAGACGCGGCATAGGGCGGCCGTCAGCGCGCTTGCGCGAGCGCTACGGCATCAGGCCCCGCGGGAAATCGAAGCCGACCGCTTGCATCATGCACGGCGTTCCAGACGCCTTCGGTGACATCGTTCTCTCGGGTGGTCAGCGCTGGCGCAGCAAAGCCTTCCATGATTGGCTTGGCGAAATCGGCGTACTCGCCCGGGAGCAGCTGGTCGAACGGAATGATGGCGTTCGCGCTGAAGTTAGTGGTGGGGGCGTAGCCGGGCTCGACCAGCTTCACCGAGATAGCAAAATGGGCGAGCTCATGGGCAAGCGAGCCTGTGAAGCCCTGGATCGCCTGCTTGCTCGCTGTGTATGCAGCGGCAAGCGGGAAAGCGCCGAGCGTGACGCTGGACGTCACATTGACGATGATGCCCGATCGGCGCGCGCGCATCTGCGGGATGACCGCTTGGCACATCGCCATCACGCCGATCGTGTTGGTCTCAAGCAACTGTCGTACCAGCGACATCGGCGTCACCTCGAACACTCCGACCGCGCCAATGCCAGCGTTGTTCACCAGCACATCTATAGGGCCAGCAGTTTCAATCAGCGCCGCTATGCTCGCTGCGTCGGTGACGTCGAGCGGCAGAACCTGCAGACGGCTGGTATCACCAGCAAAGTCGGCCGCTTCGGGCTGCCGCATCGTGGCGATCACGTTCCAGCCCTGTGCCAGGAAATGCTCGGCGATGGCCTTGCCATAGCCCGACGAGGTTCCGGTGATGAGGATGGTTTTGGTCATGTCTGTCTCCTTGTTTCGATGGACCAAGAGATAGACAGACACGGTGATACGATCTATAATCAATAGTACGTATTTAATTATGGATCGTCCAGGTGGATCCCCTGAGTGACATCATTGCCCTGCTGCGTCCGAACGCAGCCGTCTCGAAGCCCATCTCCGGCAAGGGGGCATGGGGCGTTCGATATGCATCCTACGATTCACCGGGCTTCACCATCGTCCTCTCCGGCGAGGCTTGGCTGACCTTCGATAAGGAAGAGCCGCTACGTCTGGCGCCCGGCGATTTCCTGTTGCTGCCGACAACCCCGGCCTTCTCGCTGAGCAGCGAGCCGGGCGTGCGGTGCGATCCTGTCGAACCGCGTGCCGAGGCTGTTCGCCACGGTGAAAAGGAAGGCGACCCCGATTTCATGGCGCTTGGCGGCAGTTTCGCGTTCGAGCGTGTGAATGCGCCGCTTCTTCTCTCACTCCTGCCTGGACGCATCCATGTTCCCGCGTCGGAGGGCAAAGCCACGCGTTTTGGTCGTCTAATCGAACTGCTCACCGAGGAGTGCGCCGCCGATTACCCGGGCAAGGATCTTATCCTGCAGCGGATGCTGGAAGCGTTGCTCATCGAGGCGCTGCGCTGGAGGAGCGTCGGAAAGGATGGAGCGGTTGCGGGGCTGTTGAATGGCATGCGCGACCCGGCGCTCTCGCGCGCCCTCCATGCCATCCACGCGGATGTGCGCGCCAGTTGGACGGTTGCCGAGCTTGCCGGCATCAGCGGCATGTCGCGGTCAGCGTTCTCGGCCCGCTTTGGTGAGGTTATGGGCTGCGCGCCCATTGAATATCTGGCGGGCTGGCGTATGGCGCTTGCAAAGGAGGCGCTGATTAGGGGAGCAAAGTCGCTGGACCGGATCGCCGACGAGATCGGCTATGAATCAGCCAGCGCCTTCAGCACGGCGTTTCGCAAGCGCCTAGGCTGTCCGCCGGGCCGATTTGCACGACAGGGCGTCGCTTAGCCGCCGCTGGCCCGACTCACGGGGGATGATTTACGCACAGCCTGGATGGCGACGCCCCTTCTTTTGCAAAGACATGTTCCCGTTTTCCTCTGTACCCAAAACGCAAGAAGACCGGGTCACTCCAGCGAATGACCCGGTCTTGCGTTTATCCCTCGCTGCTGGAGCGGTTCAGCTTTCACGAAAACTCTGAACCGCTCTGTCTCATTATTATCCAGCAATTCCGGACGGAAAACCCGCTGCGCACTTTTCCTGGGTTGCTCTAGTCCGCGAAAAAGGCGAAGCGCACAACGAACAGGGCAGCGACGATCTGCGTTGCCGGATGCAGCATCGACCAACGGCCGGTGAAGATTTTTACGGCGACATAGGTGATGAAGCCAAAGGCAAGGCCGTTGGCGATCGAGTAGGTGAAGGGCATTGCAAGCGCCGTGATTGCCGCTGGCGCCGCCTCGGTCAGATCATCCCATTCGATCTCGGTCAGCTCGCGCATCATCAGTCCGGCGACGTAAAGCAGCGCCGGAGCCGTTGCGTAGGCAGGAACTGAAGCAGCAAGCGGTGAGAAGAACAGAGCTGCGATGAAGAGGGCTGCGATCGTAATTGCCGTCAGACCGGTACGGCCGCCAGCCTGGACGCCTGAAGCGCTTTCGACGAAGGCGGTCGTGCTGCTGGTTCCCATCAGCGAACCAGCGACAATGGCGGCACTGTCGGCAAGCAGAGCCCTGCTCAACCGGTTCGGCTTTCCTTCCTGAATAAGGTTCGCGCGCTTGGCGATACCGATCAGCGTCCCGGTGGCGTCGAAGACTTCAACGAGCACGAAGACCAGGATGATATGGACGAGGCCGCCATGCAGAGCGCCGACGATATCGAGCTGCAGGAAGGTCGGCATGATCGATGGCGGCGCCGAAACGATACCGTGGAACTGGCTGACGCCGAAGATCCAGGAAAGAACGGTGACCGCGAGAATGCCGATCAGGATGGAGCCCCTGACCTTCAACGCATCGAGAGTGGCGATGATGAAGAAGCCGAGGATTGCGAGGAGCGGACCGGTCTGCTTCAGATCCCCGAGGCCGACGAGTGTCGCCTTGTTGGCGACGACGATGCCCGCGCTCTTAAGCGCGATGATCGCCAGGAAGAGACCGATACCAGCTGCGATCGCGCTTCTGAGCGAATGCGGTATACCGGCGATCAACCAACTGCGGACGCCGGTCACCGTCAAGAGGACGAAGATGCAACCAGAAATGAAGACCGCGCCAAGCGCCTGTTGCCAGGTAAAGCCGAGGGCTGAGACGACGGTGAAGGCAAAGAAGGCATTGAGCCCCATGCCCGGCGCCATCCCGATCGGCCAATTGGCGACAAAGCCCATGACGATCGAGCCCAATGCAGCTGCGAGACAGGTCGCAACGAAGACGGCGTTGCGATCCATGCCTGTCGTCGACAGAATATCCGGATTGACGAAGATGATGTAGGACATCGTCAGGAACGTCGTCACGCCTGCGATGAGCTCGGTGCGCACGGACGTGCCGTGTTCACTCAGTTTAAAAAGTCGTTCAAGCATTGTTCCTCCCTAAGCGTTCCCGACGCTCGTGAAATCATGGGGCTTGCCAGCATCTCCTCCGGATGCGGGCCGCGAGAAGCGGCTTTCAACGCTTCGTGGCGAGGGGGGATTGTGCGCTTTTCTTGGCTTCGCGCGCTAGAGCCGGATTTCCCTGCAATTCGCGAAAGACATTCTAATTTTTCAAGCTATTTCTGCGCGAATTGCTGCCGGTCTTTTGAGACACGGCTTGCGGCGAAATCTGTCGCTCGGCACAGCGCAGCCGTCAAACGCTGCCGGTCTCACAAGAGAGATATGTACGATATTTATAGCGACAAGGTGACAAAGCCAATCAATTTCCGCTGGATGGCGAAACCGTGATCGCCGTCTTGGCCGAGGAAGGAATGCCCGGGTGCCGATTGTCGGTACCCGGGCATTGCGCGCAGTTAGGGATTACTCGGTGTTAGCGGGCCTTGGCGGCTGCCTGCTTGATGATATCGGCGACCGGGCCGGGATTGGATACGTAGATGGCATGGCTGCCGGCAGCTTCCGCCGTAGTGGCTTCGGCACGGCCAGCCATGGCGCGCTGCGCAGCCGGCGGGATCATCTTGTCTTCGGTGGCGACGAGATACCAGCTCGGCTTTGTTCTCCAGGCCGGCTCGGTGACCTTGCCTTCCAGGGCTGGGATGCCCCACGGCACCTGCGAAGCGCCCATGAAGGCGGCAAGGTCTGGCCGAACGTCGGCGGCGAAGGAAGCGGCGAACTTCGTTGGATCAAGGAAGAGGAAGCCGTCGACTGGGGGCAGGATCGGCGGTACGGGATCGCCGGGCTGCGGATTGGAGATGAGCGTGGCAACCGATTCATCACGATCCGGCGCAAAGGCGGTGATGTAGACCAGTCCCGCCACTTTCGGGTCGGTGCCGGATTCGGTGATGACGGCGCCGCCATAGGAGTGGCCGACAAGGATGACATCACCGGAAGCCGATGCAATCGCGCGCTTGGTAACGGCAACGTCGTCTGCGAGCGAGGTGGTTGGGTTCTGCGCCACGATGACCTCGTAGCCGTCCTTCTTCAGGAGATTGTAGACGCTTTCCCATCCTGAACCATCGACGAAGCCGCCATGGACGAGAACGACGGACTTGATTGCTGCATTTTCCGAAGCATTCGACATTTGAGTTCTCCTTTGGAGTTGCGTTGTTGACGATCTCACTATGAGCGAATGCGGCGGGAGACGCTTTGAGACGACCTTCAGAGGGGTGTGATTTTGCCTTTAGATGGCTTTGATTTTGCTTTGTGACATTGTTACGGTAGCTGAACGCGCCGATAGCGGCCTGATACCGGAACATCCAACTTGCTGTATCATTTTGAGGATTTCGCACTCGATCAGGACAGGCGCGAATTGCGGCGCGGCAGCGAATTGCTTCGTATCGAGCCACAGGTGTTCGATCTCTTATGTTATCTCGTCAGCAATCGCGATCGTGTCGTCAGCAAGGACGACATCGTGGAAGCGGTTTGGCAGGGGCGCATCGTTTCCGATGCCACGCTCAGCAGCCGCATCAACGGCGTGCGCAGCGCGCTTAGAGACAATGGCGACGAACAGCGGCTCGTCCGCACGATCATGCGCAAGGGCATTCGCTTCGTCGGGACGGTGCGCGAGGAGCAGGGCGCATCAACGCCAATGGCAATGGAAAAGGCCCCGCAAGGGTTGAGCCTGCCAGACAGGCCATCGATCGCCGTGCTGCCCTTCGACAATATGAGTGGCGACCCTGAGCAGGATTACTTCGCCGACGGCATGGTCGAGGATATCATCACCGGCCTGTCGCGCATCAAATGGCTCTTCGTCATTGCCCGCAATTCGAGCTTCACCTACAAGGGCCGCGCCGTCGACGTGACGCAGGTCGGGCGCGATCTCGGCGTGCGCTATGTGCTTGAAGGCAGTGTGCGCAAGGCCGGCAACCGCGTGCGCATCACCGGCCAGCTCATCGACGCGGCCGACGGCAGCCATCTCTGGGCCGAACGCTATGATCGCGACCTCACGGACGTATTCGCGCTGCAGGATGAGATTACGGTCAGTGTCGTTGCCGCCATCGAGCCCAGCGTGCGCCGCGCCGAGATCGAGCGGGTGAGGCGCAAACGGCCCGACAATGTCTATGCCTACGACCTCCTGCTTCGCGCCATGCCCCAGATCTACACTTTCATGCCGGACGATGCCGCCGCGGGCTTGCCGTTATTGGAGCAGGCGCTTGCCATCGAGCCCGGCTACGCGCTGGCACATGGCTTTGCCTCCTGGGCTCATCAGAGCCTTTTCGTGCGCGGTGGCATGTGCGCGGAAAACCGTGAGAAATCGATCCGTCACGCGCTTGCGGCAATCGAACACGGCCAAAGCGATGCGATGGCGCTTGCTCTCGCCGGCTTTTCCATCGGCTTGCTGGCGCAAGACCGAAGACTGGCCGACGAAGCATTCGAGCGGGCTCTGGCGCTGAGCGCTTCCTGTGCCTTCGTTTATGCCTTTGGATGCGTGCCCGTCGCCTATGGCGGCGACGTAGAGCGTGCGATCGCATGGGGCGGGCACGCAATGCGGCTCAGTCCGCTCGATGCGATGAGCTGCATTCCCCAGGGCATCATCGGTTTCGGCAACTTCCTGCTCGGGCGGCATGAGGAAGCGATCGCAGCCGGCCGGCGGGCGGTTCAATTAAACCCGGGCTTCAGCATTCTGCACGGATGGCTTGCCGCGCCGCTCGCCAAGCTCGGGCGGATCGATGAGGCAAGAGTTTCCGGCGAGCGATTGCTGGCGCTCGATCCGGGCTTCACCATTGGACGGTGGTCTGCTGCCGTCGGCATTGCGCCGGCCATAGCCGATACTGTCGTGGAGGCGCTTCGATCGGCGGGCCTGCCGGAATAGTGGCGCTCCGTTGGTCTCGGCTTAATAGATCAAACCGCTTCGCTTCGAGCACTCTGGCGTTGGTTGGGGTAAAGCGCACCCAGCCACCTGCCGGACACGCCAACCGCCTCAATCAGGTTTTTGCAGCCTTGGCAAAGGTCGGATCGAACGTTTTGTCGAAGGGTACATCGGCATTGGCGAGATCCGGATCGAGCGTCTTCAGCACGCCCATCATGGAATTATAGCCTTCCACCGTGACCATGCCGTCCGGAGAATACATCTCCTTGGAATTTTTGAAGGCCTGCATGTAGAGATCGCGGTTGCCGAGCAGATATTCTTCCGGAACGACGCCGGCGACATCTTCCGGACTTGCCGTCGAGATCCATTTCAGCGCCTTCATGAAGGCATTGACCGTCTTCTGCGTCGTGATCGGATTCGCCTTGGCAAACTCGCGCTTGATGTAGACCGTTGCGGCTGGGTTTGGACCGCCGAAAAGGGCGCGCGTGCCGGCTTCGGTGCGCGTATCCAGAAGAACGGTGATGTCGCCGTCATATTGCAGCTGCGCAATGACAGGATCGAGATGGGAGAGCCCGTCGATCTGGCCGCTTTTGACGGCGGCAACCGCGCCGGCGCCGCCTCCTACACCGATCAGCGAGGCATCGTCAGTCTTCAGCCCGTTCTTGAGCATGGCGTATTGGAACATCAGCGCGGTTGACGATCCCGGCGCGGTCACGCCGATCTTGCGGCCCTTCATGTCGGCCATCGACTTGATCTCGCCGGCCAGATCCTTGCGCACGGCGATGACGATGCCGGGGAAGCGGCCGAGATTGCAAATCCCGACGATATCCTGGCCCTTGTTTTGCATGCGGATCGTATGCTCATAGGCGCCGGTTACGACATCGAGCGAGCCGCCGATCAGGCCTTCCAGCGACTTCGAGCCGCCGGCAAAATCGTTGATGGTGACATTCAGACCCTCCTCCTTGAAGAAGCCCTTTCGCTCAGCGATCGTCAGCGGCAGGTAGTAGAGCAGCGGCTTGCCGCCGACGCCGATCAACAGATCGGGCTTTTCCGGTTTCGCATCCTGTGCTGCGGCCGTCACGATGCCAGCCAGCGATGCGCCGATGCCGAAACTCGCTGTTCCGATCAAAAACGTCCTGCGTTCCATGTGCTTGTCCTCCACGTCTCTGTTGTTTCTTGAACTACTGGCCGCGCCAGGCCAGCAGGCGTCGTTCGATTATTGTCATCACCCAATCCACGAGCAGGACAAAGGCCGTCAGAACCGCCATGCCCGCAAAGACGCCCGTCACGTCGAATACACCCTCGGCCTGCTGGATCAGGTAACCAAGCCCGGCGGCCGAACCCAGATATTCGCCGACGACGGCGCCGACCACCGCAAAGCCCACCGACGTATGCAGACTGGAAAACACCCAGGAAAGCGCCGAGGGCAGGTAAACGTGTCGCAGCAACTGCCGCTCGTTCATGCCAAGCATGCGGGCGTTGGACAAAACCGGCTGGCTGACTTCCTTGACGCCCTGATAAACGTTGAAAAAGACGATGAAGAAGACCAGCGTGATGCCGAGCGCCACCTTGGACCAGATGCCGAGGCCGAACCACAATGCGAAAATGGGTGCCAGCACGACGCGGGGCAGGGCGTTTGCGGCCTTCACATAGGGATCGAAGACGGCTGCGATCAAGGGTCGGCGTGCAAACCAGAAGCCGAAGACGATGCCGCCGAAGGCACCGAGCAGAAAGGCCAGGATCGATTCCGACAGGGTGATCCAGAGATGATACCAGATCGAGCCGCTTACGAACCATTGGATGACGCGCTGCGCGACCTTGAGAGGGTCGGCAAAGAAGAAGGATATGGTCTTCGGATTACCGAAAAGACCGGTGTTCGTTGCCAGATGCCAAAGGACGAGGATGACCAGCGCCACCAGGATCTGCAGCGAGAGGAGGAGAGTGCGGTTCATGCGGTCTCTCCGCTGCTCTGGCGGTAGGCCGTCATGACCTCATCGCGCAATGCCTGCCAGATGTCACGATGCAATTGGTTGAAGACCGGATCGTGTCGGATCTCCCCGATCTCCCGAGGGCGCTCCAGACGAACTTTGAAGTCGCCGATGATGCGCGACTTCGGACCGGCCGACATGATGACCACACGATCAGCAAGAGCAATTGCCTCGTCGAGATCGTGCGTGACGAACATGACGGCCTTGCGGTCTTCCGACCAGAGCTTGAGCAGCAGGTCGCCCATGATCAGGCGGGTCTGTGCATCGAGTGGGCCGAAGGGTTCGTCCATCAGGAGCAGCTTGGGATTGCGGATCAGCACCTGCGCAAGACCGACACGCTTGCGCTGGCCGCCCGAGAGCATGCGCGGAAAGCGATCCGCAAAGGCGGCAAGGCCGACACGAGCCAGCCATTCACGGGCGCTCTTCCTTGCATCGGACTGGCTCACTCCGGAAATCTCAAGACCGATGGCGACATTCTCAAGCACGGTCTTCCAGGGCATCAACGAATCCTGCTGGAAGAGATAGCCCGCCTGACGATTGAGCGACTTCAGCGGCTGACCGAAAATCTCGACGGTCCCGGACATCGGCGTTAAAAGCCCGGCCGCTGCATTCAAAAGCGTGGATTTGCCGCAGCCCGTCGGGCCGACGATAGCGACGAACTCATGCGCGTCCACATTGAGATCGGTTGCCGCGACGGCATCGAACCGCGTCTTGCCGGCCATTTCAAACGAAATCGCCACCTGTTTCAGGCTGACCGCCCGCACAGCCTCCATTGTCATGCCCTGCTGCTTCCTCCCGGCCATCCCGCCGACTGCGCCGGACGTCAGGTATTGTCATTTCTGGTCAACAGATCAAACGCCGCCGCACCAGTCAATATGCGATCGGGCATGCAATTCGTTATGTCACAAGGGAAGCCTGCAAGCTCTACCAAAGACCGGGCATCAGCCGAAACCTGATGCGCTTGGCATAGTCGGAGTAGCCCTCAAGTCCGGCTTGAAGCAGCGCATCTTCCCAGCTTGTGCGCAGGATCAGGAGCGCGCTTGCCCAGGCGGCCGGGATCAGTGCCCACCAGGAGCCGAGCGACAGGGCCAGCCCGGCAAACACCAGGATCGCGCTGACATAGCCGGGGTGGCGTACATAGGCATAAGGGCCATTGCTGATGACGTGCTGGCCGCGTTCGCGCTGCAAGCGCACGCCGGGCTCGAAGAAGCGATTGACGGCTTGAGCCCAGGTGCCGAGCGCGATGCCGGCTGCGAGCAGGATATAGCCGAGGATCATGACGGGAACCGGCATCATCGACCACGCCATTCTGCCGGCGTCGAACGTTGCAATCGGTATTTCGGCAACCATTCCGAGGCACATGAGCGAGACGAGGACGATGTCCCAGCGTTTGGTACCGGCCTGGAAACGGTTGCGGGCCCTGAAGATAATCGGGTTCACGCGCCGTATGACCCCGATCGCGATCGAGTAGCTGACGACGAGGAAAGCGATGAAGATCCAGCCGGGCAGCCAGTCAAGGCGACCGGCCGGCAGAAATACGAGCACAAGCAGCGTGAGGGGAATACCGATCCCATAGGAGATGACGGCTGCACGAGGCAGCGGCTCTGGTTCGGTAACGGTCATTGCGCAGGCTCCTTGCAGGACGGATATGCGATGCGGCTGGCGGCAGTTCCCACCTTTTCGCGTCGCGCGGCCGCGCCTCGATGTCCATAGTGTGATCCCAACATGGCAAGTTCTTGGCGACAGCGCTCGCAACGTATCTGATTTTGGGGATCGTCGGCCACTTAGCTGAGGCGGATGAAACAAAGCCGCGAATTATGCTGATATCTTGGATTTGTGCTGCATAGGCCATCGCAACGGACGGATAGGCCAATTCGATGCCTTGACATCGAAGGTACCGGGTTTAGACCGGCCTGAATGTCATATTGCTCCTGCCCCCTGGAGATCTCATGAAATTCCTGGCTTCCTTTTCCGCCTTCGTCGGCAAGACTTTTTCCATATGGGTCATCCTGTTTGCCGTGCTCGGCTTTTTCCTGCCCGATGTCTTCAAGCAGTTCGCGCCCTGGATCGTCGTGCTTCTCGGCATCATCATGTTCGGCATGGGGCTGACTATCTCCATAGACGACTTTCGCGAGCTGGCGCGCCGTCCTCATGAGGTCGCGATCGGCGTCATCGCGCATTTTGGTATCATGCCGGCGTTGGCACTGCTGTTGACGAGGATCATTCCCATGCCGCCGGAAGTCGCCGCCGGCGTCATTCTGGTAGGCTGCTGCCCGGGGGGCACGTCGAGCAACGTCATGACCTATCTTGCGCGTGGCGACGTGGCGCTGTCGGTTGCCTGCACGAGCGTGACGACGCTTGCAGCGCCGATCGTCACGCCATTCCTCGTCTGGATGTTCGCAAGCCAATATCTGCCAGTTAATGCCTGGTCGATGTTCATCAGCATCGTGCAAGTCATCATCGTGCCGCTGCTGCTCGGCTTTATTGCCCAGAAAGCCGTGCCCAGCCTGGTGCGCGCGGCCATCCCGGTACTGCCGCTTGTCAGCGTCGTCGGCATCGTCCTTATTGTTGCGGCGGTCGTTGGTGCGTCGAAGGCGGCCATCGTTCAGTCAGGCCTGTTGATTTTCGTCGTGGTCGTGCTGCACAACGGTCTCGGCTACCTGTTCGGCTATTATGCGTCGAAGGTGCTTGGGCTCAACCTCTACAAGCGCAAGGCGCTGGCGATCGAAGTCGGCATGCAGAATTCAGGGCTTGGTGCTGCGCTCGCAACCGCCTATTTCTCGCCGATCGCTGCCGTTCCCAGCGCGATCTTTTCCGTCTGGCACAATATTTCCGGTGCGACCCTGGCGAACTGGTTCGCCTCGCGCGAGGACGCGGACGCACCGCCTCGCGTCTGACCGGGATAGGAGTTGAGCGGATAGAGCAGGCGCGGCTTCAGGCCGCGCCCATCCGCATCTGCCGGGCTGCATCCACATGCACAAGCGCCTCAGCCGCCTCGATGATGGCGTGCGTGTCGATGCCGAAATGGGCATAGAGATCGGCGATCGTGCCGGTCTGGCCGAAATGCTCGACGCCGAGCGATACGGTTCTATGGCCATGGACGGAACCGAGCCAGCCGAGCGTTGCCGGATGCCCGTCGGTCACGGTAATCAGGCTTGCGGTCCGCGAAACCGCAGCCAGCAAGGTTTCCACATGGCTCGACGCGGCGACATGGCCATGCCGGCGCGCACGCTGCGCCGCTGTCCAGCCGGCATTCAGCCGATCGGCCGAGGTGACCGCGAGCACGGCGATGTCACCATGGGCTTCGGCGAGTTGGCCGGCCGCCATCAGTACTTCCGGGGCGACGCAGCCCTGATAGGCGAGAACGATGCGTGTACGGGCAGAGGGCCGACGCAGCCAATAGGCTCCGTCGATCACGCCTTGACGGAAGGCTGGATCTTCCCGCCGGAGGGCGATCTGCTCCAGCGGCCGGGTGGTCAGGCGGAGATAGATCGACCCGCCTGTCTCGTCGCGCAGCCAGGTTCGCTCATCATGTCTTGTCTCGCCATCGCGCTGCATATAGTCGAAGGACCAATCCATGATGACGGAGAGTTCGTCGAGGAAGGCCGGCTCGAAGCTTGCAAGACCATCCTGGCTCATGCCGATGAGTTGCGATCCGATCGACTGATGCGCACCGCCCTCCGGAGCGAGCGTCACGCCGGACGGCGTGCCGACGATCATGAAACGGGCATCCTGATAGCAGGCATAGTTCAAGGCATCGAGACCGCGGGCGACGAAGGGATCGTAGACGGTGCCGATCGGCAGCAGTCGCTCTCCGAACAACGAATGGGACAGGCCAGCCGCACCGAGCAGCAGGAAGAGGTTCATTTCAGCGATGCCGAGTTCGAGATGCTGGCCGGCCGGCCCGAACTCCCACTTCTGCGTAGACGGGACGCGTTCGTCGCGGAACGTATCGGCGAGTTGCTCGCGTGCGAACAAGCCACGGCGATTGACCCATGGCCCGAGATTGGTCGAGACGGTGACATCGGGCGCGGTCGTGACGATGCGTGCCGAAAGGGCGTCGTCACGCTGGGCAAGGGCGTCGAGGATCTTGCCGAAGCCGGCTTGCGTCGACAGTTCGCGGTCTTCGAGGAAAATCGGGCCGGAGGAGGGAAGCGCGGCAGATCTGAAGCGTCGTCTGCCCTCGGCAAAGAACGGCACGGTCGCAATGAAGCGGCGCACCTCGTTTGGCGATCGAATCGCGCCGAAAGTCTCCCATTCTTCGCCTTGGCTGACGCCGATGCGCTTCTGGAAGGCCTCCATCTGCGCCTTGGTCATCAAGCCGGCATGGTTGTCCTTGTGCCCGGCAAGCGGCGTACCCCAGCCCTTGATCGTATAGGCCAGGAAGACCGTCGGCCGGTCGTGATCGACGCTCCCGAAGGTGTCGATCAGCGTCTCCAGGCAATGGCCGCCGAGGTTGTTCATGAGATCCGAGAGCTGCTCGTCGCCGCGGGCCGCAAGAAGATCGCCAACACCCGGTTCCCCGCCGATTTCCTCGGCCAGCCGCTTGCGCCAGGCACTGCCGCCCTGGAAGGTCAGCGCGGAATAGAGCTGGTTCGGACACCGGTCAATCCAGTCGCGCAATGCCTCGCCGCCAGGCTCGCGAAAAGCAGCCTGCTGAAGCGCACCGTATTTCAGCACCTTCACATCCCAGCCGAAGGCAGTGAATATCTTTTCGATGCGCTGCCACAATCCTTCGCGAATGACGCCGTCAAGGCTCTGCCTGTTATAGTCGATCACCCACCAGGTGTTGCGCAGATCGTGTTTCCAACCCTCTTGCAGGCATTCGTAGACATTGCCCTCGTCAAGCTCGGCGTCGCCGACCAGCGCGACCATGCGTCCGATCGGACGGGCCTGCGACCACGGTTTTGCGGCGATGTAGTCCTGAATGATTGACGCAAAGGCGGTGACCGCGACACCAAGCCCGACCGAGCCCGTGGAAAAATCGACGTCGTCTACATCCTTGGTCCGGCTCGGATAAGACTGCGCCCCGCCGAAGCCACGGAAGTTTTCCAGCTTCTCCCTCGTCTGGTTGCCCATCATATATTGGATGCCGTGGAAGACGGGCGAGGCATGCGGTTTGACGGCGACGCGGTCTTCAGGCCGCAGGACGTGGAAGTAGAGCGCGGTCATGATTGATGCGAGCGAGGCAGACGAGGCCTGATGGCCACCGACCTTGACCTCTCCCTTCGAGCGTAGATGGTTGGCATTGTGGATCATCCAGCAGGCATGCCAAAGGACCTGCCGCTCCAGATCCTTCAGATGGGCCAGTGTTGCCGGCGTCGGGGCCTGCGCACTCATCGTCGTCTCTCCTCCATATCCTCTTGGCGAAATGCTACACCCGGATCTGAGGTAAAACTGGTCTCAGTTGACCTGAATTTGATGAAATGCGAAACGTTCTTTCGAAAATTACCATTTTATCGGTTTGTCATGCCTATTTCCAGACTTCACCTCGATGCAGCCTCCATCAGGATTCTCGATCTCCTGCAGCAGAATTCCGAAATGAGCATTTCGGATCTTGCCGAAGCGACTGGGCTTTCGGCTTCGCCTTGTTGGCGACGGGTCAACGAACTCAAGGAAAGCGGCCTCATCAAAGGCGCGGTGGCCCTGGTCGATGCGCAGTCGCTCGGGCTTGCCGTGAATGTCTTCGTGCAGGTCTCCCTGAAGCAGCAGGACCGGGAATCGCTCGACGTGTTCAATGCCGCCATCAAGACCAAGCCGGAAATCGTCGAGTGCTATCTGATGACGGGCGAGGCCGACTACATGCTACGGGTGGTGGTGGAGGACCTGATGAAATTCCAGGCACTGGTGGTGGATTTCCTGACCCGCATTCCTGGGGTCGCCAATATCCGCTCGAGCTTCGCCCTCAGCCAGATCAAATACACGACCGCGCTGCCGACCGACCACCTGAAGTCGAGAGGCTGACGGCGAACCCTGTCGCACACGGCGTTCAGCTCAGATTCTTCGCAACCGCGCAATAGACCGGCTTATCCGTCCACCCGGCAAGCCGGGTGACAGTAAGCGCGATAGCTGGCAGCCGTCCTCGGGCGTCAAGGCGTATGGATGCGCTGTCGCAGCGGACAAGGTCCAATTGTCCGGCCAGATCCGGTTCGTCCACCCCATCGAAGATGCCGCGGCCGGTCACCTTCAATGCGGCTTCCTTGGCGACCCAAAGGCGATAGCACATCTCCAACGCCGTCGCGCTATCGAATGCAGCCAAAGCGGCCGCTTCCTTCGGAGAGAAATGATCGGTAGCAAAGGCGATCGGATCGAGGCCACTGGTATCCTCGATCTCGATATCAACACCGACCGCGCCATCGGGCGCAAAGGCCGCCAGCAGCAGATCGGCACGATGCGAAAGCGAAACGCCCAACTCGTGATAGGGAGGACCCAACACCGGTCGGTCGGTTGGCCGGCGACGGATGGAAAGATCGTCACGCTGCGCGGCACGTCTCAGCGCAGCTTCTGCGGCTTCATCTCGCTCATGGCGTCCGCCCGGTGCCGGGCGGACAAGGATGGCGATCGCATTGGCAACCGTCAGGACGACCTCGGATCGAGCGGCCGTCATGCCGCTGCTCACGCGGCGGCGGAGGGCAGGGCCTCTTTTTGGACGACCGGAGCGGCTTCCGCTTCGACTTGCACGGCCTGGGCGGGTGCGCCGACCCACGATGTGCCCGCCGGAATGGCTTCGCCCTTCATGACAAGGGTCAGCAGCCCGATCTCGGCGAAATCACCGACATTGGCTTCGTAGAGCACCGTGCTGCCCGAGCCGACAGATACACCCTTTCCGATCTTGATGCGGCCGACCTTCATGATGCGGTCCTCGTAGAGATGGGTCTGCGGGCAGGAACCCATGTTGATAACCGCATGGTCGCCGATGCTGGTGCAATCGAACTCGCAGATGTCGGTGCTGTTGATCCACGTCCCCTGGCCGATCTTGGCGCCGAAGGGGCGGAGCAGCCAGGGCAGGAACGGCGTGCCGCGCAGATAGTCGAGCAGCATCTTGCTGGCGAGGCCGCCGTAGAAGACCGCCACAGCCTCCGTGCGCATGGACCACCAGGACCACATCGGCCGGTTCATCGGCTTGTAGGTGCCGATCAGGGTCCATTTGAATGCGACGGCAACCAGATAGAGGATGCCCGAAGTTGCCAGACCCGCAGCCATCAGCGTCCAGAACAGGCTGCCCCAGGCGCCGTTGTCGATCTCTCCCGCCATCATGTCGGACATGAAGAGCGCCATGACGATGAGGATGGCTGTTGGCAGCGAGGTATGCATAGCTTCGAATACAATGCGCACAAGGCGCATGCGCAGAGGCGGTGCATAGGTGGCGCTCGCAGCTGCCTGCAATCTTTCGCGTGTCGGCAACTGGAACGCCGGGCTGCCGCACCACGTTTCGCCTGCCTTGACATGCATGGAATCGGGCAGGCGCGTCTTGATGCCGACGAGTGAATCGCTCTCGATCACGGCACCCTGCGAAATCACGGAGGAATTGCCGAAGAAGCAGCGATCCCCGGTCTTCAGGCGCTTGAGCACCATCCAGCCGTTCTGGATTTCTTCGTCGCCGAAAATCGTCTCGTCGCCGATGAAATTGTCACGGCCCATTTCGATGAGGTCGTAACGGCCGGCGAAATTGGCCGAAATCTCCGTGCCCTTGCCGATCTTGGCGCCCATCAGGCGGTACCAGTTGCGCATGAAGACGGTGGCATACAGCGAGTTCAAGGTTTCCAGCATGGCCTCGGTCGTCAGGCCGACGACCCACTTGCGGAAATAGAGGTTACCGAAGATGGAGTAGCGACCCGGTACCACACGGGGCAGCAGCACCCATCTAAGCGCGACGACCACAGCCATCGACACGACGATCAACAGGAAGGCGGCCGGCCAGGAAAGTGCTGCGATCATTCCCCAGGACAGCGCTTCGTCGGTGCCGGGCGCGTAAATCTGCTGCACTGCGGTGAAGAGGTAAAAGGCCGGGAAGATCGGCAAAAGGCCGACGACGAGGCTGAGATTATAGGCGACGAAATAGGCGGCGAACTGGAAGATGCGGCCGACGGTTCCAAGCTCCGGATGCGCGGGCATGACCTCGTGTTCCGCATGGCCCGTCTGGCGAGCGGGCGAGCCATCCCAGCACGTGTGAGCCTCGACATGGGTGCCTGCGGCAAGGGCCGTCAGATCGCCGATGATCGCGCCGTCGCCGATCGTGACATTGTGGCCGATGACGGTGCCATTGCCGATCTGTACGCCTTCGCCGATATCGATCGTGCCGACATGGATCTGATTGCCGATGACCTCGACATTGGCGAGTTTCACCTTGACACCCAGGCTGGATCTTGCGCCGACACGGACCAGGTCGATCGCACCTTCCTCGAATTCGTCGATCATCGCATCCTTGCCGACCTTGGCGCCGAGCGCGCGCATGTAGACGCGGATGAGCGGCGACCCCTTAAGGAATTTCGGCGCGGTGAGCTGAACGATGCGCTGCATCAGCCAGATGCGGAAATAATATGTGCCCCACAGCGGATAGACGCCGGGCCGTGTGCGGCCGATGACCAGCCATTTGAGGGCGACGACAACGAGCTTCTCGCCGAGATTGAGGGCGAGATAGACGCCGCCGAGAATGAGTATCTCATTCCAGACCGACGCGCCGTCATCGATCAGCAGGATCGAGGCGAGCAGCAGGCCGATCCATTGCAACGTCGCGAGCGCGACGATGAAAGGCAGCACCACGGCCTGGGCCAGGCCGCAGAAGAAGCGCCGGCGCCACGGAACAGGTTCGAAATTCTTGCGCTCCGGCGCGGAAGTGCGCTCCGTGCGCTGCTCCAGGATTGCCGCAATGCCACGCAACGTGCGGCCTGCATAGACGTCGCGCAGGGCGATGCCCGCAAGCAGCGGGATCTTGCGGACTTCGGAAACAAACCGTGCCGCCAGCATGGAGTGACCGCCGAGTTCGGTGAAGAAGTCAGCTTCGAAATTGATCGAACGCAGGCGAAGGGCCTCGGTTGCCGCCTTGAGCAGCTGCGCTTCTGTCCAGGTGCGCGGCGCTTCCTGGGCTTGTGTCGATTGATCCGCCACCAGCGGGATTGCGGCAAGCGTCTTGCGATCGATCTTGCCCGAGGGGAGACGCGGCAGCGACACATGGCTATGCCAAGCGGCAGGCACCATATAGGGCGGCAGCTTGGCCGCCAACACGGCACGGGCCTTGTCCCGATCGAAGCTGTTGCCCGTTGTGACGACATGGGCGACGAGCATCTCTTCGCCATCCGGCGGCCGATGCACCACCACGGAGGCGGCCTTCACATCCGCAAGCTCGCCGACGACAGTCTCAATCTCGCCGAGTTCGATGCGGTAGCCGCGGATCTTGACCTGGTCGTCGATACGACCGAGGAAATGCAGCTGGCCCTCTTCGTCCATTAGCACGGCGTCGCCGCTGCGATAGAGTACCGGATCGTCATGGGCCGCGAAGCGGTTGGCGATAAACTTGTCCGCCGTCAGCTGAGGCAGATTTCTGTAGCCGGCGGCAACGCCCGGTCCGCCGATCAGCAACTCGCCCGTGTCGCCGCGCGCGACGAGCTGAAGATTTTCGTCGACGACATAAGCCGTCGTGTTGGCAATCGGGCAGCCGATCGTAATTGGCCTCGAAGGGTCGAGTTCGGCATAGGTCGCAACCACCGTCGTCTCGGTGGGACCATAGGTGTTGATCAGGTGCCGGCCCGGCTTGGAGAAGCGGCTGACGATCGCGGGCGGGCAGGCTTCGCCGCCGACGATGATGACGCGCAGGCTTTCGACGTCGCGCTCGAGCATGGTGAGCAGGGTCGGCACGGTGTCGATGACCGTGATCTTTTCTGCTTCCAGCACATCGGCGAGCCTGTCGAGCTCGGCCATGACGGCAGACGTCGCTACCTTCAGCGTCGCGCCGACCAGATAGGGAACGAATATCTCTTCGAGCGAAAGATCGAAGGCAACCGAGGCCTGCTGAAGAACGACGTCCGATTCGACCATGCCAAGAACGTCGTTACCTGCCCGCAGATAATGGCAGATGTTCCGATGCGTGATGACAATGCCCTTCGGCTTGCCCGTGGAGCCGGAGGTGTAGATGGCATAGGCGGGATCGTCGCAGGTGGCGGCGCGCGGCGCAACGCCATTGCCATCTTCTGCAAGCAGCGTCTTGAGAATGAGCGTCTGGCCGTCGAAAGCAGGTGCAAGCGCGGCCTTCTCGTCATGCGTCAGCAGCCATTTGGCGCCGCAATCGGCAAGGCTGATGGCAACGCGGTCAGAAGGGGCGGCGGCATCGAAGGGGATGTAGGCGGCACCTGCCTTGAGGATCGCAAGAAGCGCGACATGAAGTTCGAGCGAACGCTGGAACCACAGGCCGACGAAATCGCCCGGGCCAATACCGCGGCGGGTAAGCGCCTGCGCAGCCTCGTCAGACAACCGGTCGAGTTCGGCGTAGCTCATCGCCTCCGCCGTTCCGATCAGGGTCAACGCCGTCTTCTCGGGGCAGCGAGCAGCTGTCGCCTTGAATATGTCCACGAGGGTTTCATTGCGGACAAACTCAGGCCGAACGCCGCCTGAGAAAACCGAGAGGCTGGCATTTGGGGTAATCGACGAAATCTGGATAGTCATGATAACTTCTGCGGAACGAAACTCGGCACAATCAGCGTGCCATCTGTCAACGCTTATACACCTTTTAATTTGCAGCTCTCTTACGGGCATTGTCAGGGAATTGTAATGTTGTGAAAGCTATGTTGCATTGGCGTGGGACACGGCCTGCGTGCAATCTCGAAAGAAGGATTTATATCGTTGCGCATATTCGGGCGAAGAGCCGGCTGGCCCCGCCGGTTGTCCGTTCTCTTGGTGGCGGCTTTGCTAAGCGCGCCAGGCGTGGAGGCATCAACTCGCTCGCACAGCAATATCCTGATCGAGGATGCCGGCAGCTTGCGGCCACTGCGGGAAATCTATGCTGTCGTCGCACGCGAAATGCCTGGAAGGGTGCTGCGAATCAAGCGGGTTCGCCGGGCAGGGCGCCAGGCCTATGCCGTGCGCGTATTGAAGCCGGACGGTAAACGTGGTGACATAGTGCTCGACGGTGCAACACTCGCCGTGATCGAGAGACGCTGAGAATGCGCATTCTTATTGCTGAGGACGAGCCCAGTATTGTGGCGGACATGCGCCGTTGCCTGGAGGATCAGCATTATGTTGTCTCGACCGTGAGCAACGGCGAGGAAGCTTGGTATCGCGGCGATATCGAGCATTTCGATCTTGTCATCCTGGATCTGGGGCTTCCGAAGCTGGATGGCCTGACGGTGTTGCGACGCTGGCGTGCCGAGCGTCGCGGTATGCCGGTCATCATATTGACCGCGCGTGACGGCTGGCGCGACAAGGTCGACGGCATGGATGCCGGCGCCGATGACTATCTGACCAAACCCTTCCGCATGGAGGAGCTTCTGGCGCGTGTACGTGCCCTGATGCGCCGTGCCGCCGGGCAGTCCTCGCCGATCCTCTCGAACGGCGTGCTGGAGCTCGACACGCGCCAGCGTACGGTTTCGTTTCGCGGGCAACCGGTGCAGGTGACGGCGCTGGAATATCGGCTTCTTGCCTATCTCATGCACAATGCCGGCACCGTGCTTTCCCGGACACAGATCGCCGACAGCATCTACGACGAAGAGACGGAGCTTCTGTCGAACGCGCTTGAGGTCGTCGTCGCACGCCTCAGGCGCAAGTTCGATGGCACGGTCATCGAGACGCGGCGTGGCCAGGGTTATATCATCCCGCGTGAGGCGCCGCCGTCATGACGCCGTTTTCGCTGCGAGGACGGTTGCTGCTGGGGTCTGCGGTAGCGATCATCGTCGCAACCTTTCTTGCGGGCGTCGGCATCAATGCCATTTCCGGACTGGCGGTCAGGGCTCTTGCCCTCTCCGAGATAGACGAGGAGCTGCGCGTGCTGCTCGCCGCGGTCGATATCAACTCGTCCAACCAGCTCTTTCTCGATGATACGCCAAGCGATTCCCGTTTCGGTATCCCGAATGGTGGATTTTATTGGCAGATTGGCCGCAACGGCAATGTAGAGTTGCGTTCGCAATCGCTCTGGGAGCAAAATCTGCCCTGGCTTCGCGCTCGTCCGCGCGATGCCGGCCGGGCGACGGATATGAAGGGGCCAAACGGCGGCCATCTTCTTGCCGTCGAACGCTCCATTTCCATTCCCTCGGCCACGGGCGATCAGATCGTCGATATCTTGATGGCGCTCGACAATCGCGAGCTCGCACCGGCGCGCTGGCGCTTCTTCTATGCCATGGCGCCGTCGCTCGGCGTGCTTTCGGCTGCCTTGATCGTGGCGGTGGTCGCCTTCCTTAGATACGGGCTGCGGCCGTTGAACGACCTGCGCGCGGCTTTGATGGCGGTGCAGGAGCGATCGGCACGCAAGATCACCGGTCAGTTTCCGCGGGAGGTCCAGCCGCTTGTGGACGATCTGAACGGCCTGCTTGCGTCGCGTGAGACGCAGTTGACGCAGGCGCGCGCGCGCGCCGGCGATCTCGCGCATGGCCTAAAGACGCCGCTCGCAGCCCTTGAGGCGACCGCGCGCATATTGTCGGAAGAGGGCATGTCGGAGCGGGCCGCGGCGATCCAGACGGAGGTCAGCCGGATGGAAGCGCAGATCAAGCGAACGCTGGCGCAGACCCGCGCGAGCCTGGCGGCCGCCCATACGGTCGGTGTCATGGACGCAAGCGCCGATCTGCAGAAGATCATCTCGGTCATGCGGCGCTTGTCGAGCGAGCGCAAGATCGATTTCGAACTCGTCGCGCCGCCCGAGATGTGGCTGGCGATCGACGAGGCTGATTTTGCCGACATCACCGGCAACCTGATCGACAATGCCAGGAAATGGACCGCCGGCAAGGTCAAGGTTCGCCTGTCGCAGCTCGCCGAGCAAGAGGGCGTGGAGTTGCGCATCGATGACGATGGTCCCGGCCTGCCCGAGGATGCGGAGATGGCCTTCATCCGTCGCGGCCGGCGGCTGGACGAAAGCATCGCCGGGACTGGATTCGGTCTGGCGATCGCCAAGGATCTGGTCGAAGCCTATGACGGCAAGCTGACGCTTGCCCGCTCGAGCCTCGGCGGACTGTGTGTCACCGTCAACCTGCCGGCGCGGCTGGTGAAGGACAAGCAGGCGGCGCTGGAAAGCTAGTCGAGCGCTTTTCCGGTGGGAGAGACAGCCCATCGCCTCATTCGGCCAGAACACAACTCCAGGAACCATGCGCAGAGTGTGCTTCGCCGCCCGCCTCTTCTGCTTGCGCAATTTCGGCGGGCGGGTCTTTCTCGATCTTTTCCGCCTTAGGCGGCACGACGCGTGCGTGGCGCTTGGATCGCCGGCTCGGCAATGCGAAACTGTGCGAGCAGCTCATTCAATGTCGCAGCTTCCGATGCGAGGCCATGACTTGCCGCCGTCTGTTCCTCGACCATGGCGGCGTTCTGTTGCGTGCCCTGATCCATCGTGTTGACGGCGGTGTTGATTTCCTGCAGGCCGGTCGATTGTTCACGCGAGGCCCGCACGATCGCTTCGATGTTGCTGTTGATCTCCTGGACGTCGCGGACGATCACCTCAAGCGCTTCGCCCGTCTGGTTGACGAGGGTGACGCCGCTCTTGACCTGCTCGCCAGACGCGGTGATCAGCGATTTGATCTCCTTGGCCGCCTGCGCCGAACGCTGGGCGAGCTCGCGGACTTCCTGGGCGACCACGGCAAAGCCCTTACCGGCTTCGCCGGCGCGAGCCGCCTCGACGCCGGCATTGAGCGCCAGCAGGTTGGTCTGGAAGGCAATGTCGTCGATGACACCGATGATGTTGGAGATTTCGCCAGAAGATTTTTCGATCATGTTCATCGCGCCGACGGCCTTTTCGACGATCTCGCCGGATTTTTCCGCGCCGCTTCGAGCCCGGGTGACGAGCTGCCCGACTTCCTCGGCCCGGCGGACACTGTCCTTGACCGTGGTGGTGATTTCTTCCAGGGCTGCTGCGGTCTCTTCGACCGAGGCAGCCTGTTGCTCGGTGCGTCGCGCGAGGTTGTCGGCGGCAGCGCGGATTTCTCCCGCGCCGGTGTCGATTGCCCTGGCATTTCGTCCAACTGTCGTCATGGCGTCATTCAGCCTTGCGACGGACGTATTGAAGTCGTTGCGCAGACGATCGAGATCGCCAACAAAGGGGGCGGTGATGCGGTGAACCAGATCACCGTTTGCAAGACGGCCCAGGCCATCTGCGAGCGCGTGCACGGCGGAAGCGATCTGTTCTTCCTCGCTGGCCTTGAGGGTTTCGCGCTCACGCCGTTCCTGTTCGCTGAGCAGGCGCGTGTCTTCGGCCTCCTTCGCAAGCCGGCCGCGCTGGATCATATTATCTCGGAAGACGGCAACGGCCGCAGCCATGCGACCGAGCTCGTCCTTGCGGTCGGTTCCGGGGATCTCGGCCGAGACATCACCGCCGGCAAGCCTGCCCATGACGCTCGTCATCTGCAGGACCGGCCGGAGTACCAGCCTCGACAGCAGCGCTGCCAGCACGACGATCAGCGCGATGACTCCGACGAGGGTCGCAATCGCTGCAGCGATGCGGAATTTCACGATCCCGGCGAATGCCATGTCGCGGTCTATCTCTACGCCCAGATACCAATCCGTACGGGGCAGACCCTCAATGGGCAGGAAACTGACGAGAACGGGCTTGCCGTTGAAAGTCGTCTCGGAAATGGCCGAGCCGATGACGGGTGTCGCTTGCGGGAAGACGTCGGCGAGCTTCTTGGTGACCAGCTGCTGATCTTGATGGACCAAAATGGTCCCGTCGTTCTTCACCAGGAATGCCGAACCCTTGCCGCCCATCGTGACCGATTTGATCATGGAAATGAGCGAGCCGAGCGAGAAATCGCTTGCCGCGACGCCGAACAGCTTGCCGTCGCGCTTGACCGGCATGGCGGCGCTGATGACGACGTTGCCCGTCGAGGCGTCGTTGTAGGGATCGGTCAGGACCAGCTTGTCGGCCTTTACGGCATCCTTGTACCAGGGCCGCTTGCGCGGATCGTAGTCCGCCGGAAGCGGCTGGTTGGGAACGCTGGTAAAGACGCCCTGCTCATCGCCGACATAGGTGGACATGAACTCACGCAGCAGCACGGGATTGTCGAAAGCGCTGCTGATGGCCGCCGGATTTCCGACCTTGGCGGCGGCATTTGCGGCAAGCTCCGTCAGCATGACGCGGGCGCCCAGCCAGTTCGAAATGCTCTGGGAGGCCTGAAGGCCTGAGGATTCGATCTCTCCTTTGATCGCGTCTCGGGCCAAGCCGCGCTGAAGGCTGTCAATATAAACTGAAAAACCACAGAGGGCGGCGATGACGACCAGGGACGCCACCACCAAGATTTTCGTCATCAAATTGAAACGGGTCTGCACGGGATCGGTCCTTGAAAGTGATCCAACGTGTCGATGGTTGAAAAGCCGACGCGCCGGATGGGACAAACGTCATGGTCATTCCAGCAAATGCCGTCATGGCGCCGCGCATGTCTTAATGAGACATGCGCTCAGATATGATCGAGAAGCGTTAAGTTGCCTTTAATCATGATCCGTCACGACCCATGGCGATGAGGTTTTGCAAGGGATCGGGCAACTGGGATGCGTGTCACCGGTCGTACGCACGATAGCATTAAGTCTCAACTTGCAATCGCCTTCACGTATCTCTCCATCGAGCGTTCCACCACGCGGTTGCCATCGGTCTCGATCGTGCGGCCGGGAAACGCGCCGTAGATCGCGTCGAACCGATGGGGCCGAACCGCGTCCGATATTGCTTTCACGGCCCTGGCGTCGAGGGGGATGAGGTTGGGATAGCTGCGCATGAAGCTGACGAACTTGCGATCCATCGTCACCTGCATGGTATCGCCGACGAAGAGGGCGCCGCGGCCATCTTCGAGCCAGGGACAATGAAGCACGGAACTGCCTTCAAAATGACCGCCGCATCGGATCATGGTTGCCTCGCCGATCGACAGCGTCTCACCCGCCCACAGGCGCAAGGAATCGCCGGGTCTCTGTACCCATTCGGCATCGTCGGCATGGATATGGATCGGTACGTCGCCGCAGGTCGCGCTCCATTCGAGCATCGATGAGTAGAAATGGGGATGCGAAATGGCGATCGCACTTAAGCCGCCCATTGCGGCAATTCGGGCCTGGCTTGCCTCGTCGATAAGGCTGAGGCAGTCCCAGAGGATGTTGCCATCTGGCCCTTCGATCAGAAGGGCGCGTTGGCCGATGCCGAAGTAGGGTGAAATCTGCAGGCTATGGACACCCTTTGCCTCCTCATTCCAGACGACGGCATGCGTTTTGCCGAGAATTGCCATTTCGGTCCATTCCTGTCCTGATCGGGGCACGAATTGACGGTCATCCTCACAGATCGGGCAGCTTGACGGCGGCTCGCCGCGTTCGCCGAACTGGGTGCCGCATGTGATACAGATAGAACATACCATCCCGAAATCCTCGTAAGTCTGTCTTTGCAGTCCGCGGGCTCGCCGCGCGGCTATATGACCTTATATGTTATATTAGGCATTGGTCGGATGGATCAAAGCGAATTGGTGTCGTCGCGAGCAGAAAAGCGTCGTTCTCTGACCAGTTTTTTCGGTTGGAAAGAATATTCTTAGAGAATAATGACAGAATCAATAATTGGATATTATATTGATTTTACGTCATAAATTTATTTCTTATCTCGTTTTATGACAATCGGGCCTTGCAAAAGGCCGAAAGGCAGTAAAACATAGTCGGTTAATGAAATTTTAGCTGATGATGATATTGCTGTCCGGCGCATGTCCGGGCATCGCAGGCATATGGAGGACCATCATGGCGCTTATTTTCGGCCTCGTCGCTCTGGCCGGCCACATCGCCCTTTTGCTTTGGGGCACGCGC